>NZ_CP069370.1:3280000-3640000 GCF_019623905.1 Neotabrizicola shimadae | reverse complement strand
CGACCAGCCGAGCCGTCCATTGCGTGCTGTCATCGCTTTTCTCCTGCGACATGCAATCCTTGTGCTTCTCCTTATACGCCTGCCGCTGGCGCGGAGTTTCACCCGGACCCCGCAAAATCATCAGCGCGCCGGTCACGATTTCTGACGTCCGATCACTCCAATGTGACTGGACGCGGCGCAAGGTCGCAGCTTGGCGCGAAATCGCCGCAGGTCAACGTCGCTTCGTCCAAATTTGAACCTGATCCGCCCCACACCCCACCGCCGTAGCCATTGGGCCAAAACGGCTCAACATACGGGAGTGACCGATGATCCGCAGAACCTTCCTCGCGCTTGCCGCTGCCACCACCTTCCTTACCGTCCCGGCCCATGCCGCCGAAGTGGACATCGTGGACACCGCGGTTGCCGCGGGCAGCTTCACCACGCTGGTCGCCGCCGTTCAGGCAGCGGGCCTCGTCGAAACGCTGAAGGGCGAAGGCCCGTTCACCGTGTTCGCCCCCACAGATGCGGCCTTTGCCGCTCTGCCCGTGGGCACGGTGGAAGACCTGCTGAAGCCGGAAAACAAGGACAAGCTGGTGGCGATCCTCACCTACCACGTCGTACCGGGCAAGGTGATGTCCACCGACCTGACCGAAGGCATGATGGCCAAGACCGTTCAGGGTGGTGAAGTGACCATCACCCTGGAAGGCGGGCCCAAGGTCAACGGCGCCGTCATCTCGGGCCCCGACATCGCGGCCACCAATGGCGTGATCCACGTCATCGACTCGGTCATCCTGCCGCCGATGTAAGACCAACCGACCGGGCGTCCCATCGGGCGCCCGGCTCGCTTTCCGGCTGACGCAAGCCCTGCGCAGGGCGCGCCCGGACCACCCCCCCACATCATATGGAGCCTGCCGTGCCCTCGATCGCCGCGATTGCCGCTGCCGACGACCGTTTCGACATCCTCGTGAATGTGCTGACCTTCGTGGATTCGGCCATCCCCGGATCGAACCTGCTTCCCACCCTGTCGGCCCCGAGTTCGGATTTGACCGTCTTTGCCCCGACCGATGCCGCCTTTGGCCAACTGGCGAAGGACCTCGGCTTTGCCGGAAACCCGGCCAATGCCACGGCCGTCACGAACTTCCTCACCAGCGCACTGGATGCGGCGACGCTGCGGACGGTGCTCCTCTATCATGTCAGCGCCGGCACCCAGCTTGCGGCCGACATTGCCGCGCAGGGCTCGGTCACCACTCTGACCGGGGCCACCATCACCACCGACCTGCCCACCCTGGTGGATGCAGAACCCGACCTGATCGACCCCTCGCTCGTGCAGACCGACGTGATCGCCAGCAATGGGGTGATCCACGCCATCGACCGCGTGCTGCTGCCCGTCGATCTGGCCGGAAATGACGCGCCCACCATCACGGAAATCGTCGCGGCCAGCGGCGGCACGCCCGATGCCAACCGTGGCGATTTCGACATCCTGCTTCAGGCCGTCACCACCGCCGGCCTCGCCGGCGCCCTGAACGACCCCAGCGCCGACCTCACCGTCTTTGCCCCGACCGACGCCGCCTTCATCCGGCTGGCCGAGGCCCTGGGCTACGACCAGCACGGCGAATCCGGCGCCTTCACCTATATCGCCGATGCGCTGACGCTCCTGTCCGGTGGCGGCGATCCGGTGCCGCTCCTGCAATCCATCCTCACCTATCACGTCGCGCCTGAATCCCTTCAGGCATCGCAAGTACTGTCAAGCGCCAGCATCGACACCCTGTTCGGCACGACCATCGGCCAGCAGAACGGACGCCTCATCGACGCCGACCCCGATTTCAAGAGCGCCGGCTTCGTCACCACCGACATCCAGGCTGCCAACGGCGTGGTGCATGTCATCAATGGCGTTCTCCTGCCGGTCGATATCCCCGGCTTTGGCGGCCCCAACGGCGATGAACTGGTGATCGCCGACGACGCGGCCAACATCCTGCGCACCAACGACGGCAACGACCTGATCGACGGCAACGGCGGCAATGACATCATCGTCGCTGGCTCCGGCAACGACCTCGCCCTTGGCGGCGCGGGCAACGACCGGCTGTCGGGTGGCCGCGCCAATGACACGCTTCTGGGTGGCGACGGACTGGATGTCCTTTACGGCGGCCACGGCGTCGACCGCTTGGGCGGCGGCACGGGCCATGACATCCTGGAAGGCGGCGGCGGGCGCGATGTCTTTGTCTTCACCACCGGCGACGGCCGCGACATCGTCACCGATTTCAAGGCCGGCACCGACCGCATCGACCTGTCGGGAACCGGCTTCGACGATTTCGCCGACCTCGCGGGCCGGATCGTCGACCGTTTCGGCCTGACCGAAATCCGCCTCGGCGGCGGCGATGTCATCAGCCTCTGGAGCGTTGACGCCCACGACCTCACGGCGCGCGACTTCCTCTTCGCCTGACGATCTCAGCGGGTGGCTGGCTTCTTCACATCCAGCGCGGTCTTGCCCGAGGCGATGTCATAAGTGCAGCTGGCGCTCTTGGCGCCAGCCTTGTCAAAGACCGACATCTCCACCAGCGCGCGCTTGCCACCAGCAGCCGCCGTTGTGCTGACGATATTGCCCACCGACAGGTTCTTCGCCTGGGCCGCCTTCACGCAGGCGGACTGGGCCGCCTTGACCGTGCCCGATGGCAGCCCGGCATCAGCCCGGTACGGCTCCACTGTCACCTTGCCGGTCGCCGCCACCTGAACGCAGCGGTAGTCGCCCTTCTTGCCCAAGAGCTTGCCGCGGAACAGCACTTCCGTCCCCACGGTCCGACCCTTCTTGTCGCGGATCGGCTGCACCTGCTGCAGCTTGTCGAAGATGATCAGCTGCTGCAGCGCCGCCTTGGCACAGGCCGGCACCGCGTCCTGCGCCCGCGCCGCAACCGGCAAGGCCAGTGCAAGCGACAGCATCAGCAGGGCAACACGCGAACGGGCAGACATGCGGGCGATTCCTTCCAGGTGATGTCGCATCATCCTAGTCGGACCCTCCGTCGTACCGAAAGGGGGCCAAGGCAGAAACGCTGGCAGGCGCCCGCACCGAAACCCCTGCCTTCTGCCTTTTCAGGCGGCACGCGCCGCTTCGGCCAGGCCAACAAGGTTGTCGACCGTTCGGGCCGTTCCCGCGGCCACGCCAAAGCGCAGGAAATCCTCCAGATGCGCCGCCGACCGGCAGCGGATCTCCACCCGCATGTCGGTCATCTCGCCCTCAGGCTGAAAAGTCACCGTACCGGCCGCGCCCATCGCCTCGAACTCCAGCCGGTGAGGCGGCTCGATCCGCGTATAGGTGCCGGTAAACGGATGGTCCGCCTGATCCGCGGTGGCGAAGTGCAGCCCGCCGCCGACCCGCAAATCGACATCGCAGCGCGCCAACGGCCTGCCGGCGGGATCCCACCACAGAGTCAGCCGCGCCGGATCGGTCCAGGACCGGAAGAGCCAATCAGGTGTCGCACGGACGCGGCGCTCCAGCCGGATGGTATGGGTGGTGTGGTCAAGGGTGAAACCGGTCGTTGTCGTCATGGTCCTGCCTTTCGGGACTCGGGATCGGTATCTGCAAGCGCCTCCAGCAGGTCGAACCGTCCGTCCCAGGTCTTGCGGAACGGCTCGACCCAGTCGCTTATCGCGGCAATCGCCTCCGGGCGCAGCCGGCGCGGCCGCCGCGTCGCCTCGCGCCCCGAGACGATCAGCCCCGCATCCTCCAGCACGCGCAGGTGGCGCGAGATCGTGGGCTGGCGAAGGCCAAACGGGGCGCAAAGCTGTGCCACCGTCGCCTCGCCCTCCAGAAGACGGGTCACGATGGCCAGGCGCGTAGGGTCACCAAGGGCCATGAAGATCTGGTCAAGCGGCATGGGGTCCTCGCAGGTTTCCATATTTATAGCCGATTCGCTATATAGATGCAACGCGATGTAATTCCGCCCCGGCCTGAAACGAAAACGGGGGGCCGAAGCCCCCCGTTTCCCGTCCTGTCGCGATGCTCAGTGCACCACCGCCGCCGCCGGCCGGTCGCGCCGCGATGACGCGACGCGGTCGCCGATGATCAGCCCCTCGGGGCCAACCGTGACATGGATGGTGGACCCGTCCATCACGTCGCCCGCCAGCAGCATCTCGGCAAGCGGATCCTGCAGCGCGCGCTGGATCACCCGCTTCAGCGGCCGTGCGCCATAGACCGGGTCGTAGCCCTCGTCCGCCAGCCAGGCCTTCGCGTCGCGGTCCAGTTCCAGCGTGATCTTGCGCTGCGCCAGCCGCTTTTCCAGCCGCTTCATCTGGATCGTCACGATGCCGTCCATGTCGGCCCGGGCCAGGCGGTCGAAGATCACCGTCTCGTCCAGCCGGTTCAGGAACTCGGGCCGGAAGTGCCCGCGCACCGCTTCCATCACCTCGCGCTTCGCCTCGGACGCATCCGCGCCTTCCGGCAGCTGGCTCAGCGCATAGGACCCCAGGTTCGACGTCAGCACGATCAGCGTCTGCTTGAAGTCCACGGTCCGGCCCTGGCCATCGGTCAGGCGGCCGTCGTCCAGCACCTGCAACAGCACGTTGAACACTTCCGGATGCGCCTTCTCGACCTCGTCGAACAGCACAACCTGATAGGGCCGCCGCCGCACGGCTTCGGTCAGCACACCGCCTTCATCGTACCCCACATAACCGGGAGGCGCCCCGATCAGCCGCGACACCGCGTGCTTTTCCATGAACTCCGACATGTCGATCCGCACCATCGCGTTCTCGTCGTCGAACAGGTACTCGGCCACGGCCTTGGTGAGCTCCGTCTTGCCCACGCCGGTCGGGCCAAGGAACAGGAACGACCCAAGCGGACGGTTCTCGTCGTTCAGGCCCGCCCGCGCGCGCCGCACGGCATTGGCCACCGCCGACACCGCCGACCGCTGGCCGATCACCCGCTTGCCCAGCTCCTCTTCCATATGCAGCAGCTTCTCGCGCTCGCCTTCCAGCATCTTGCTGGTCGGGATGCCCGTCCACCGCTCCACCACTTCCGCCACCTGCTCAGGCCGCACGGTCTCGGACACAAGGGCGCCGCCCTCGCGGTTCTCCGATTCCGCCAACTGCTTTTCCAGCGCCGGAATACGCCCGTACTGCAGCTCGCCCGCCTTGCCGAAGTCGCCTTCGCGCTTGGCCTGCTCAAGCTCCGCCCGGGCCCGGTCCAGCTGTTCCTTCAGCTCGCGCGCCTTCTCCAGGCTGTCGCGTTCTGCCTGCCAGCGGGCCGTCAGCTCGGCCGACTTCTCCAGCTCCTCGGCCAGATCCTTTTCCAGCTTCTCCAGCCGGTCCTTGGACGCCGCGTCGTCTTCCTTCTTCAGCGCCTCGGCCTCGATCTGCATCTGCAGGATCTGCCGGTCGATCTGGTCAAGTTCCTCGGGCTTGGAATCCACTTCCATGCGCAGACGCGAAGCCGCCTCGTCCACCAGGTCGATGGCCTTGTCGGGCAGGAAGCGGTCGGTGATGTAGCGGTGCGACAGCGTCGCGGCCGCAACAAGGGCCGAGTCCGAAATCCGCACGCCGTGGTGCAGTTCGTACTTCTCCTTGATGCCGCGCAGGATGCTGATCGTGTCCTCCACCGTCGGCTCGCTCACGAACACCGGCTGGAACCTGCGAGCCAGCGCCGCGTCCTTCTCTACGTGCTTGCGATACTCGTCCAGCGTCGTGGCGCCCACGCAATGCAATTCACCCCGCGCCAGCGCCGGCTTGATCAGGTTGGCCGCGTCCATTGCGCCATCCGCCTTGCCGGCACCGACCAGCGTGTGCATCTCGTCGATGAACAGGATGATCTGCCCTTCGGCCGAGGTCACCTCGTTCAGAACCGCCTTCAGACGCTCCTCGAACTCGCCGCGGTACTTCGCACCGGCAATCAGGGCGCCCATGTCCAGCGCCATCAGCTTCTTGTCCTTGAGCGACTCCGGCACGTCACCGTTCACGATGCGCAGCGCCAGGCCCTCCGCGATCGCGGTCTTGCCCACGCCCGGCTCGCCGATCAGCACCGGGTTGTTCTTCGTCCGGCGCGAAAGCACCTGCATGGCGCGTCGAATTTCGTCGTCGCGGCCGATGATCGGGTCGATCTTGCCCTGCTCGGCGGCCTCGGTCAGGTCGCGCGCATACTTCTTCAGCGCGTCATAGCCTTCTTCCGCCGAAGCGGTGTCCGCCGTCCGGCCCTTGCGGATGTCATTGATCGCGGCGTTCAGCTTCTGCGCCGAAACCGCGCCCGCATCCAGAGCGTCCTTTGCCTTCGAAGGCACCATGGCCAGCGCCATGAGGATCCGCTCGACGGGAACGAAACTGTCGCCCGCCTTCTTCGCCACCTTCTCGGCCTCGTCCAGCACCTTGGCCAGACCGGGGTCCATGAAGGGCTGGGCATCGCCCGAAACCTTCGTCTGGCGGGCCACCGCCAGGTTGACCGCCTCGGTCACGCGCGCGGGTTCGCCCCCGGCACGCCGGATCAGGTTGGCGGCCAGCCCCTGATCGTCATCCATGATCGCCTTCAGCAGATGTTCGGGCGCAAGCCTCTGGTGGCTTTCCCGCATGGCAATGGTCTGCGCCGCCTGAAGGAACCCGCGCGACCGCTCCGTGAACTTTTCCAGGTTCATCGGTTCAAATCTCCCTTTCCAGCACCGTGTCGGGACGCCCTCATCAGGCACGTCCCCCCGGCCTCGGGACCAAGATGGGAACCCGCCCCGCCTGATGCAAGATTGCCACAACCTTCCGCCACCGGATTTTTCCGGGGTCTCAGCCCGCCGTGCCGCCGATGCTCTCCTGCGCGACCGAGACCGCTTTCAGCACGGCAAAGACCGGCCGCCCCGGGTCCAGCGCCAGCGCCATCACCGACCTCTGCGTGATCCGCGCCAGCAGCCGGTCCTCGCCCACGCGCAGCAGGACCATCGCCCCGGGCCCCTCGCCGCGCCTGATCTCCTCGACCTGTGCCTCAAGGATGTTCAGCGCCGAAATGCCCGTGGGCCGCTCCACCGCCAGCATCACGTCCTGAGCCAGGATGCGCAGCCGCAGCACCGTTCCCTCCGGCGCCGGAACCCGCGGCAACCACAGCGCGCCGCCGCCCGTCTCCAGTCGCGTCAGCCCGTCCGGTTCCTGCGCCACCACCCGCGCCGGGATCATCGCCCCCGCCTCGCGCAGCCCCATCACCGGCGCCGTCGCCGGGTCGGCCATCACCTCGGAGGCCGGCCCGGCCGCCACCACCCTCCCCCCGTCCAGCAGGACGATGGTCGTGGCCAGCCGCGCCACCTCGGCGACCGAATGGCTCACATACAGGATGGGCAGCCGCAGCTCGTCCCGCAGCCGCTCCAGATAGGGCAGGATCTCAGCCTTGCGCGCCTCGTCCAGCGCGGCCAAGGGCTCGTCCATCAACAGAAGCCGGGGGTTCGACAGGATCGCCCGCCCGATGGCCACCCGCTGCTTCTCTCCCCCGGACAGCGCGCCCGGCCTCCGGTCCATCAGTGCGCCGATCCCCAGAAGATCGACGATCCGCGCCACATCCGCGCCCGGCCCCTTCGGCGCGAACCAGCGCCCATAGCCCAGGTTCTGCCGCACCGTCAGATGCGGAAACAGCCGCCCGTCCTGAAACACATAGCCCATGCGCCGGCGATGCACCGGCACCGCCATGCCCGCGTCGGTGTCCAGCAAAACGGTCCCGTCCACCGCGATCCGCCCCCGGTCCGGCCGCAGAAGCCCCGCCACCGCATTGACCAGCGTGGATTTCCCCGATCCCGACCGCCCGAACAGCGCCGTCACCCCCGCCGGCGCCTCGAAAGCCGCGTTCAGCGTGAAGCCGGGGAATCCGTGCCGCACCGAAACCGACAGCGTCATCGCCCCGCGATCCTTCGCGCCACGGCCCGGCTGACCCATTCCGCCAGCGCCAGCGCCGTCATCGCCACCGCGATCGAGATCAGCACCAGCCGGAACGCCTGCGCCTCTCCGCCCGGCACCTGCAACCAGGTGTAGATCGCCGAAGGCAGCGTCTGGGTCTGGCCGGGAATGTTCGAGACAAAGGTGATCGTCGCCCCGAACTCGCCCATCGCCTTGGCAAAGGCCAGGATCGCCCCCGTCAGGATCCCCGGCAGGATCAGCGGCAGCGTCACCGTGGCAAACACCCAGATCCGCGGCGCCCCCAGCGTGCCTGCCGCCTCTTCCAGCTTCGGGTCCACCGCCTCGATCGCCAGCCAGATCGCCCGCACCATCAGCGGAAAGGCCATCACCCCCGCCGCCAGCGCCGCCCCCGTCCAGCGAAAGGCAAAGACGATGCCGAACCACTGGTCCAGCGGCTCCCCCAGAAACCCCTTCCGCCCGAAGGTCACCAACAGCAGATAGCCCGTCACTACCGGCGGCAGGATCAAGGGCAGGTGCACCAGCCCGTTCAGCACCCCGCGCCCCCAGAACCGCCAGCGCGCCAGCGCAAAGGCCACGAACACCCCCAAGGGCAGGCTCACCACCGTCGCCCAGAACGACACGCGCAGCGACAATGCCACCGCACGCCATTCCTCCGCTGTCAGTGCCTCGACCATGCGCCCCTTCCGGGCTGGCTCAGTTCAGAACGGCAAACCCCTGCGCGGTGAACTTCGCATCCGCCGCCCCGGACGACAACGCCTCAAGAAACGCCCGGTCCGCCGCATCCGCCGCCCCGGTCAGCAGCGCCGCCGGATAGACGATGGGCCGGTGCGTGTCCTCGGGGAAAACCCCCACCACGCTCACCCCCGCCTCCGCCACCGCGTCCGAGGCATAGACGATGCCGTAGGGCGCCTCGCCCGCCGCCACCAGCGCCAGCGCCGCGCGCACATTTTCCGACTGCGCCACCGCCCCCTCGACCGAAGGCCACAGCCCCAGCGTCTCCAGCGCCTCCTTGCCGTACTGCCCCGCCGGCACCGCATCCACCATCGCCATCGACAGCTTGCCCTCGCCCAGGAGCCCCTTCAGGTCCAGCCCCGGCCCGATCTCGACCTTCGCCGCCTCCGCGCCATGCGCCACCAGCACCAGCGTATTGCCCAGCAGATCGGCGCGCGTGCCCGGCACAACCAGCCCGGCCTTTTCTACCTCGTCCATCCAGGGCTCCGAGGCCGAGATGAAGATATCCGCCGGGGCACCCTCGATGATCTGCTTGGCCAGCGCGTTCGACCCGGCGTAGCTGATCGTCACCGTATTCCCGGTCGCGGCCTGGAACTCTGCCGCCACCTCGTCCAGCGCGGTCTTCAGCGAGGCGGCGGCAAAGACCACCACCTCCTCCGCCATGGCGGGTGCAGAAAGGCCAAGGCCCATCACGGCGGCAAGGGCAAGACGGCGGATCATCGGATGCCTCCAGGCGTTATATTCCGCCAGACATATCAGCCGGCCACGCCCACCCTGGCAAGCGTTATTTTCCGCCAGATATAGCGCCTAGCCCTTCGCCCGCAGCATCCGTTCCAGCGCCGCCACCGGCCCCGCCGCCGCCCCCTCGGCGACCTGAACCACCTCGCGGTACAGCCGCAACACCTCGGCCCCGGCCTCGGTCAGCCGCGCCCCGCCGCCGCCCGACCCGCCACGGACCGAGGCCACCAGCGGCTCGGCAAAGGCCGCGTTCATCTCTTCCACCAGCATCCAGGCGCGCTTGTAGCTCATCTCCATCTGCCGCCCCGCGGCGGAAATGGAACCGGTCTCGCCGATCCGCTCCAGAAGCTCGGCCTTGCCGGGCCCCAGCATCGCCCCGTCGAACAGGATGCGCAGCTTCAGGGATGTCATGGCTCTCGCTCCGCTACCGACAGAAGCGATGTTTCCTGATCGGCCAACCGGGCGCAAGCACCCGGCCCGCTCACATCCCCGGATCGACCGGCTCCACCACGGCGCCGCCACCCTCTTTCCAGTCCTTGAACCCGCCCAGGTTCCAGACCTCGGTGTATCCCATGTCCAGCAACAGCTTGCCCGCCAGTGCCGCGCGCCCCCCGCTCGCGCAATGCAGAACGACGGGGCGATCCCGCCGCAACTGCGGATCGGCATAGGGAGACTCCGGATCAGCCCGGAACTCCAGCATCCCGCGCGGAATGTGGTGCGACCCCTCGGCCCGGCCCATCTTGTCGATCTCCGGCGCGTCGCGGATGTCCAGAAGCAGCGCGCCCGCCGCCACCTTCTCTTGCGCCTCGGCCGCAGAAATCCGCGGCACCACCGCATTTGCCGCCGCCATCAAATCCTTCAGCGTCACCGTCATCGCACCCTCCTCACATTCGATGTTCAAGATACTTGCATGACATCCCCGGCCCGGCAACCACCCGCACCGGCTCAGTTGCCGAAGATGCGGATCGGCACATTCGCCAGAATCTGGTCCAGCCCCGGCGTTCCCGCACCGCCCAGACCGGGCGAAGAATTCAGCCCCAGCGCGATCAGCTCCACCACTTCGGGCGAATCCGCGAACTTGTCATGGCTGTTCGCCGGCGCATCGGCCACTTCGGTCAGGTCCACCACGGTGATGCCCAGCCCCTCCAGCGCCTCGGCATGAATCGCGCCCACCCGCGGCACCCCGCCCGCCACCACGCGCGACACCCGCAGCGCATAATCGCCTTCCGAAACCAGGACGTGAATCTTCTTGCGGAACTCGGGCGGCAGAATGGCCACCTGCGTGCGGAACAGATCCACGTCAATGTCGGGCGAGGCCAGGATCACCGTGTCGATTGTCTTGCCGCGCCCCAGCCGGCCCGAAAGCTGCGCATCCACCAGCCCCTCCATGGTCAGGAACGTGCCCATCGAATGGGCCAGGATGCTCACCCTCTCGGCGTTGGTCCGCGACAGGATCGACGACAACTCCTTCAGCTGCGACCGCGCCACCAGCGCCGAATTCAGGTCATAGACATAGCGCGGCACCCGCGCCGCCGAGGCCCAGGTGAACAGCACCGGCACTCCCTTGAACCCGCTGTCCTTGACGAACTGCGCCAGCCGCAACACCGCATCGCTCGTCGTGGTGTTGTAGCCATGGACAAACAGCAGAATCTCGCGCTGCCCCTTGGGTCGCTTCGCCAGCGCGGCATCCAGTTGCGAAATGAAGTCGCGTTCGGTCGTGTAGATCACCGGATCGACGATGGCGAATTCCTTGCGCGGATCGGGCGGCAACCGTTTGGGCCGCTCCAGCTGGCCCGTCACATGGTTCGGCGGAATGCTCACCTCGACCGAGGCCATCCCCAACTCCGGCGCGCGGGTTGCGGAATACAGCGCCCCCACCACTTCCGACGCCTGCCGCGTGCTCAGGATATACAGCTTCTCGCGCGAACTGCCGGGCACCGATTCGACTGGCACTGCCGCATTTTCCACGCCCACGATGTCCGGCGGGCGCGAACAGCCCGCCAGCATGAAGGCCGAAACCGACAGGGCAACGATCAGGCCACGAAACGGCAGGGGCATCCGGGTCTCCATCAGCGCGGCCCCTGTTCCGGCAAGCCCGGTTCAGGCAAGCCTGGGGGCAGGTCACGCAGCCTTATCACCGAACCCCCGCCCGCGCGGCAAGACGGCGCGGCGCCCGTCCTGCAAATGTCATGCCGGCGTTACGCGCGAAGGGCCTCCCCGCCCCTCCCGGTTCCTGTCATGCTCACCCGGCACGGCACACCGGCCGAAAAGGCGCAAGGCAACATGACCAGATCCCTGATCGAGACCAGCAGCTTCATCCTGCTCGTCGTGCTGATTTCCGCGGGCCTTGTCTGGCTGGTCCTGCCCTATTTCGGCGGCGTCCTCTGGGCCGTGATCTTCTCGATCCTGTTCCGCCCGCTGTTCCTGCGCCTTCTTTCCGCGACCGGAGGCCGCAAGACGCTCGCCGCCGCCCTCAGCCTTCTGACCTGCATCTTCATCGTCCTCATTCCCGCCGCCGTCATGCTGCAATCCCTGCTGGCAGAGCTTTCCGTCAGTCACGGTGCAACCGGAACAGGTACTGGCGCTGGCACCGGTGTTGCCCTCGACCCGGCCGCCGCGGTCCAGTCCCTGTGGAACGCCCTGCCCCTGTTCGTCACGGACACCCTGACCCGCTTCGGGATCGAAGGGCCGGGACAACTGCGCGAGATGGTCGCCACGGTGATCGGCGAAATCGCCAACACGGCCACCCGCCTGTCGCTCCAGGTCGGACAGGGCACGCTGCAACTGACCATCAACCTCGGCGTCATGCTCTACACGCTGTTCTTCCTGTTCCGCGACGGCCCGGCGATCATGGCCGCCATCCGCCGCTGCAGCCCGCTCAGCCCGGATCACACCGCCCGCATCATCGACCGCTTCGCCTCGGTCGTGCGCGCCACGATCAAGGGCAATGTCATCATCGCCATCGTGCAGGGCGTCCTGGGCGGCGTGATCTTCTGGCTCCTTGGCATCGACCCCGCCCTGCTCTGGGGTTTCGCGATGATGCTCCTGGCGCTCCTGCCGGTGGTCGGTGCCGCGCTCGTCTGGTTCCCCTTCGGCGTCATCCTCCTGCTTGGCGGAGACGTGACCAAGGGCCTCATCCTGCTTGCCTACGGGACGCTGGTGATCAGCGTGGTCGACAATCTCCTGCGCCCCGCCCTCGTGGGGCGCGACCTGCGCCTGCCCGATTATGTCGTGCTGATCTCGACCCTGGGCGGGCTGTCGGTGGCCGGGGCCAACGGCTTCGTCCTCGGCCCCATGATCGCGGCCCTGTTCTTCGCGGTCTGGTCCCTCTTCGCCGAGGAACAGGCCGCGACGCCCAAATCATGAAGTCCAGGTTAATGCGCACGCGCAACCCATTGATTTTGAACGGGTCGAGCAAGCGTCCGAGCTCGGACGCCTCTCCGGCAGTGGTGCGGGATGGTAGGCCCGGAGGGACTTGAACCCCCAACCTAAGCGTTATGAGCGCTCAGCTCTGACCATTGAGCTACGGGCCCCCCCGCGGTGCCTAGCAGATGGGGGGTTCCAGTCAAGCTCACCGCCCCCGCTCCCACCCCCGCGACCGCCCCAGCCGGACCGCCAGCGACACCGCCCCATAGACCGCGAACCCCACCGGGTCCCGCAGTGCCAGCCCGGCCAGGTCGGGCAAGGTCAGCCGCGCCTTGCCCTCCCGGTCCATCAGCCCCGGCCACAGCCGCGCGATCTCGGCCACCCCGGCATCCTGCCGCCGCCGCACCCGCACCAGCGCCGCGAATCCCTCGATCATCGGCCAGTCATAGGTCGGCCCCACCTGCACCCGCTCCCCCGGCAGGAACTGCATCCGGACAAAGGTATCGTCCGAAATGATCGCCGGAAACGCCCCCCACCGCGCCCGCCCCACGGCGTTGACCGCAAACAGCCCGTACCCCGGCGCCACGCTCCGCGCAAAGGGCAACCGCTGCCAGAACCGCGCATAGGCCCGCGTCACCGCCGTCTCGGGCCGCGGAATGACCGGCGTGCCAGAGGCATAGGCCGCCCCCTCACGCCCCAGCACCTCCACCAGTGCCCGCATCAGGCCCGGGCTCACCACCACATCTGCATCCAGATAGACCCGCCACTCCCCGCGCGCCGCGCCATCCCCCGCGTTCAAGGCGCCCGGCTTGCCGCCCTGTGCGAGGTCCAGCACGGTCAGGCCCCAGCCCGCCGCCGCCGCCTCCCCGGCCAGTTCCGCCGCCGCCGCCGCTGTCCGGTCGCGGCAACCATTGGCCACCACCACCGCCTCGACCGGTACGCCCGCGGGGTCCGAGCCGAACAAGGCCCGCAGGCACCGCCCGATCAGCGCCTCCTCGTTCGAGGCCGGGACGATCACGCTCAGCACCCGCCGCAGCCTTTCGCCAGCGCCTGCCACCGCGGGTTCTCGTCCGCCAGATGCCGCAGCGCGCCCCAGCCTCCCCATTTCGACGGGGCGGCAATGTCGTTGTAGGCCGCGAAGGGCGCCGCGCTGACCCGCGCCCAGTCGACCAGAAGCTCCTCGTAAAGCGCCCCCATCTCGGGCGAGTAATTCAGCGCCGAAAGGAAGCCGTTCAGCGCCATGTCGTCGTTCAGCGCCGGAGCGGCTGCGGCATGGCTTCCGCCCTCGTACATCACAAGGTCCAGCCCATAGGCCGAAGCCACCTGCGCCTGATAGGCAAACAGGTCGCGCAACCCCTTCAGGCTGCCATCCTCCGACCCTGACAAGGACCCGTCCCGCAGCTCCTGGGACGCCAGCTGCAGCGCCGCACCATAATCGCCCGGCCCCGACCCCGTCTGCTCCATCCAGCCCTTCACCAGCGCCGCGCCGGCGTCGGACCCGAGCGAGCCGCCGAAGTAGCCGGTCACGGCATAGGCATCAAAGCGCGTGGCCGGCATCGGCCGGCCCTCGGCCACCGAGGGCGGAGAGGTCAGGAGGGCTTCTTCCAGCCCCTTCCAGCCGGTCTGCGTGGTGATCACCCGCACCAGCCGGTCCGGCGCCTCGGCGCCAAAGACATCGGCCCAGATGTCGGCGATCTCGGCAGCGCGGTGGCCATAGAACTGCATCCAGACCGCCTTGTCGGCATCACCCCACCGCGACTTGCCCTGCTCATCGGCCCAATGCGCCTGTTCAAACCCCCAGTTCCAGACCTCGTTGGAATACTCCACCCATGCCCGGCGCCCCGGCGCCATCCCATCGCGCGCCGCCTCGGCCAGCGCCCTTGCCAGCCCGTCGTCGGCCTTGTGAGGCACATTGAACCAGGCATCGGCCTGGAGCTCGTTCGCCAGCGCCACCATCGCCGCCATCGGCACGCCCACCCGCGCCCAGGTGTAATCCGCCACCTGGGGCAACTGGTCGGCCGACACCAGAGGCGAGCCGTTGGTGGCCATCCAGTCCATGAAGCGCAGCATCTTCACCCCGTGCATCCGGGTCAGGAAATCGGGGTTGAAGATCTGGCCGGCGTCCAGAAGCCCGGCGCGATCCTCGCGCACCACGGTGATGCGGCGGATCGGGTCGGCAGGGTCGATCCTGTCGATGGTCACGATGACCGGCCCCTCGCCGGGAGTGAAGTCGAACAGCACCCGGCCCGGTATCGCCTGAACCACCTGCCCGCGCCCGCCCACCGAAAGGTCGCCCTGGCCTTCGTACCGCAGCAGATAGCGCCCCGCGATGCCGCCCGCGTCGGGCGGCAGGTCGGTCAGCATCACCGTGGCAATGGCGGAAAGTTCAGGCGGCATCGCCTTGGGCCAGCCCTCGGCATCCAGATAGCCCCCCTTCGCCAGTTCGTCATGGCCCCAGCCACCCCATTGGCCAGGCAGATGGCCGATCCAGGGCCGCGCCGTCTTCATCACGTCCAGGAAGGGCTGTTCCACCGTCCAGTCGTTCACCCCGGCCAGGTTCATCGCCAGCGAGGGGTTGGTGATCGGCGTCAGTCCATCCGGCAGCGCGGCATTGGCGGCAGGGGGCGGGGGCGGCGCGGTGGCCGGCTCGGCCACGGCAGACTGAACCGGCTGGGTTTGCTCCACCACGGCCAAAGCTTCGGGAGAAGGAGGCTCGTAACCAGAAACCGCTTCCCAGGCGATGCGCTGCATCGCCGCCGCCAGTTCGTCCGAGATCACAGCATCGCGCGAGGCCCAGGTCCGCGTCAGTTTGGCCGGCAACCCTTCGGGCGAGGCGCCGGTCAGCGCCGCCACGTTCACCATGGCCACGAAGTAAAGCCCCTTGGCATTGGGGTGGATCTTGTCCTCGAACAGATCCTGCGGCGAGGACAGCCCCGGCACCTCGCCGCGCGTGATGGCATCGGCCATGCGCGCCATTGCCTGCCCCGCCGGAATCAGCTGCACCGGCGCCCCGCCCAGTTGCGCGCTGGCCGCCGCCGCGGCCTGTTCCCAGGCCGGCAGATCGGCATCCAGCCGTTCCCGCCAGGAAAGGCGCGAATTCGGATCGCCGTCCACCGGCGTGCCGGAATCCAGGTCGTGCCAGGTCTCCAGCAGATAGATGCGCGCTTCGGGCGAGGCCGCCCGCGCGGCCTGTCCCCATTGCGCGATCTGCCCCGCGGTGTCGTTCCAGGCCACCTGAAAGGCCAGAGGCAGGCCCTCGGTCAGCACCAGCGCACCGACACCGCCCTGCGCCAGAACCGCGCGGCCATCGACACCCTCGGCCTCGGACGAATGGTCCCAGTTCCAGGACAGGGGCGCCCCGTTGATGACCTGCGCCTCGACCGGGTTCACATGCCCTCCCGCGCGCAGCGCCGCCTCGACCAGACCAGGCAGCTGCGGGCCGATCAGGCTGTGCCCGACGAACAGAACAGTGGCGGCAACTGGCAGGATCGACATGAGCCCTCGCGTTCAGCCCCTGGCCGGGGCCAGTCCCGCCGGAGGATAGCCGCTGACGACCCGCCAGACCACCTGCCGCAACGCGTCCTCGGCGTCCGGAGGCAGCGGCGTGGCCGGGCTGCCATCGGCGTTCAGCACCGGCGCATCTTCGGGCAAGCCGTGATAGATCACCGCGTGATGGGTCATCGCCACCAGCCAGTTGCCCCAGTCGCCCAGGTGAATCATGTCCGGCGCGCCCTCGGGCGTCCGGCCGAACAGCTGGCTGCGGTCGGTCATCCCCGGCACCTCGCCCGCCTCCATCGCCCGCACCGCCGCCGCCATCACCTGTCCGGCCGGAATCACATGGATCGTGCCCACGCCCCGCTCGGCCAGGGCGGGGCGCAGGATCTCGCCCTCCCAGTGCCGCGCAAGATCGGCATCCAGCCGCGCCAGCCAGCCCTCCGGATCGTCCAGCGGGTGCCAGGTCTCGTACAGATAGACGCGCACCTCCGGATTGCCTGCCCGCGCCGCGCGCGCCCAGGCCGCCAGCTCATGCGCCGAGTCGTGCCAGCGGATCGCATCGCGGATCTCCACCATCTCGGTCAGCACAACCACGTCGTAGTCGCCCGAAGCCAGCGCCTCGCCCACCGGGCGAAAGGCTGCGTGGTCGTTCTCGGTGTCGAACCCGGCGATCTCGCCCGTACGGTGGCCCTTCAGCGGCGTGCCCCAGCCCAGTTGGCTGGCGTGGTCATGACCGGCCCAGGCCCCCAGCATCGCCGGCATGTCCCGGCCCACCAGGCTGTGGCCCAGGTGATAGGTCGCCACCGGCCCCGAAGGCGGCGCAAGCGGCTCCCGGTACAACGCCGCGAATTCCTCGGTCGAAAGGCTTGGCCGCCGCCGGAACGCCCACCACAGGCCACCCGCCGCCGCCAGCGCGGCCCCCGCCCCGATAACCACGCTTCGCCTCTTCATCCCGCCCTCCGTTCCGTTCCAGTTGGGGGCACCCGGACGCATTGGCAAGGCCCCGGCCAGCGCCTATAGAACCGGCAACCAGCGGAGGGGACGATGACGCATCTGTGGGTCCGGGCCGAACAGCGGCCGAACGAGGAACGGGTGGGCCTCACCCCGCAGGGCGTGGCCGAACTGGTCCGCGCGGGCATCCAGGTCACGGTCGAGGAATCCTCGGTCCGCGCCATCCCGATCGAGGGCTACCTGCATGCCGGCGCCCGCATCGTCGAAGAAAACCTCTGGCCCCATGCACCTGCCGACGCCATCATCTTCGGCCTGAAGGAACTGCCCGAGGACGGCACGCCCCTCACCCACCGCCACATCATGTTCGGCCATGCCTACAAGGGCCAGCCCGCGGGGCAAGTGCTGCTCAAGCGGTTCAAGGCCGGCGGCGGAACGCTCTACGACCTGGAATACCTGGTTGACGACTCTGGCCGCCGCGTCGCCGCCTTCGGCTACTGGGCGGGCTATGCCGGCGCCGCGATCAGCCTGAAATGCTGGGCGGCACAACAAGCCGGCGGCATCGCCGGCCCGGTCCACAAATACCCAGGCAAGGCGGCGCTTCTGGCCGATCTGGTGGGCGACCTGCGCGGTCTGCCCCACCCAAGCGCGCTCATCATCGGCGCGCTTGGCCGGGTCGGCACCGGCGCGGCCGACCTCTGCTCTGCCCTCGGCGTGCCCACCACGCTGTGGGACATGGCAGAAACCGCCAGCGGCGGCCCCTTCCCCGAGGTGCTGCAACACGAGATCTTCCTCAACTGCATCCTCGCCCGTCCTGGCTGCCCGGTCTTCGTGCCCGCCTCGGCCAGGACCGACCCGCGCAAGCTGACCGTGATCGGCGACATCGCCTGCGACCCGACCTCGGATTTCTCGCCGATCAAGGTCTATGACCGCACGACCACCTGGGAGGAACCGGCGCTGCGCGTGGCCGACCTTCCGCCGCTGGATGTGACCGCCATCGACAACCTGCCCTCGCTCCTGCCCGTGGAATCGAGCGAGGATTACGCGACCCAGCTCCTGCCCTCGCTGCTGACCCTCACCGACCTCGGATCGGGCGTCTGGGGCCGTGCGAAGGCCGAGTTCGACCGCCACACAGCCACGCTCTGAACAGACGCCCTGCAAGGGCGCCGCCACCGAAGGGAGTTCACTCATGACGACGATCCACTGGTGCGGCACCGGCCTGTCCTCAGGCCCCGGCCTGCGCCGCCTGCTTGAACGCGGCCACAAGGTCACGGTCTGGAACCGCTCGGTCGACAGCGCCCGCGCGGCAGTGGGCGGCCTGACGCAGGACGTGCGCCTCTACACGCTGGATGCGCTGACCGCCGCACTGGAACCGGGCGACATCGCGGTGTCCATGCTGCCGGCCGACCATCATGTCGGGATCGCCAAGGCCTGTCTCGCGAAGGGCGCGAATTTCGTCTCGTCATCCTACATCGCGCCGGAAATGCGCGCGCTGGACGAAGACTTCCGCGCGAAGGGTCTGGTCTCGGAAAACGAGGTCGGGCTCGACCCAGGCATCGACCACCTGATGGCGCATGACCTCGTGGCCCGCTACCGCGCGTCGAAGGCCTATCACCCCGACAACGTGCTGTCCTTCATCTCCTATTGCGGCGGCGTGCCAAAGGTCGCCAATGCCTTCCGCTACAAGTTCTCCTGGGCGCCCGCCGGCGTGCTGAAGGCGCTGCGCTCGCCCTCGCGGTCCTTGCGCAACTTCAGCGAGTTGCGCATCGCCCGCCCCTGGGATGCCGTCACCGCCTATGACGCGCCGCTGCCGCAACCCGAAAGTTTCGAGGTCTATCCCAACCGCGACAGCTATCCCTTCATGGCGGATTATCGCTTCGATGCCGACTGGAAGGTGCGCGATTTCGTGCGTGGCACCATCCGCCTGAATGGCTGGGCCGCAGCTTGGGAGCCGGTGTTCCGCGCCGTGGAAAAGCTGGAAGGGGCAAGCGCCGCCGAAGTGGACGCCACCCTGGGCGCCATGGCGGCCGAGCTTCTGAAGGAAAACAGCTATTCCGAGGGCGAGGCCGACCGCGTGGTTCTGTTCGTCAGCCTCAAGGCCGAACGTGACGGCAAGCCGGTGTTCCACGAAACCTGGGCGATGGATGCCTGGGGCGACGTCCGTGGCACCGCCATGGGGCGGCTGGTCTCGGTGCCCGTGTCGCTCGCGGTGGAATCGGTGCTGTCGCGCGAAATCCCGGCAGGCGTCCATGCCGCGCCGCATGATCCGCGCCTGATCGAGAAATGGCTGGGCGAGGTCCGCCACCTTGCCCAATACATGGACCGCATCGACCACCTGGCCTGAGACGCACCGCCGGGCAGGGTGACAGCCCCGCCCGGCGCGGCTATGCTTTCGCCCCAAAGGCCCGCAAGGGTCAGAGGCAGGCATGACAGGCAAAACCGGAAAACCAGCAGCCGAACTTCGGGCGGCCGAACGCGGGGCGTTCGGCACACGCTTTGCCGTTTGGCGGGCCAGCCTGTCGCGCAGCGCGGAAAGCTTCGTCAGCCAGCCGGAACCGCGCACGATCGGCCATTTCGCCCGCGGCCGGCAGCTGGTGGCCGGCAACTTCCTTCTGGGCGGCTCCTTGGTCGAAGCGCCCGATACCCGCCTTTGGGACATCGCCGCGCCGCATCCCGATTTCGCGCAAGAGGCACAGGGCTTCGCCTGGCTTGACGATCTGGCCGCCGTGGGCAGCGCCGCCGCGCGCGACCGCGCGCAGGACTGGACCTTCGGCTGGATCGAGCGGTTCGGTCGGGGCGACGGGCCGGGCTGGACGCCGGGGCTTGCCGGACGGCGGCTGATCCGCTGGATCAACCATGCCTTCTTCATCCTTCAGGGCCGCCCCAAGCCCGAGGCCGACGCCTATTTCCGCTCGCTGACCACCCAGACGGTCTGGCTCTCGCGCCACTGGTCCGCCGCACCTCCCGGCCTGCCCCGGTTCGAGGCGCTGGTCGGAACCATCTGCGCGGGTCTCGCGCTGACGGGCCTTGGCCGCCACGTCGGCCCTGCCGTTGCGGCGCTGGCGCAGGATTGCACCAGCGGAATCGACTCGCAGGGCGGCATCCCGACCCGCAACCCCGAGGAACTGCTCGAAGTCTTCAGCCTGCTGCTGTGGGCAGATCAGGCGCTGGCCGCAGCGGATCAGCCCATCCCCGAGCCGTTGACCGCCGCGCTCGACCGCATCGCCCCCACCCTGCGGGCATTGCGCCATGCCGATGGCGGGCTGGCCCGGTTCCACGGTGGCGGGCGCGGGCTGGAAGGGCGGCTCGACGCCGCGCTTGCCACCTCGCCGGTCAAGACCGTGGCACCGGGTTTCGCTATGGGATTCGCACGCATGGCCGCACATCGCACCACCGTGATCGTCGATGCCGCCTCGCCCCCTGCCGGCGCCGCCGGCGCGCGTGGCCATGCCTCGACGCTGGCCTTCGAACTCACCTCGGGCCGCCGCCCGCTGATCGTCTCTTGCGGCTCGGGCGCGGCCTTCGGCCCGGAATGGCGCCGCGCCGGACGCGCCACCGCCTCCCATTCCACCCTCTCGATCGACGGCTTCTCCTCCTCGCGTTTTCCCGGCGACGGACGCGAGGTCCTGACCGAACTCGCGCCCATCACCGTGGCGCGGCTCTTCCCCGCCGATGTCGGCACCGTCATCCACCTTGGCCACGGCGGATGGTCCGTCACCCACGGCCTCACCCACCGCCGCGACCTCTCGCTTTCCCCGGATGGCCGCCGCCTCGCCGGCCTCGACACGCTGCTGGCCGCCACACCCGAAGAGCGCGAACGGTTCGAGGCGCTGATGACGCGCACCCACCTGGAAGGCGCGGCCTATGCCGTGCGCTTCCACCTGCACCCCGATGTCGATGCCTCGCTCGACCTTGGCGGCACGGCGGTCTCCCTTGCCCTGAAAAGCGGCGAGATCTGGGTGTTCCGCCCCGAGGGCCGCTCGGCGCTGTCGCTGGAACCCTCGGTCTACCTCGAACGCGGCAGACTTGCGCCGCGCGCGACACATCAGATCGTGCTTTCGGGCCGCGCGCGCGATTTCCATACCGAAGTCGGCTGGACCTTGGCGAAGGCACAGGATACTCCGCTGGCGATTCGAGACCTGGACCGGGACGACTTGACCGTCCCCCTCTGACCGACGCGAAGGGGTGCCCATGACGAACCTCGTCCCCATCGGCCGCGCGCTGATCTCCGTTTCCGACAAGAGCGGGCTACTGGACCTCGCCCGCGCGCTTGCCGCCCAGGGGGTGGAACTGATCTCCACCGGCGGCACCTCCGGGATGCTGCGCGCCGCGGGGCTCAAGGTGCGCGATGTCTCCGACGTGACCGGCTTCCCCGAGATGATGGATGGCCGGGTCAAGACGCTGCACCCCGCCATCCACGGCGCCCTCCTCGCGCTGCGCGACGACGACGAACACCTTCTGGCCATGGCCGCCCACGGGATCGAGCCGATCGACCTCCTGATCGTGAACCTCTACCCCTTCGAAGCCACCGTCGCGATGGGCGCCGACCACGCCACCTGCATCGAGAACATCGACATCGGCGGCCCCGCGATGATCCGCGCCGCGGCCAAGAACCACCGGTCCGTCGCCGTCGTCACCGACCCGGCCGATTACCAGCCGCTGCTGGACCAGATGGCCGCCCATAACGGGGCCACCACCATGGCCTTCCGCCAGAAGCTGGCGCTCAACGCTTATGCCCGCACTGCCGCCTATGATGCCGCCGTGTCGGGATGGCTGGCGCAGGAAATCAACTGCCCCTTCCCGCGCCATCGCGCCTTCGGCGGCCATATCGCCCAGAAGCTGCGCTATGGCGAGAATCCCCACCAGGCGGCTGCTTTCTACACCGATGGCACCCGGCGAGAGGGCGTGGCAACGGCCCGCCAGTGGCAGGGCAAGGAATTGTCCTACAACAACATCAACGACACCGACGCCGCCTTCGAACTGGTGGCCGAATTCGACCCGGGCACCCCGGCCTGCGCCATCATCAAGCACGCCAACCCCTGCGGCGTGGCCACCGGCGGCTCGCTCACCGATGCCTACCTGCGCGCCTATGATTGCGACCGTACCTCGGCCTTCGGCGGCATCGTCGCGCTGAATCGCGCGCTGGACGCCGCCACCGCGGAAGAGATCGTGAAGATCTTCACCGAAGTCGTGATCGCACCCGGCGCAAGCGACGAGGCCCGCGCCATCTTCGCCGCCAAGAAGAACCTCCGGCTTCTGACCACCAATGCCCTGCCCGACCCGCGGGCCAGGGGCCTGTCCTTCCGCCAGGTCTCCGGCGGCTTCCTGGTGCAGGACCGCGACGCCGCCAGTGTCACCGAAGCCGACCTCAAGGTCGTGACAAAGCGTGCCCCCACCGCCCGCGAAACCGCCGACCTCCTGTTCGCCTGGTCGGTCGCCAAGCACGTCAAGTCCAACGCCATCGTCTATGTGAAGGACGGCGCCACCGTCGGCGTGGGCGCCGGCCAGATGAGCCGCGTGGACAGCACCCGCATCGCCGCCCGCAAGTCGCAGGACATGGCCGAAGCGCTTGGCCTGCCCGGACCTCTGACCCTGGGCTCGGTCGTCGCTTCCGACGCCTTCTTCCCCTTCGCCGATGGCCTGCTGGCCGCGGCCGAGGCCGGGGCCACAGCGATCATCCAGCCCGGCGGCTCGATGCGCGACGACGAGGTGATCGCAGCGGCCGATGCCGCGGGGCTCGCCATGGTCTTCACCGGCCAGCGGCATTTCCGGCACTGATCTCCATGCACCTTCTCACGCTGGTCGCCCTTGCCACCTTCGTGCTGGACCAGGTCACCAAATGGGCCGTGGTCCATGGCATGAACCTGATCGAGATCGGCTCGATCGAGGTGATCCCCACGGTGCTGGCCTTCCACATGGCCTGGAACACCGGAATCAACTTCGGCCTCTTCGCCGCCGAGGCCGACTATGCCCGCTGGATCCTCATCGCCATCGCGCTTGGCATTTCCGCCTGGGTCTGGCTCTGGGTAAGGCGCGAAGGCGCCGATCCCCGGTCGCAGGTCTTTGCCGGCCTGCTGATCGGCGGCGCCATCGGCAACGTTGTGGACCGCGTGATCTACGGGGCAGTGGCAGATTTCCTGAACGTCTC
Source organism: Neotabrizicola shimadae (assembly GCF_019623905.1). NCBI lineage: Bacteria > Pseudomonadati > Pseudomonadota > Alphaproteobacteria > Rhodobacterales > Paracoccaceae > Neotabrizicola > Neotabrizicola shimadae. The sequence continues at coordinate 3,616,734 of NZ_CP069370.1, read as the reverse complement.
GTGCTGCGGCATCGAAAACCCCTTTTCCTTCAACGTGGCCGATGCGGCGATTTTCGTCGGCGCGCTTGGCCTCGTGCTGTTTCCGGGCAAATCCGCCGAACCCGGAAAGAAGGGCCGAAAGACCCCGTGACGCGGCAAAGCCCCTGCGCTAAGGAAGGCCGACCGGGGCCGGTGGAGACAGGCATGATCGTGGAAGGCGGAAGGTGGAAGGCGGCGCTCGTTGCGCTGGCACTCCTTGCGGCCTGCTCCTCGGGCGACCCGAACCTGATGCGTCTCAAGCCCGCGGGCGAAGGGCCGGACGAATTCGCGGCGATTCCCTCCAAGCCACTGGAAATGCCGCCAAGCCTCGCCGCCCTGCCCGCGCCGACGCCGGGCGGACAGAATCGCGCCGATATCAACCCGATGGCCGATGCGGTCATCGCCCTGGGCGGCAATCCGACGGCGCGCACCGGTACGCCGCCCGCCTCGGATGGCAGTCTTGTGACCTATGCGTCGCGCTATGGCGTCAGCCCGAACATCCGCCAGGTTCTCGCCCAGGAGGACTACGACTACCGCAGCGCAAACCAGGGCAGGCTCCTGGAACGCTGGTTCGGCCTGAACACCTACTACGGCGCCTACACGCAGTTCTCGCTGGACCCCTGGGCCGAGATGCAACGTTGGCGCAAGGCCAACGCCGCCACGCCTTCGGCCCCGCCCTCGCCGGAATTCGTCGTCCAGTAATCGCGCGCGCTCACATCTGCGCCAGCCGGGGTTGCCTGACGGCAGGCATCGCGTAGCTTGCCGGCACCATCACCGGGAAGGAAGACCATGCCGCGACTGCCGGCTTTCGGGCGTGCCGCCCTTTTTGCCCCCGCCCTCCTGCTCGCCACTCCGGCGCTTGCCGAGACGAACGATGCCGTCACCAGCTTCACGCTCGACAACGGCCTTCAGGTCGTGGTGATCGAAGATCACCGCGCGCCCGCCGTCGTGCACATGGTCTGGTACAAGATCGGCGCCGCAGACGAGACGGCGCCACATTCCGGTATCGCGCATTTCCTGGAACACCTGATGTTCCAGGGCACTGACACCCTCGCGCCCGGCGAGTTTTCGGCCACGGTCGAAGCACAGGGAGGCAACGACAACGCCTTCACCAGCTGGGACTACACCGCCTATTTCCAGCGCGTCGCCGCCGACCGCCTTGGCCTGATGATGCAGATGGAGGCCGACCGGATGCGCGGCCTGAACCTCACCGAGGACGATGTCGCCACCGAACGCCAGGTGATTCTGGAAGAACGCAGCCAGCGCACCGATTCCGATCCCGGCGCCCTGATGGGCGAACAGATGCGCGCCGCCCAGTACCTCAACCACCCCTATGGCCGGCCGATCATCGGCTGGCGGGCCGAGATGGAACAGCTGTCCCGCCAGGATGCGCTGGATTTCTACAAGGCCAATTACGCGCCCAACAACGCGATCGTCGTCGTGGCGGGCGATGTGACGCCCGATCAGGTCAAGGCGCTGGCTGAACAGAATTACGGACCCCTCGCGCCGTCGGAAAACGTCACCCGAAAGGCTCGTCCTCAGGAACCGCCGCAGCTGGCCGAACGCCGGTTGAACATGACCGATGACCGGGTCAGCCAGCCCTCCTTCACCCGCAGCTACCTCGCGCCCGAACGCGATCCCGGCGACCAGCGCACCGCCGCGGCGCTGACGATCCTGGCGGAATACCTGGGCGGCAACCCGACAACCTCGCTTCTGGCGCGCAAGTTGCAGTTCGAAGATCCTGTCGCCGTCTACACCGGCGCCGGCTATGACGGCACCGCCGTGGATGACACGACCTTCGGTCTCTACGCCGTGCCCTTGCCCGGCAAATCGCTTCAGGATGTCGAAACAGCGCTCGACAAGGTGCTGGCCGATTTCCTGGCCCAGGGCATCGACGCCGAGGACTTTGCCCGCATCAAGACGCAGATTCGCGCCGCGGACATCTATGCCCGCGACTCCTCGCGCGGCATGGCGCAGACCTATGGCGAATCGCTCGCGGTCGGCCTGACGCTGCAGGACATCGAGGACTGGCCCGACATCCTGCAATCCATCACGCCCGAAGAGGTCATGGCCGCCGCGCAGTCGGTGCTGGACCGCAAGACCTCGGTCACTGTCTGGCTGAGCCAAACCGAAGAGGCCGCGCAATGAAGATCCTCCGCCTCGCCGCGCTGTTCCTGCTGGCAGCCCTTCCCGTCCGCGCGGAAACCGACATCCAGACCGTTACCACCCCCGGCGGTGTCACCGCATGGCTGGTGGAGGATCACCAGATCCCCTTCACCGCATTGGAACTGCGCTTTCAGGGCGGCACCAGCCTGGACCTGCCCGGCAAGCGCGGCGCCGTGAACCTGATGACCGCGCTGATCGAGGAAGGCACCGGCGATCTCGACAGCCAGGGCTTCGCCAAGGCGCGCGATACCCTGGCCGCGAGCTTCGAGTTTGACTCGGATTCCGACTCGGTCACCGTCTCGGCCCGCTTCCTCTCCGAAAACCGTGACGCCGCCGTAGACCTCCTGCGCCAGGCCATCACCGCGCCGCGCTTCGACCAGGATGCCATCGACCGGGTAAAGGGCCAGGTGCTGGCCAACCTCCGCGGCTCCGAAAAGGATCCCGGCGACATCGCCAACCGCGCCTTCGACGCCGCCGCCTTCGGTGACCACCCCTATGGCACAGATGGCAGCGGCACCGCCGACAGCGTCACCGCGCTGACCCGCGACGACATCCTCGCCGCGCACAAGGGCGCCATGGCGCGCGACCGCGTGACCGTCGCCGCCGCTGGCGACATCACGCCCGACCAACTCGCAGCCGTGATCGACATGCTGCTCGCCGGCCTGCCCGAAACCGGCCTGCCCCAACCGGGCGCGGCCACCATCGACCTGAAGGGTGGCATCACCGTGCAGGACTATCCCGGCCCGCAGTCGGTCATCCTGTTCGGCGCCCCCGGCATCGCCTTCGAAGACCCCGATTACTTCGCAGCCTCCGTCCTGAACGAGATCGTCGGCGGCAGCCGCTTTTCGGCCCGCCTGATGAACGAGGTCCGCGAAAAGCGCGGCCTCACCTACGGCATCGGCACCGCACTGGCCGGCTATGACCACGCAGACCTGATCGTGGGCCAGCTGTCCAGCGACAACACCAAGACCGCCGAGGCGATCCAGGTCATCCGCGACCAATGGGCCGAAATCGCCGCCAACGGCGTCACGCCCGAGGAACTGGAAGCCGCCAAGACCTACATGACCGGCGCCTATCCCCTCCGCTTCGACGGCAACGGCCGCATCGCCTCGATCCTTGTGGGGATGCAGTCGCTTGGCCTGCCCGCCGATTACCCCAAGACCCGCAACGACCGCATCAACGCCGTCACGCTGGACGACGTGAACCGCGTGGCCAAGCGCCTGATGAACCCCGACACTCTGACCTTCGTGGTGGTCGGCCAGCCCCAGAACCTGCCGAATCCATAGCGTCAGCCTCTGGACCCTGCTACATATGGGGGCATGACACTCGATGCCCCCAACATGCGCCCCGTCATCCGCCAGCTCGACGAAGCCGCGATCAACCGCATCGCGGCCGGCGAGGTGGTGGAACGCCCGGCCTCCGCCGTCAAGGAACTGGTGGAAAACGCGCTGGACGCCGGCGCCACCCGCATCGCGGTGGACTTCGCGGCAGGCGGCAAGACCCTGATCCGCGTCACCGACGACGGCTGCGGCATGACGGCGGCTGACCTGCCCCTCGCCCTTTCGCGCCACGCCACGTCAAAGATCGACGGCACCGACCTTCTTGCCATCCATTCCTTCGGCTTCCGGGGCGAGGCGCTACCCTCCCTCGCCGCCGTCGGCCGCCTCACCATCACCTCCCGCGCCGAAGGCTTCGACGCCGCGCAGATCGCCGTCGCCGGCGGGCGCCAATCCCCTGTCCGCCCCGCCGCGCTGACCAAGGGCACCGTGGTCGAACTGCGCGACCTCTTCTTCGCCACCCCCGCGCGGCTGAAGTTCCTGCGTTCCGACCGCGCCGAATCCCAGGCCATAGCCGACACGATCCGCCGCCTCGCCATGGCCGAACCCCATGTCGGCTTCACGCTCCGCGACGTGACCGAGGGCGCCGAGGGCAAGCTCATCCTGCGCGCCGACCCGGAACCCGGCGATTTCTTCGATGCGCTCCACGGCCGCCTCGCCACGCTGATCGGCACCGACTTCATCCAGAACGCGCTGAAGATCGACGCCACGCGCGACGGCCTGACCCTCACCGGCTACACCTCGCTGCCCACCTATTCCCGCGGCTCCTCCACCCAGCAGTTCCTCTTCGTGAACGGCCGTCCCGTTCTGGACCGGATGCTGTTCGGCGCCCTGCGCGCCGCCTATTTCGACACGCTGCCGCGCGACCGCCACCCTGCTGCTGTGCTGAACCTCTCGCTCGATCCCCATCGCGTGGACGTCAACGTCCATCCCGCTAAGTCCGAGGTCCGCTTCCGCGAGCCCGATCTTGCGCGCGGCCTCATCGTGTCGGCCGTCAAGCACGCGCTGCATGCCCAGACCCCGCGTGGCGCCACCACCATCGCCGACGCCACGCTTGCCGCTTTCCGCCCCGAACCGCGCATCTACCAGATGGACCGCCCCTCGCAGGCCACCTTCGCCCGGTCGCTCGCCTTCCAGGCACCGGCCCCCGGCTTTGCCGAGGCACCACAGGCCCGCATCGAACCCGATCCGGCGCCCCACTCCGAAACCCTGCCGCTTGGCGCCGCCAAGGCACAGCTCCACGGCCTTTACGTCATCGCGCAAACCGCAGACGGGCTGGTGATCGTCGATCAGCACGCCGCCCATGAACGCCTGGTCTACGAACGGCTCAAGACCCAGATGGAAGGTCACGGCATCGCAGCCCAGGCGCTTCTCATCCCCGAAATCGTGGAACTCTCCCCCACCGACACCGCGCGCCTTGCCGAACTTGCCCCCGAACTCGCCCGCTTCGGGCTGGAGATCGAGCCCTTTGGCGGCGCCGCCATCTGCGTCCGCGCCACCCCGGCCATTCTTGGTCAATGCGCCGCCGCAGCCCTGCTGAAGGACATCCTCGACGAAACCGAGGGCGAGCCGCTCACGTTGAAAACCCGCATCGACGCCATCCTCAGCCGCATGGCCTGCCACGGCTCCATCCGTCATGGCCGCCAGATGCGCGCCGACGAGATGAACGCGCTCCTGCGCGAAATGGAGGCCACGCCGCTGTCGGGCCAGTGCAACCACGGGCGGCCCACCTTCGTGGAACTGAAACTCGCCGATATCGAACGCCTGTTCGGCCGACGCTAGACCAAGCCCGCCATTCCCGTCCCGCCGCCCGGACCTGCGCCACCCTTCCAATGAAGGAAAGTCGGGATGCAGGGGCGAAGTCTATGGCTTTCCGAGCGAAACTTGCGCATCCTGCGGTTCTGGAACGGCGATGTCCTGTCCAACCTTCCCGGCTGCCTGCCGGTCGTTGCAACAGGGATCGCCCGATGTTCCGCCACCTCACCCCTGCCGACTACCGGCATCAGCCCTGGGCGAATGGCCGGGGCGTCACGGTGGAACTGGCCCGCGCCGATGGGCCGGACGGGCTGATCTGGCGGCTGTCCATGGCCACCGTGGCAGAAGATGGCCCCTTCTCGCTTTTTCCGGGTATCGAGCGGAACCTGACGGTGATCTCCGGTCCCGGCTTCCGGCTGGAAGGCTCGGCGCTGGCGCTCAAGGCGCGGCCTATGGCGCCGGTCGCCTTTCCCGGCGACGTTGAAATCTCGGCGGTCGGGGTTGCCGCGCCATCACAGGACTTCAACGTGATGACGGCCCGCCCCCTGCCCCGCCCCGATGTAGCCGTCGTGGTCGGCGAGGCGCGGATCGAAGGCGGCGGGCTTCTGGCGGCCTTTGCGCTGAACCCCACGCGGATCAATGGGCAAGCCATCGGAGAGCAAGAGCTCATCCTGACCACGGCGCCGCTGCATGTCGCGGGTTCGGCGCTGATCGTGCGTCTGTCCGGGCCCGCAACGTAGGATGGGCAATCCTGCCCATCCCCTCTGCTGCGTCAGATGCGCAGGAACGGTTGCGCCAGCCGGGGCACCAGGCCCTTGAACCGCAGGCGCGCATCGGTCGCGGCCAGGCAAATGCAATCGGGCCCCGGCTCGGCAATCGGCGTGTGTTCCAGCGCCTCGTCGGCCATTTCCACATCGCCCGGCCCATACAGCCCGGTCTCGTCGCGGAACGCGCCTTGCAGCACAAGCGTCAGCTCGGTGCCGCCGTGGCCGTGATCGGGTACCGCCTGGCCGGCAGGAATGTGCAAGAGCCGAACCGAGGCAGAGCGGTCGGACACGAGGATCGCTTGGCGCACGCCCATGCCGACGCTGCGCCACTTCACACGGTCGGCTCCGCCGCCGACATATTCGGCAAGCGGGGCGGGGAAGATGCCGGCGCGTCGCGGCGCAGGGCGCAGTTCGGCGGGCGTATCGTCCAGCCGGGCGAGGACCGCATCAAGACTGCCGCGCGACAGTTGGGCTTCGTCGCCCGTCTCCATCACGGCACCGCCAACCGCCTCGTAGGCCTGGGCGGCGGCGCGACATTCGTCGCACAGCGAAATGTGGGTGGCCACCAGAAGCGAAAAGGCTTCGGGCAGGCTGCCGGCCGCATAGGCCATCAGAAGGGTATCAGACAGGTGGTGGCGGATCGTCATGCTCATCTCTCAACTCATCTGCCGGCGCAGGCGGTCCAGCGCGAGGCGTATTCGCGACTTGATCGTGCCAAGCGGCAGGCCGGTGGCGGCGGCAATCTCGGTCTGGCTGAGATCGCCGAAATAGGCCCGCTGGATCAGGTCGCGCTGGTTCTCGGGCAATTGCGCAAGCGCCGCGGCAAGCCGCCGCGAGTCCTCCTGCGCCTCATAGGCTTCGCTCTGGTCCGGTTCGGGCTCCGGGCCCCAGGGCAATTCTTCCGGCTCGGGCCGCCGGGACCGGCGCAGCGCGTCGATCCGCCGGTTCCGGGCAATCGTGAACACCCATGTCGCAACCGAAGCGCGCGCTGGGTCGTACAGATGCGCCTTCTGCCACAGCGTGACCATGACATCCTGCGCACATTCTTCCGCCAGCGCGGCATCCGCGCCGGACTTCATCAGGAAGGCTTTCACCCTCGGGGCGAAATGCCCGAACAACGCGGCGAATGCCGCACGGTCGCGTGCATCCCGTACACGCAGGACCAGCCCGGCCCAGGGATCGCTGTCTTCCGTTCCTGCCAACATCCCACCCGACATGGCTCTTCCGCCCGCCCCAGAATAGGGGTGCTGCATGGTCTGTCCAACAGTCAGAGGCAAGGCGGTTTCCGGCATGGTGTCATGGTTACGCAGGGCATTGCCGAACGGATCACCCGGCTGTGTCACAGTTTTTCCCCCCGCGGCTGATCCGCCGTCCTCCCCCCCGCGTAGCAGTCAGGCAACCACTGGAGCCGCCATGCCCTTCGACCCCCTCTCCGTCCCCCCGCGCCGCATCGCCATCATCGGCGGCGGCATCTCGGGCCTCGCTGCGGCGCACCTCCTCGCTCCCTCCGCTTCGATCGTCCTCTATGAGGCAGAGCCGCGCCTGGGTGGCCATGCCCGCACGATCATCGCGGGCAAGCGCGGCGACCAGCCGGTCGACACGGGCTTCATCGTCTTCAATCACGTCAACTACCCCCGCCTCACCGCCCTCTTCGCCGAGCTGGACGTGCCCACCGCACCCTCGGACATGAGCTTCGGCGCCTCGATCCAGGGCGGCGCGCTGGAATATGCCCTGTCCTCGCTCGACACCCTCTTCGCGCAACGCCGCAACCTGGCCCGCCCCGCCTTCCTCGCGATGCTGCGCGACATCCTGCGCTTCAACGCCAGGGCCGAGGCGCTGGCCCAGGACCCCTCGCTCAGCCTGGGCGACCTCCTCGCCCGCCTCGGCACCGGCGACTGGTTCCGCGACCACTACCTCGCCCCCTTCTCCGGCGCGATCTGGTCCACGCCTTGCGACGGCATGATGGACTTCCCCGCCCAGGCGCTCGTCCGTTTCTTCCGCAACCACGGGCTCCTCGGCATCAACGGCCAGCACCAGTGGTACACCGTCCGCGGCGGCTCCACCGAATACGTCAGCCGCCTGCAATCCAGCCTCGCCCGCCAGGGCGTCGACCTGCGCCCCGGCGCCCCCGTCGCCGGTGTCCGGCGCGAGCCGGGGGGCGTCCTCGTCCGCCCGCATGGCGGCACGTGGGAGTTCTTCGACGAGGTGGTCTTCGCCACCCATTCCGACGACACCTTGCGCCTCATCTCCGACCCCACGCCCGACGAACAGCGCCTCCTGTCGGCCATCCGCTACCAGCCCAACCAGGCAGTGCTGCACGCCGATGCCTCGGTCATGCCCCACCGCCGCAAGGTCTGGTCCAGCTGGAATTATGTCGAACCCAAGGGCCCCCGCGCCGACCGCATCGACCTGACCTACTGGATGAACCGGCTCCAGCCGATCCCGCAGGACGATCCCCTCTTCGTCACGCTGAACGGCACCCAGCCGATCCGCGAGGACCTGATCCACGACGTCACCACCTTCCGCCACCCGGTCTTCGACCGGGCTGCCCTCGCCGCCCAGACGGACCTCGCCCGCATCAACGGGCAGAACCGCACCTGGTTCACCGGCGCCTGGATGAAGAATGGCTTCCACGAGGACGGCTTCGCCAGCGCCGTCGATGTCGCCACCGCGCTGACCGCCCGCCGCGACGGGGCGCTCGCCGCATGACCGGCATCGACCATATCGCGGGCGAAACCTTCCACGGGCGCAAGGGCGCGGTGCAAAACGCCTTCCGCTACTCGGTCGACTATGTCCTGCTCGACCCCGAAACCGCGCGCGGCCCGGCCCTCTTCTCGCTGAACCGCACCAACCTGATGGCGCTCCACGCGCGCGATCACGGCGGACCGCCCGGCCAGGGCCGCGGCGCCCCCTGGGCGCGCGAGGTGCTGGCCGCCCATCACCTGCCCGCCCCAGCCAAGCTTCTGCTCCTGGCACAGCCGCGCATCCTGGGTCATGTCTTCAACCCGGTCAGCTTCTGGCTGGCCTTCGACGCCGAAGACCGCCTCACCGCCGTCATCGCCGAGGTGACCAACACCTACGGCGACCGCCATTCCTACCTGTGCGCGCGCGAAGATCACGGCCCGATCACCCCCGAAGACCGGCTGACGGCGACGAAGATCTTCCACGTCTCGCCCTTCCAGCCCATCGAGGGCAGCTACCGCTTCCGCTTCGACATCCGCCCCGACCGCATCGGCATCTGGATCGACCTGACGCTGCCCCACGGCGGGCTATCCACCAACCTGATCGGTCCGCGCCGCCCGCTCACCACGTTGGGCATCCTCGCCGCTTCGCTGCGCCGCCCGCTTGGGTCGCGGCGCGTGCTGGCGCTGATCCACTGGCAGGCGCTGAAGCTGTGGTGGAAGGGCGTGCCCTTCCGCGCCCGGCCTGTTCCCCCCACCGAAGAGGTCAGCCGGTGACAGCCGCCCTCGCCAGCGCCGCGCCGGCCCGGGGTCTTTGGCCCTGGTCGCTCTTTGCCGCAACGCTGGCGGCGGCGGGGCTGCCGCTCTACATCCACGCGCCCGCCTTCTATGCCGAAACATACCATATCGGCCTGGGCGCCCTGGGTGCGGTGCTCGGGGCCATCCGCTTCATCGACGTGGTACAGGACCCCGCCCTTGGCTGGCTGGCCGAGGCGCAGCGCCGCCACCGCGGCGCGCTGGTCGGGGGTGCAATGGCACTCATGGCGGGCGGCATGGCGGGGCTGTTTGCCGTGACGCCACCGGTTGCGCCGCTTCTGTGGTTCGCCCTGATGATGACGGTGCTCTGCACCGCCTGGTCCTTCCTGTCGATCGCCTTCTATGCCCAGGGCGTCACCCGCGCGGTCGGGCTCGGGGCCTCGGGCCACCTGCGCCTCGCCACCTGGCGCGAAGGCGGGGCGCTGGTGGGCGTCTGCCTCGCCGCAACCGCGCCCCTGGCCCTTGGCGCCATCAGCGCCGAACCCTTTGCCGTCTTCGCGCTGATCTTTGTTCTCGCCACGCTGGCCGCGGGCCTCGCCATGCGGCACGAATGGCAGGCCGGCCCGGCGGTCGCACTGCCCGGCCTCGCGCTCTTCCGCCCGGTGCTGGCCGACCCCCTGGCGCGGCGGCTTCTGATCCTGGCGCTGCTGAACGCCGCCCCGGTGGCCGTGACCTCGACGCTGTTCCTGTTCTTCGTAGGCGAACGGCTCCAGGCGCCGGATGCCGCCGGCCCGCTCTTGCTGGCCTTTTTCCTGGCCGCCGCCGTCTCGGTACCGCTGTGGTTCCGCCTGGCCTCACGCTTCGGGCAAAAGGCAACGCTCATGGCCGGCATGGTGCTGGCGATCATCTCCTTCGCCTTCGCGCTCACGCTCGGGCCGGGCGACGTGCTGGCCTTCGCGGTAATCTCCGCCGCCTCTGGCGCGGCACTCGGCGCCGATACCACGCTCCTGCCCGCCATCTTCGCCCGCCGGCTCGCGGCCCTCGGGCCGGGAGAGGCCGCCGCCTTTGGCCTTTGGGCCTTCGTGTCCAAGCTGTCGCTGGCGCTCGCCGCTGTCACCCTGCTGCCGGCCCTGCAACTCGCGGGCTTCACCCCCACGGGCGCCAACCCGCCCGCCGCCCTCAGCCTCCTCACCCTGCTTTACGCCGGCCTTCCGCTGGCGCTCAAAGCCCTTGCCATCGCCCTTCTGGCCAGAACGCGGTTGAACCAGCCATGACCGATACCTTCCTTCTCCTTGCCGGTATGCTCGGCAGCCTCGCGCTCATCTCCCTTGCCCGGCGCTTCACCGGATTTCGGGCTCAGAAGCCGTCCGACTATGCGAACGGCCCGCGCTTCGATCCGCGCACCCACCTGTCGGGGCCAATCCTCTGCGAAGGGGTGATCTACGGCCCCACAGGGCGCGTGGTCTCGCGCTTCGTGGCCGACATGCACGGCGAATGGCAGGGCAATTCCGGCCGCCTGATGGAAACCTTCCGCTACGATTCCGGCACCACGCAGAACCGCGAATGGCGTCTGCGCCTGGGCAATGACGGCGGCATCCAGGCCGAGGCCGACGATCTGGTGGCCCCCGGCACCGGCCGCGCCGAAGGCTCTGCCGTGCAGATGCGCTATCGCATCCGGCTCACGCCCGAAGCCGGCGGACATGTCCTGGACGTGACCGACTGGATGTATCTCATGGACAACGGCACGATCATGAACCGCAGCCAGTTCACCAAGTTCGGCATCAAGGTGGCCGAGCTGGTCGCCACCATGCGCCGGGTGCCGGCATGACGGATTGGACCGGCCGGCGCTGGTGGCTGGTCGGTGCGTCCGATGGCCTTGGCCTTGCGCTGGCACAAAGGATGAGCCGCGCCGGATGCGATCTTGTGCTGTCCGCCCGCGATCCTGACCGGCTTGCCGCTGCGGCGGCAGGGCTGCCACGCCCGGCCCGCGCCGTGGTCTGCGACGTCGCCGACCGCGCCGATGTGGAACGCGCCGCAGCCGAGGTTGGCCAGGTGGACGGCATGGTTTTCCTTGCCGGCGTCTATTGGCCGATGCGCGCCCAGGACTGGGACGCGGCAAAGGTCGAGGCGATGTGCAACGTGAACCTCACCGGCTGTGCCCGCACCGTGGGTTCAGTGCTGCCCGGCATGGTGGCGCGCAATGCCGGACATATCGTGATCACCGGCTCGCTGGCCGGCTTTCGCGGCCTGCCCGGCGCGGTGGGCTATGGCGCATCCAAGGCCGGCTGCATGTCGCTGGCCGAAACGCTGCACGTCGATCTGCGCGGCAGCGGGGTCAAGGTGCAGCTGGTGAATCCCGGCTTCGTGCGCACCCGCCTGACTGACCTGAACCAGTTTTCCATGCCGCAGATCATGGAACCCGAAGCCGCGGCCGAGGCGATCTTCGCCCATATGCAGACCCGCCGCTTCGCCCTCAGCTTCCCTGCGCCCTTCGCCTGGGCCTTCCGCCTGGCGCAATTCCTGCCCCAACCGCTCTACGACCGCGTCTTCGGCACCCCGAAACCGGCCGCGTGACCCCGACAAACCCGGCGACGAAAGGGGGCACATGCTCCGCACGATCCCTCGGACAAGTCTTAAGTCCAAGTTAAAGCGGTTTCGTAACTCATTGATTGTAAACGACTCGACTCGGCGTCCGAGCTCGGACGCCTAGAAGTCGATGGCCAGGCCCTTCTTCTCCCAATCCCCGTAACGAACCGGCTCCGGCCCCTTGCGCCCCCCCAGCTCCACCGGCCGGACCACCTCCCCCGCCGCCCGCCTCCGGGCCTCAGCCTCGGCCAGCGCCCTCTGGGCCGCCGGGGGAAGATCGGGATGGGGGGTGGGGGTCTCGTCGGTCATGGCTTCCTTCCGTCCGGGCCTGAGGAGGGTTATACCCCTCCCGGACCAAGGGACAAGGTGACAGGATGGCAGGCAAGGCAACGGCACGGGGCGCGGCCCTGGCCCTGATCCGGGCGGTGATGGAGGGCGGCCAGACCCTGGCCGAGGCCGAGCCCGCCCTGCTCGCCCCCCTCGCAGCCCCCGACCGCGCCCGCGCCGGCCGCCTGGTCCGCGCCACCCTCCGCCGGGTCGAGCCCTGCGACCGGGTGCTGGCCCCCCGCCTCCGCAAGACCCCGCCCCCCGCCGTGCTGGCCCTCCTGCGGCTGGCCCTGACCGAGCTCTCCCTCGGCGCCGCCCCCCACGGGGTGGTCAACGAGGCCGTGGACCTGGCCCGCGCCGACCGCAAGACCGCCCACCTCGCCGGGCTGGTCAACGCGGTCCTTCGGGGGCTGCCGGAGGGCGACCCTTTGGCGGGTCAGCCGGTCCAGAAGCTCCCCCGCTGGCTGCGCCAGCCCCTGGTCCACGCCTGGGGCCGCGAGGCGGTGGCGGGGATGGAGGCGGTGCAGGCCGGCGAGCCGCCGGTGGACCTGACCCTGCGGGCCGGCGCGACCGCCACGCCCGAGGGCGATGCCCTGCCGTCCGGCAGCCTGCGGCTGCGGGAGGCCGGGCAGCTCTCGGCCCTGCCGGGGTATGAAGCCGGGCAATGGTGGGTCCAGGACGCGGCGGCCGCTCTGGCGGTGCGGCTGCTGGCGCCCCGGCCGGGGGAGCGGGTGCTGGACGCCTGCGCGGCGCCGGGGGGCAAGACCCTGCAGCTGGCCGATGCCGGGGCGGAGGTCACGGCTCTGGATGTGTCGGCCGCACGGATGGAGCGGGTGGGGGAGAACCTGGCGCGCACGGGGCTGACGGCCCGGGTGGTGGTGGCCGATGCCCTGGACTGGGCGCCGGACGGCCCCTTCGATGCGATCCTGCTGGATGCCCCCTGTTCGGCCACCGGGACGATCCGGCGGCACCCGGACCTGCCCTTCGTGAAGGACGGGTCGGAGGTGGCGGGGCTGGTGGCGCTTCAGGCCCGGCTGATCGACCGGTGCCTGGGGTGGCTGAGGCCGGGGGGGCGGCTGGTGTTCTGTACCTGCTCGGTCCTGCCGGAGGAGGGGGAGGGGCAGCTGGGGGCGGCGCTGGCCCGCCATCCGGGGCTGCGGGTCGGGTGGGTTGATCTGGCCGGGGTCGAGCCGGGCTGGTGGACCGGGGACGGGGGACTGAGGCTGAGGCCGGACTACTGGGCCGACCGGGGGGGGATGGACGGGTTCTTCATGGCCCGGCTGGAGGCGTCCGAGCTCGGACGCTGAGTCGATCCAAATAAAATCAATATCTTACGAAACCGCTTTAACTTGGACTTAAGAATTGTCCGAGGTCAGGACGCGGGCGGAACGGCGAATTTCACGCACATTGGCGTGCCGATGGCAATGAAGACGCCCGTATCTTCCAGAAGCCCGGTCTCCGCTTCGCGGCGCAGGATACTGACCCGGTCGGCGTTCTGGTTTGCCGACAGGAGGTGCCGCCCCGAGGGCGTGAGCGCGAGGTTGCGCGGCGTCGCTCCGCCGCAGGGCGCGTAGCCAAGCGGGGTGAGCCGGCCGCTGTCCTGATCGACGGCGAAGATCGCGATGCTGTCATGGCCCCGGTTGGCGCCATAGAGAAAACGACCATCCGGCGAAATCTGGATGTCGGAACAGTGGTTCGACTCGCGCGCCTCTGCCGGGACGGCGGGCTGCGAGTCGATCAGCGTCAGGGTTCCGGTTGCCGGATCGAGCGCATGGGCAGTGACCGAGGAATCGAGCTCGTTCATCACGAAGAAAAGGCGCCCGTTCGGATGCAGCGTCGCATGGCGCGGGCCGGCGCCGGGCGCGGTTGGGGTGGCCGTGATGCGCCGGGGGCTGCCATCCGCGGCGATCTGGTAGGTAATGAGTTGGTCGGTGCCGAGATCGGCGACGATCACGAGGTTGTCGGCCACTTCGGTCACGCTGTGGGCATGGGCGCGTTCCTGGCGGGCGGCATTGGGGCCATGCCCGCGGTGTGCGGCGCTGGCCTTGACCGAGGTCAGGCTGCCATCGGGACGCAGGCCGAGAATCACGAACGATTGGTCGGGGCCACTATCGCCGAGCGTGTAATTGACGACGAAGAGATGCTTGCCATCCCGAGAGAGGGCGCTGTGTGCCGGGATGCTGCCAAGGGTCGGTTGCATGTTGAGCGGCACGAGTTTCTCGGTCGCGCGGTCGAAGGCGAGGGCAGAGACCAGACCTTCGGCCCAGCCGAAGATTTCGGAATTCGCATAGACGCGGCTTCCATCGGGCGAGACGGAGAGATAGGTCGGGTTGTCGATACCGCTGAACTCGGCCAGGTGAACCACGTTCAGTTTGTCTTCGTCGAAGGCATAGACGTTCAGGCCGTTGCCGCGCGCACCCTGGAAATAGGGCGCCTCGCGGTTGAGGGTTCCGATGAACAAGAGCAGATCTTCGGCCATGATGCTCCCCCGGATCGTTGGCGCCGCGAGTCATTCCATGAATGAAAGGCTGTATCGCCAGTAAACTCTGTTGACGCAGGCCCGTCAACGCGTAGCATCGGCCTCGCAGACAAGAGGTGAAGATGTCCGACCCGGAAGACGAAGGCCGCTATCGCGCGCCCGCACTCGACAAGGGGCTGGACATGATCGAACTTCTGGCCGCAACGGAAGAGGGAATGACGCTCAAGGACATTTCGAGCGCCCTTGGCCGCAGTCCGACCGAACTTTACCGGATGCTCGACCGCCTGGCACGGCGCGGCTATGTCGCGCGGCAGGGCGACACCTATGAACTGACGATGAAACTGTTCCTGCTGGCGCACCGTCGCCCGCCGATCCGGCGGCTGGTGGGGTTGGCGACCCCGGTGATGCGCCGGTTCACGGCGGCGGCGGAACAGGCTTGCCATCTGGTGAAATACGACAGGGGCGATCTTGTGGTGATCGCACAGGTCGAAGCGCCGGGTTACTGGGGGCTTGCGATCCGCGTGGGTGCGCGCGTGGGCATGGTCAACACCGGGTCGGGCCATGTGCTTCTGGCCTTTGCGCCGGAATATGAACGCGCGCTGATGTTCGAGGAACACGAATGGATGCCGCACGAAGCCCCGCCGCCGAACCTTGATGCGCGGCTGGAGCAAGTGCGCGCCCAGGGCTATGAATCGATGGAAAGCCAGCAGACAGCAGGGGTGATGAACCTTTCGGTGCCGATCCTGGCATCGGACGGTTCGGTGCTTGCGGCGCTGACCTGCCCCTTCGTGTTGCGGCTGGACAATCACGAGGCCCCCGATCGCGACCAGGTGCTGCGGCTTCTGATCCAGGCGGGCAAGGACCTTTCGGGCTCTCTGTCGTCGTAACTCCAATCCCTATGCCGGGAAGGGCGCGGCCGTCGATGGCCGGCGCCCGGGCGTCACATTTCGGGCTTGCGAGAATCTTCCACAAATGAAAACATGATTCATCAACGAAAGTTCCGGCCATGCCGAAGCCGGGCGCGACGCGCCGGCGCGGCATGGGGGGCAGGAGCCGGAGAAGAGCTTTGCGCGACACCGATCCCACGCTGCCGCTGAGCGGGCTTGTGGTTCTGGACATGAGCCAGTTCCTTTCGGGCCCCTATTGTTCGTTGCGGCTGCTGGACCTTGGCGCCCGGGTCATCAAGATCGAGCGGCCCGATGGCGGCGACCTGTCCCGCCGGCTGTATCTATCCGATACCGAGATCGGCGGGGATTCGACGATCTTCCACGCGATCAACCGGGGCAAGGAAAGCCTGGCGATCGATCTGAAGAACCCTGCCGATCTGGAGGCCCTGAAGCGGCTGATCGCAAAGGCGGATGTGCTGATCCAGAACTTTCGGCCCGGCGTGATCGAGCGGCTGGGGCTGGACCATGTGGCGGCGCGGGCAATCAATCCGCGGCTCGTCTACGCCTCGATCAGCGGGTACGGCGAGGAAGGCCCCTGGGTTTCGCGGCCTGGCCAGGACTTGCTGGCGCAGTCGCGTTCCGGCGTGATGTGGCTGAACGGGGACGAGGGTCAGGGGCCGGTGCCCTTTGGCCTGGCGGTGGGCGACATGCTGGCGGGGGCCGCCTGTGCGCAGGGTATCCTGGCTGCTCTGGTGCGGCGCGGCATCACGGGCGAGGGCGCGCATGTCGAGACGAGCCTTCTGGAGGCTTTGGTCGACTTCCAGTTCGAGGTTCTGACCACGCATCTGAACGACGGGCGGAGGTTGCCGAAGCGCTCGGACTTCCGCAGCGCCCATGCCTATCTGTCGGCGCCCTATGGCGTGTATCCGGCGAGGGACGGCTATCTGGCGATTGCCATGACACCCATTCCTCGGCTGGCCGACCTGATGGGGATTGGCACGCTGGCGCCCTATCGCGACGATCCGGCCAGCTGGTTCCGGCACCGCGACGAGATCAAGCGCCGGATCGCCGAAGTGGTGGCGACGCGCACGGTGGACGAGTGGCTGGCGATTCTGGAGCCGGCCGACATCTGGTGCGCGCGGGTGCTGAACTGGGAAGAGATGCTGGCAAGTGAAGGATTCCGCGTGCTGGACATGCTGCAGACCGTGACGCGGGCGGATGGCGTTTCGATCGACACGACGCGCTCGCCGCTGCGGATCAACGGCAAGCGGGCGGCGGTGGGGCAGGCGGCCCCCCTGGTGGGCGCGGATTCGGCGGCGATCCGGGCGGAGTTCGGGCTGTGACGCGGCTGAAGGGCATGACATGGAGCCATCCGCGGGGCTTTGACCCGATGGTCGCCTGTGCGGCGGCCTGGGAAAAGCGGACGGGCGTGGGCATCGACTGGGACAAGCGGTCGCTGCAGGATTTCGAATCCTATCCGGTGGAGGATCTGGCGCGGGCCTATGACCTGATCGTCATCGACCACCCGCATGTGGGGCAGATCACCGAGGAGGGTTGCCTGCTGGCGCTGGATGTGCCGGAGGGCGCGGCGGCGCTGGCGGAACTGTCCGCGGGGTCGCTGGGGCAGAGCTTTCCGAGCTATACCTGGAAGGGGCGGCAGTGGGCCTTTCCCATCGACGCGGCGACCCAGGTGCAGGCCTGGCGGCCGGATCTGCTGGCCGCGCCGCTGGGGCGTTGGGACGAGGTGGTGGCGCTGGCGCATGAGGGGCGGGTGATGCTGCCCCTGCGGCCACCGCATTCGCTGATGGTGCTGTACACGCTGGCGGGGCAGTTGGGGCGGCCCTGCCGGGTGGAGGGGCCCGATCTGATTGACAGCGACACGGGCGAGCGCGTCTGGGAGATGATGCGCGAAATCGCGGGGCTGGTGGATCCGGCCTGCGCGGGGATGGACCCCATCGCGGTGTTCGAGGCGATGGCCGGAGAGGGGGCGCGCATTGCCTGCGCGCCGCTGATCTATGGCTATGTGAGCTATGCGGTGCCGGGGTTCCGGCCGCGGCGGATCGGGTTTGCCGACATGCCGGTGGCGGGGCCGGACGGTCCGGTGGGTTCGGCACTGGGCGGGACCGGGATCGCGGTGTCGGCCTTTTCGGCGGAACCGGGGGCGGCGCTGGACTTTGCCTACTGGGTGGCCGGCGCCGATGTGCAGCGCGGGATCTATGCCGCCTCGGGCGGGCAGCCGGGCCATGCGGCGGCCTGGGGGGACGAGGCGGTGAACCTGGCGGCGGGGGATTTCTACCGCGCCACGCGGGCGACGTTGGACGGCGCCTGGGTGCGCCCGCGGCATGACGGCTACATGGCGTTCCAGGCGGCGGCCTCGGAGCGGATCACCGAAGGGCTGATCCGCAAGGACGCGGCGGGGCCGGTCATGGCCGCGATCAATCGACTGTTCCGGGAGAGTTTTTCGCCCGGGGACTGACGGCCCCGGAAACGGGTTGGACGAAGATCAAGGGAGGAAGCGAGATGAAGACGGTTATCCAGGGGTTGATGGCTGCCACGGCCTTGTGCCTTGCCACATCGGTCCAGGCGGACGAGGCGGTGGAAGCGGTGATCGCCGCGCTGCCCGAGCCGCTGAAGGCGCAGTACGACGGTGCGCCGCAGACGATCCTGCCGGGGCCGCTGGCGAACTATACCCCGCCGGCGAAGCCGTGGAAGTGGTGCCATTCGGAATCCTACCAGGGCAATCCCTGGCGCGTGACCGTGACCCAGGAGCTGAAGCGGCTGGTGGACGGGCTGATCGCCGACGGCTCGGTGTCGAGCTTCGAGGTGTCGGACAGCAACGGCGATGTGGGCCAGCAGATCAACCAGATCCGCGCCTTCATCGACAAGGGCTGTTCGATCATCACCTCGATCCCCGGTTCGGCGACGGGGCTGGACGAGGCGGTGGATGCGGCGGCGGCGGCGGGGATTCCCTTCGTGACCGCGGCGGGTTCGGTGACCAGCACCAACGCGGTCAACGTGGACAGCAACTATGCCCGCTGGGGCTATGACATGATGGACATGATCGGTAAGGCGCTGCCCGATGGCGGCAATGTGCTGATCGTGGAAGGCATCGCCGGCCATCCCATCGTGGCGCAGGAACGCGCGGGCGCCGACAAGGCGATGGCGCAGTATCCGAACCTGAAGATCGCCCGCGTGGTGAATGGCGACTGGACGGCCAATGTCACCAAGACGGTCGTGCTGCAGACGCTGGCCACCAATCCGGCGCAGATCGACGCGGTCTGGACCGCCGGTTCGGAGAGCCGCGTGGTAGCGGAGGCCTTCAAGGAGGCTGGCCGGCCCGCGCCGCTGATCACCGGGTCGATCACTGGCGATGCGCTGGGCTACTGGAAGGCCAACCCGGATGACTATCGCTTTGCCGGTCATGCGGTGCTGCCGCACTGGACGGCCGAGACGCTGTTCCGCGTGGGCGTACGCATCCTGTCGGGCCAGAAGCCGACGCTAAACACGCTGCTGATGCCCATCCCGGCGGTGGACGGGGCCAATCTGGAGGCGTGGTACAAGGACTGCATGACGCCGGATGCGGTGTCGGTCTTCCCGGTGCCGCCGACCGATCCGGTGCCGGAAGAGCTGATCGACGCCTACTTCTCGAACCCGGCACCGACGCCGGGCTGGGATTACAGCCAGGTGCCGGACGCCTGCGCGAAGTGATGACGACTGCCGCCCCGGACCTGTCCGGGGCGGCCCACCGATCTGACCCGGAGCCGACCTGTGCTGGACATCGCAGCGATTTCGAAACGCTATGGCGAGACCATTGCCCTGTCGGATGCGACCATCGCCTTCCGCCCGGGGACCATCCACACGATCCTGGGCGAGAACGGATCGGGCAAGAGCACGCTGGTGAAGATTCTCTCGGGCATCGTGCAGCCCGACAGTGGCACGGTCCGGCTGGACGGGCGCGCGATCACCGGGCGCAATCCGGCGGATTTCCAGGCCCAGGGCTTTGCCACGGCGTTTCAGGAAGTTCTGATCGCGCCGGACCGGAGCGTGACCGACAACATCCTGTTGGGTCTGGACGGCCTGTGGCGGCGGAACATCCCCAGGGCACGCCGACGCGACCGGGCGGCCGAGGTTCTGGCCCGGTTTGCCCGAACCGAGATTCCGCTGGATCTGCCGGCTGGCCGCCTGCCCCTGGCGGCGCAACAACTGGTGGTGCTGGCCCGTGCGGTGGCGCGGGATCCGCGCATCCTGATCCTGGACGAGATTACCGCGGCGCTGGACTTCGCCGACCGGGAATCCGTCTTTGCCTTCATGCAGCGGCAGGCGGCCGAGGGGCGGCTTATCCTGTTCATCACGCATCGCATGGACGAGGTGATGGCGCTGTCCGATGACATTTCCGTGCTGCGAAGCGGGCGGGTGGTACAAAGCGGCCCGCGTGGCAACGCGACCCCGGCTGACCTGCTGCGGGTCATGGCCCCCCAGACGGCTGAAGAATTGCGGAGCCATGCCCATGCCTGAGAACGTGGTGCTTGACGTGTCCGGGCTTGCGCTGCGGGCCGGCGCCGCGCCCATCGTCCAGACGATCCGGGGGGGCGAAATCGTGGGCCTGGCCGGGTTGGACGGGCACGGGCAGGACCGGTTCCTGACCCGGCTGGCCGGGCTGAACAATGCCACGGGACAGGTGCGCCTGCGGTCGGGTGGGGGCGAGCGGGCAATCACCGGCTTTGCCGAGGCCGAGCGGGCAGGCATTGCCTATGTGCCGCGCGACCGGCGCAGCACGGGCATCTTTCCGTCGCTGTCGATCCTGGACAATTTCGCCATCGCCACCGTGGCCCGCGACAAGCGCGGCCCGCTGATCAGCCCGGCCGCCCGGCGTGCGCGATACGAGGCATGGAAGGAGCGGCTGTCCATCGTGGCGCCCCGGCCAGATGCCCCGATCACCACCCTTTCGGGGGGCAACCAGCAGAAGGTGCTGCTGGCGCGGGCCCTGGCCCGCGAGCCGAGGGTTCTTTTGCTGAACGATCCGACGCGCGGCGTCGATGTCGCCACGCGCCATGTGCTGTACGACCTGTTCCGGGATCTGGCCCGCGAGGGCATGGCGCTGGTCATCCTGTCGAGCGAGATCGAGGAGATTCTCGTCCTGTGCCAGCGTGTCCTGGTGTTCCGCGACCATGAGATGACCGCGTCCTTTTCCGGCGAGGCGATGCGGACCGAGACGGTGATCGCCGCGATGTTCGGGCGGGCAGCATGATCCGCCAGGTTATCCAGAGATACGGCTTTGCCGCGGCGATCCTGCTTGTGCTGCTGGTCGCGAACATCGTTATGAACCCCGCGCGGTTCCATCCGGCGGCCTGGGGCACGCTGATCGGCCTAGCGGCACCGCTGATCGGTGCGGCGCTGGCCTCGACCCCGGTGATTCTGGCGGGGCGGGGCGGCATCGACATATCGGTCGGGCCGGTGATGGGGCTGGTGAATGCCGTGGTGGTGCAGGTGCTGTTCCTGCAGGCGGGCGTGAGCTCGCCCTTCCTGCTGTGGCCGGCGGCCCTGCTGATCGGGGCGGCGATCGGCGCCGTGAACGGGGTTCTGGCGACGGTGGTGCGCATCCAGCCGATCGTCGCGACGCTGGGGGTTTACCTGATCCTGACCGGGGTGACGCTGACCATCCTGCCGGCCCCGGTCGGGCCGGTACCCGACTGGCTGAAGGCAATGGCGGGGGCCTATTCCATTGTGCCGCTGGCGGTGATTGCCGCGCTGTGGTGGGGCCTGACCCGGCTGCCGTTCCATGACCAGCTGATGGCCGTGGGCAGCGACGACCGCGCGGCCTTTACCGCAGGCGTGAACGTGACCGCCGTGCGCTTTGCCGCCTATGTGCTGACCGGGCTTCTGGCCGGGGCGGCGGGCATGATGCTGACGGCGCTGATCGGATCGGCCGACCCCAATGTGGGCCCCGGCTACACGCTGATCGCCATTGCCGCGGTGGCGCTGGGCGGGGTGAGCCTGGCCGGCGGGCGCGGCGGGCTGGCGGGGGCGGCCATCGGGGCCATCGACATCTTCCTGCTGCAAAGCCTGCTGACGACCTTCAACGTCTCGACCTATGTGCTGCAGGTTGCCTATGGCGCGATCCTGGTGGCGGCGGTGGTGCTGATGGCCTTGCAGGACCGGCAGGCGAAGGAGGCCCTGGCATGAGACGCCTTGACCCGACAACGGCGCGGATGCTGGGCGCGCTGGCGGTGGCGCTGGTGCTGCATGGCATCGGGACGGCGCTGATCCCCGGCTATTCCGCGCCTTTCGCGATCCGCGCCATGCTGGTGATTGCCGCGCTGCTGGCGGTGGCGAGCATCGGGCAGACGCTGGTGGTCATCCTGGGGGGGATCGACCTGTCGATCCCCTTCGTGATCGGCTTTGCCAATGTGGTGGCGGCGCAGTTGTACGGGCAGGGCTGGAACTTCGGGCTGGTCTGCCTGGTGGTGGCGGGGCTGGCGATCCTGATCGGGGCGGTCAACGGCGCGCTGTCGCGCGGGCTGAACATCCATCCGCTGATCGTCACGCTGGGCATCGGCATGATCGTGCAGGGGCTGGTGCTGATCTGGACGAAGGGCTTTCCTTCGGGCTCGGCACCCAAGGCGGTGTCGGCCTTCGTGTCGATCGGCGGGTCGGTCGGGCCCTTGCCGGTGCCGGCCCTGATCCCCGCGCTGGCGGTGCTGACGCTGGCGGTGGGGCTGGTTCTGGCGCGCACGCCCTATGGGCGGCAGCTGTACGCCCTGGGCAGCAATCCGGGGGCGGCGCCCTTTGCGCTGATCCGACCGTTGCGGATGTGGATCATCACCTTCGCCGCCTCGGCCTTCTTTGCGGCGACGGCGGGGGTGCTGCTGTTGGGGTTCACCGGGTCGGCCTATGGCGATGTGGGCGAGCCCTACCTGTTCCAGACCATCGCCGCGGTGGTGGTGGGGGGCGCGGCGCTGGTGGGTGGGCGGGGCAGCTTTCTGGGCACGCTGGCCGGGGTTCTGGTGCTGACCGAGATCAACACCCTGCTGATCGGGCTGGGCTTTCAGCCCTCGGCGGTGCAGGCGGCCTTCGGGCTGATCATCCTGATCCTCGTGTCGCTTTACGGGCGCGAACGGCATTTCCGCACGACGGTCTAGGGCGGACGGGGCGCTGTCAGCTGTTGTCGGCCCGGATCCGCGTGATGAATTCGCGCAAGAGAGCCACGCGGCGCGGGCGGAAGCTTTCGGCGGAAAGCGCCACGTCGGACATCTCGGCCACGTGGAAGCGGCGGAAGTCCCGGCGCAGGCAGCACCAGGCCAGCAGCATCAGCGACCGGTCGAGGAACACCACCGACAGGGGCAAGACGCGGCGCCGCGTTTCGGCCCCGTCGCGGTCGCGGTAGGCAAGATCGACGGCGCGCTCCTCCCAGCAGGCTTCGCGCAGGGTGGCGAGCCAGGCGGGGGCCGGGGGCCGGGGTTGGGAGCGGTAGGTGAGCGAGACGGCGTGCATCGCCTGGCGCTGGACCCGTTCGGGCAGGGTGGCCACGATCTTGGCCAGCGCCGCTTCGGCCGCGCTGGCGAGGGCCGGGTCGCCCGCAAAGCGCACCTCGGCCAGGCCCAGCGTCAGCGCCTCGACCTCGAGCCGGGTGAACATCTGCGGGGGCAGGGCCGGGTCTTCGGTGAGCGTGTAGCCAAGCCCGGCCTCGCCGTCGATCAGCGCGCCGCCGGCACGCAGGGCGGCGATGTCGCGGTACAGCGTGCGGGGCGAGACGCCGGTTTCCTCGGCCAGACGGGCGGCCGTCACCGGCTGGGGCAAGCGGCGCAACGCGGTGAGCAGTCGGAACAGGCGGTCGGAGCGGGCCATCTGGATGCTGACGGAATCTGACAGGAGGGGTCGAGCATAGAAGGCTCAGTCGAAACCGGAAAGGACAGACCGATGATCACCTTCTACCATTCGCCCCAATCCCGTTCCTCCCGCATTCTTTCGCTGCTGGAAGAGCTGGGGAACCCGCCCGAGATCGTGCTGGTCGAGGTGGAGATTCCCCGCGTGATGAAAGGCACGGGCAGGCGCGACCCTGGCAACCCGCATCCCGAGGGCAAAGTGCCCTACCTGGAGCATGACGGCGTGGGCATCTGGGAAACCTCGGCCATTGCGCTGTATCTGACCGGGCTTTTCCCGCAATCCGGCCTGGGCGTGGCGCAGGGCGACCCGATGCGCGGGCGGTTCCTGTCGTGGATGTTCTGGTATTCCGGTGTGGTGGAGCCGGTGGTGATCGCCCATCTGTGCGACCTGTCGCATCCGGCGCTTCATGCCAGCCTGCGCGGGATGCCCGAGGTCGAGGCGCGGCTGGAGGCCGCGCTGGCCGAGGGGCCTTGGCTCATGGGCGACCGCTTCACCACCTGCGACCTGATGGTGCATTCTCCTTATGTCTGGGCTCCGCACCTGACGCCGGAAAGCCCGGCGATCCGCGACTGGGTGGAACGCTGCAGGATGCGGCCGGCGGCAGTGCGCGCGCGTGAGCGAGACGCGGCGGCAATGGCGCGGCTGGCGGCCTGAACCCGGTCAGGCAGCGCGGGCGCGCTGGACGGCGACGATGCCAAGCGTCACCACCAGCACGCCCGCAACATCCCAGGGGCCGATGGATTCGCCCAACAGCAGCGCGGCGAACAGCACGCCGAAGGCCGGGTTCAGGAAGTGGAAGCTGGCGGCGCGCACGGTGCCAAGGCGGCGCACCAGCGCGAACCAGATCATCGTGGCCGCCAGTCCGGGCACGAGGATTTGCCAGGCGAAGGCCGCCGCCAACTGCAGCGAGGGCGCAAGGCGCCAGCTTTCAAGTCCAATCGCCACGGGAAGCAGCGCGGCGGCGCCCACCAGCATTTGCAGGCCGACGACCATCAGCAGGTTGCCCGAGGCCGAGGCGCCGCGCAGCGTCAGCGTGGCGACGGCCAAAGCCAGCGCACCGCCGATGCACAGAAGGATGCCCTGGGGATCGGCCCCCGCCGTCAGCCGGGTGCCCATGATGAGCGAAACGCCGCAGAGGCCAAGCGCGAGGCCAAGCACCCCCAGTGGCGGCAGGCGCTGGCCGCCAAAGGCCCAGCCGAGGAAAGCCACCAGAAGCGGCATGGTCGAGGCGATGATGGAGGCCAGCGCGGCGGGCGTTGATTGCAGGGCGATGAAGTTCAGACCCAGGTACAGCGCGTTCTGGCAGAGCCCGAACAGGATCACGGCGCGGGCCTGCGCACGGTCCATCCGCCATGTCTGGCCAAGTGCGCGGGCAACCGCGATGGCCAGAAGGCCCGAGATCAGGAAGCGCAGCGCCAAGGCGTGCAGCGGAGGCGCGCCGGCCACGATGATGCGCGCCGTGGCAAAGGCCGAGGACCACATGGCCGCGAAGGCCACACCCATGAGGATCGCGCGCAGGTCCATCGCGGGCCTTCCCAAGCGAAGGGCCGCCCGAAGGCGGCCCGACAGGGTGGTTCCGGCCTGAGATCAGGCGTTCACGACATCCTTCAGCGCCTTGGCGATGGCAAACTTCACCTGCTTGTCGGCGGGCTTGGTCAGCATCTCGCCAGTGGCGGGGTTGCGGACCTGGCGTTCCGGACGGGCCTTGCAGGCAACCTTGCCGAGGCCCGGCACGGCGACAGAGCCGCCAGCCGCGACTTCGCGGGCCACCACGACAGCCAGGGCGTCCAGAGCGGCGCCGGCGGTCTTCTTGTCGGATCCCATGGCGTCGGCAAGCGCGGCCACCAGCTGGGTCTTGGTCATGGGCTTGTTCATGTTCTTGTCCCCGGTTCGGTTTCTGATGCCCCCTCGGGCGGCTTGTGCCTTGGCTGGGGAGCGATTCCTATGGCTAGACCCGGTTTTCTGCCGGGGATCAAGCCCCGTTATCCCAAATAGCCGGTGCTTTGGGCCAAGTGCCGCCACATCACAGGAAGGCTGTTTCCTCGAAGCTGCGGAGTTTGCGGCTGTGGATGCGTTCCAGCGGCTGCTGGCGCAACAGTTCCATGGCGCGCACGCCGATCTGCAGGTGGCGCGACACCTGGGTGCGGTAGAATTCGGAGGCCATGCCGGGCAGCTTCAGCTCGCCATGCAGGGGCTTGTCGCTGACGCAAAGCAACGTGCCATAGGGCACGCGGAAGCGGAAGCCGTTGGCGGCGATGGTTGCGCTTTCCATGTCCAGCGCGATGGCCCGCGACTGCGACAGGCGGCGGACGGGGCCGGACTGGTCGCGCAGTTCCCAGTTGCGGTTGTCGATGGTGGCCACGGTGCCGGTGCGCATGATGCGCTTGAGCTCATAGCCCTCCAGCTGGGTCACGGCCTCCACCGCGTCTTCCAGCGCGATCTGGATTTCGGCCAGTGCCGGGATCGGCACCCAGATCGGCAGGTCGTCGTCCAGGACGTGATCTTCGCGCAGATAGGCGTGGGCCAGGCAGAAATCGCCCAGGCTTTGCGAATTGCGCAGGCCCGCGCAGTGGCCGACCATCAGCCAGGCATGGGGCCGCAGCACGGCGATGTGGTCGGTGGCCGTCTTGGCGTTGGACGGGCCGACACCGATGTTGACCAGGGTGATGCCGTTCCCGTCCGCCCGTTTCAGGTGGTAGGTGGGCATCTGCGGCGTCTTGGAGCTGGGCGCCAGCACCTGGTCGGCCGCGGTGATGACCGAGTTGCCCGGCGCGACAAAGGCCGTGTAGCCCGAGTCCGGATCGGCCAGCATGGCGCGGGCGATGGTCTCGAACTCCTCGACGTAGAACTGGTAGTTGGTGAACAGGACGTAGTTCTGGAAATGGTCGGGATCGGTTGCCGTATAGTGGCTGAGCCGGGCCAGCGAGTAATCGACCCGCTGCGCGGTAAAGGGGGCCAGCGGGCGCGAGCCGTCGGGGTTGCGGATGCGCGTGCCGTTGACGATGTCGTCGTTGGTGGTGGAGAGGTCGGGCACGTCGAAGATGTCGCGGATCGAGAAGTCCAGCACGCCTTCGTGCGGGATGGTCACGTCGGGGCGCCCGGCCACGGCGAAATGCACCGGGATCGGGGTTTCCGAAGCGCCGATCACCACCGGCTCGCCGTGGTTCTGGATCAGAAGCGACAGCTGCTGGATCAGGTAGTTGCGGAACAGGTCGGGCCGCGTGACCGTGGTGGCATAGGTGCCGGGTGCCGAGACATGGCCGAAGGACAGGCGCGAGTCGGTCTTGTCGAAGGTGCGGACCGTCAGGCGGATTTCCGGGTAGAAGGCGCGGATGCGGGCGCCGGGATGGCCTTTGGTCACGCTTTCGGAAAAGGCGCGGGTCAGGAATTCTGTCGCCTGGGCATAAAGCGCCTCCAGCCGGTCCACGGCACGGGCGGCGTCGGTGAAGGCTTCCGCCGGGGGGGCTTCGGGGGTGAGGAGGGGAAGAGGGGTCGTGTCTTGCATGGTGGCACCGGATAGGGTTGGCCATCTAAAGCGGATGGCTGGGGCCTTATCAAGTGAAGCCTTGGTAACGCGGTCCCGTCAGGGCCGCCGGAACACCGCGATCACTGCGCGGTCGCCGGCATGGGCCGCGCCCTGGCGGGCGGCGGCCTCGCCATAGACCGGCACCTCGGACAGCGTGAGGCCGGGAAGTCCCTTCATCGCCCGGTCGAAGCCCAGGCTGACCCAGACCGCGGCATTGACCGACAGGGCAAAGACCGCCTCTGGCAGGGCGGTGGCGAACAGATGTGGCAGGGCCTCTGGCCCGACGTGGCCATGGGTGAAGGTGCCGGAACTGACCACGCCCTGATAGGCGCCGTTGCGCGGCAGGGGGCGGGTGATGTCGGCCTGCAGCAGGCTGCGGTACAGTCCCTTTTCCCCCGCCCGCGCCAGCATGGCGGGCGACAGGTCCAGCCCGTCGATCTCGTCCCGGAAGCCCATGCTCGTCAGGGCCACCGCCAGAAGTCCGGTTCCGGCGCCTACGTCCAGCACGGGGCCTTCGCCCCCCGCGGCAAGAAAAGCCGCGCCGACAAGGGCGGGAAGCCGGTAATCCATGCCGGCGGCGAAGTCATCATCATAGGTATGGGCCCATTCACCGTAGATACGGAGACAATCTTCAGGGCCGGCGATGGAATAAGCTGAATCAAGGGTTTTGTCCGACATGAGACCACGTGAGCATCTGCCGAGATGAAAATCAACCGGGGTTGAAGCCGCATGTGCCAGACCGATATCAGGAGGACATGAACACGCTGCTTTCCCTTGGCCACGGCTATTCCGCCCAGGCCCTTGCCCGCCGCCTTGTTCCCGAAGGCTGGCGTGTGATCGGCACCACACGCAACGCCGCAAAGGCCGATGCGATGCGGTCCGAAGGGGTGGAGCCCCTGGTGATGCCCGCCGATCTTGATCGCGCACTGGCCGAGGCCAGCCATATCCTTGTATCGGCCGGTCCGGATGCGCAGGGCGATCCCTTCCTGCGTCTTCACGGTGCATCCATCCGGGCGGCGCAGCCCGACTGGGTGGGTTACCTGTCCACCACCGGGGTCTATGGCGACCGGCAGGGCGAATGGGTGGATGAAACCACGCCCCCGGCCCCGACCGGCGAGCGCGGCATCTGGCGCTGGCAGGCAGAGCAGGACTGGCAGGCGACCGGCCTGCCCGTGCATTTCTTCCGGCTGGCGGGCATCTACGGGCCCGGCCGTGGACCGTTCGAGAAGGTGCGCGACGGCACGGCACGGCGGATCATCAAGGCAGGCCAGGTGTTCAGCCGCACCCATGTGGACGACATCGCGCAGGTGTTGCATGCCTCGATCCGGCACCCCAATCCGGGCGCGGCCTATAACGTCTGCGACGACGATCCGGCGCCGCCGCAGGACGTTCTGTCTCATGCCGCCCTGTTGCTGGGCCTGCCGGAACCGCCGGCCATTCCCTTCGAAGAGGCCGACATGTCGCCTCTGGCCCGCAGCTTCTATGGCGATTCAAAGCGGGTGCGGAACGAGCGGATCAAGACCGAGCTTGGCGTCAGGCTCCTTTACCCCGATTATCGTGCCGGGCTGGCCGCGATCCTGGCGGAGGAACGCGCCGGCCAGGCCTAGGGCACAATCAGGGGCGGCGGGCATGATCACGCGGGCGACGACCCCGGAAGAGTTCAAGGCTGTGGAGCGCCTGATGTCCGCGCTACGCGCCCTGGATGAGGCCGAAAGCGCCAAGCTGGGCATCCCGCCCGAGTCGATTGCGTTCTACTATGCCGACCGCACGGCAGAGTCGCTGGAACAGCGGTTTTCCCGGCCCGAAGCGGTGATGTTCGTGCTGCGCGAAGCGGGCACCATCGTGGGTTGCGGCGGCCTTGTCGAGGATGGGGCGGGCCGGGCCGACCTTCACCACGTGTTTCTGGATGCCGGCCAGCGTGGCAAGGGGCTGGGCCGGGCGCTTGTCTCGGGTCTGATCGACGAGGCGCGGTCGCGCGGGGTGCAGGAGTTGCGGCTGGAAACGGCCGGCTTCCTGACCGCAGCAATCGCGCTTTACCGGGGTCTTGGCTTTCGCGACTGCGCGCCCTTTGCCGACACCCCGCCCGAGCTTCAGGCGGCGTCTGTCTTCATGTCGATGAGACCCTGATCACGGGGACTTGATTTCCTGAATCCGGCCCCCATCTTTGCAGCGCGGGCCGGGCCCCTCTGACGCCGTATGGATTTCCATGCGCCGTGATGTCGGACCGCATCGACGCCGTCGATGTCAGCCCGGACCATTCTGGCGGACCAGACGGCACCCTTGTGTGCAGAGGACGCGAATGGAATTCCTGACCCTGATCTTCCTTGGAACACCCGTCTGGATGTGGCTGGTGTTCCTGTCTCTCGTGATCGCCCTTCTTGTGCTGGACCTGGGCGTCCTGCACAAGGGCGGCGACCACGAGATCGGCGTGCGCGAAAGCCTGTGGCTTTCGGCGATGTACATCACGCTCGGCGTGGCATTCTCCGGCTTTGTCTGGTGGCAGATCGAACCCAGCTCGCCCGGCGCGACGGCGAACTATCTGACCGCCTTTGTGGTGGAGAAGACATTGGCGATGGACAACGTGTTTGTCATCGCGTTGATCTTCACCTTCTTTGCGATCCCGCGGAAATACCAGCACCGGGTGCTGTTCTGGGGCATCCTGGGCGTGATCGTCCTGCGCGGCATCATGATCGGCCTGGGCGCCACGCTTGTCTCGCAATACCACTGGATCCTCTACATCTTCGCGGCCTTCCTGATCCTGACCGGCATCAAGATGATGTTCGCGGGCGATGAAGAGCATGACATCGGCGACAACCGCGTGCTGAAGTTCCTGCGCAAGCACATGCGGGTGACCGACGGCCTGCGCGGCAATGCCTTCTTCGTGCATGAACCCGAAAAAAAGACCGGCAGGATCATGCGCCATGCCACGCCGCTGTTCCTGGCGCTGGTGCTGATCGAGATCGCCGACCTGATCTTCGCGGTGGACTCGGTGCCGGCGGTCTTTGCCATCACCACCGACCCCTTCGTCGTCTATACTTCGAACATCTTCGCCATTCTTGGCCTGCGCGCCCTGTACTTTGCGCTGGCGGCGATCCTGCACCGCTTCGCCTACCTGAAATACGCGCTGTCGCTGCTTCTGGTGTTCATCGGTTCCAAGGTCTTCGTCGCCGATCTGTTCGGCTGGGAAAAGTTCCCCGCCAGCTGGTCGCTGGGCATCACCTTGGGCATCCTTGCCGCCGGCGTGATCTTCTCGCTGTGGAAGACGCGCGGCGAGCCGAATGTTCCGGCAACCTCGGAGAAGTGACAGGCGGGTTTTCGCGGCAAATCGGGGGCGGCGTCTTGCACGCCGCCCCTTATGCGTCCACCTAGGGAAGGGGACGGCGGCGGAAGGACTTCATGACTCGCGCGACCGACGAGGACGACACCACCGACGCCGATGATCTGCTGGCCGAGGTCGACGAAAGCGAGACCGAGGAAGCGCCGGGCGGCCGCCGGCGCCGCCGCAAGCCGCGCAAGCGGCTGTCGGACATCCTGACCGAGATCGGCACCGACACCACCCGCACCCGCATTTCCGTGGCCGATATCATGGAGGCGACGGGCGCGCGGGCCATCGGCGCGCTGATCCTGCTGTTCGCCGCGCCCAACGTCCTGCCCACGCCGCCCGGCACCTCGTCGATCCTGGGGATGCCGCTGGTCTACCTGACAGCGCAGCTTATGCTGGGCCGGCTGCCCTGGTTGCCCAAGTTCATCTCGGAACGCTCGATCTACCGCGCCGATTTCATCGGCATGATGGACCGCGCCGCACCCCTGCTGGCCCGCGCCGAGCGACTGTTGAAACCCCGCTTCAGCCTGCTGGTTTCGGCCCCGGCGGAGCGGGTGGTGGGCACGATCTGCTTCATCCTCGCCATGATCCTGCTGCTGCCCATCCCGCTTGGCAACATGCTGCCGGCGCTGGCAATCTGCCTTTTCGCCTTCGGCATCCTGGAAAAGGACGGGCTGTGGATCATCGCCGGTGCCATCGTCGCCGCCCTGTCGCTGATCATCGTCTCGGGCGTGATCTGGGCCGGGGTGAAGATGGCCGTCTTCCTGGTGATGAACGCGTTCTAGCGGGTGGGGTCAGGCCCGCTTGCCCACCACTGCGATTCCCAGTGTGTCCAGCACCTTCGCCTCGATCCGCGCGGCGTCGAGGCCCGCCACGCGATACATCGCTTCGGGCGAGGCCTGGTCGATGAAGATGTCGGGCAGCACCATGCTGCGGTACTTCAGGCCGCTGTCGAAAACACCCTCTTCCGCCAGAAGCTGCGCGACATGGCTGCCGAAGCCGCCCACCGCGCCTTCTTCCAGCGTGATCAGCGCTTCGTGGTTGCGGGCGAGGTTCAGGATCAGGTCGCGGTCGAGAGGCTTGGCAAACCGCGCGTCGGCGACCGTGGCCGTCATCCCCCGCGCCGCCAGCGCCTCGGCCGCCTTCAGCGCCTCGGCCAGCCGCGTGCCAAAGGACAGCAGCGCCACGCGGCTGCCCTCGCGGATCACCCGGCCGCGGCCGATTTCCAGCGGAACGCCCTTCGCCGGCATTTCGCAGCCCACACCCTCGCCCCGCGGATAGCGAAAGGCGATGGGGCCCGCGTCATGCGCGGCGGCGGTGGCGACCATGTGGACCAGTTCCGCCTCGTCGGCGGCGGCCATCACCACGATGCCGGGCAGGTTGGCCAGGAAGGCCACGTCGAAGCTGCCGGCATGGGTGGCGCCATCGGCCCCCACCAGACCGGCGCGGTCGATGGCAAAGCGCACGGGCAGGCGCTGGATCGCCACGTCATGCACCACCTGGTCGTAACCGCGCTGCAGGAAGGTGGAATAGATCGCGCAGAAGGGCTTCATCCCCCCTGCCGCCAGGCCCGCGCTGAAGGTCACCGCGTGCTGTTCGGCGATGCCCACGTCAAAGCAGCGCTTGGGGAAGCGGTCGGCGAAGAGGTTCAGCCCCGTCCCGTCCGGCATGGCGGCGGTCACGGCGACAATCCGGCTGTCGGCCTCGGCCTCGCGGATCAGGCTTTGCGCAAAGACCTTGGTATAGCTGGGCGCGTTGGAAATCGCCTTGGCCTGCTGGCCGGTCAGCACGTCGAACTTGCCCGTGGCATGACCCTTGTCGGCGGCCCGTTCCGCCGGGGCATAGCCCTTGCCCTTCTTCGTCAGCACATGAATCAGCATCGGCCCGGTGGCCCGCGCATGGGCGGTGCGCAGCACGGGCAGCAACTGGTCCAGATCGTGACCGTCGATGGGGCCAAGGTAGCTGAACCCCAGCTCCTCGAACAAGGTGCCGCCCACGGCCATGCCCTTCAGCATCTCCTTCGCCCGGCGCGCGCCTTCCTGGAAGGGTTCGGGCAGCAGGCTCACCATGCCCTTGGCGGCCGACTTGAACTCCTGGAACGGCGCACCGGCGTAAAGCCGCGACAGATAGGCTGACAGCGCCCCGACGGGCGGGGCGATGGACATCTCGTTGTCGTTCAGGATGACGAACAGCCGCTTCTTGAGGTGGCCCGCGTTGTTCATCGCCTCGAAGGCCATGCCGGCCGACATCGAGCCATCGCCGATCACCGCCACCGCGTCGCCGGGATCGCCCCCCAGGTCCGCGGCGCAGACAAAGCCCAAAGCCGCCGAGATCGAGGTCGAGGAATGGGCCGCGCCGAACGGGTCATAAGGGCTTTCCGACCGCTTGGTGAACCCCGACAGCCCGCCCTCGGTCCGCAAGGTGCGGATGCGGTCGCGCCGACCGGTCAGGATCTTGTGCGGATAGCACTGGTGGCCGACGTCCCAGATGATCTTGTCGCGCGGGGTGTCGAACACGGCATGCAGCGCCACCGTCAGTTCCACCACGCCCAGACCGGCGCCCAGATGCCCGCCCGTCACCGACACCGCGCTGATGGTTTCGGCGCGCAGCTCGTCAGCCAGTTGGTGAAGCTCGCGGTCGGTCAGGCGCTTCAGGTCGGCGGGCAGGTGCACGCGGTCCAGAACCGGGGTCTTGGGTCGGTCGGTCATGCCTGCCCTTTCAGCTTTCGCGCGAGATAGTGAAGCGCGCGGCCTCCCGCAAGCTTTCCGCTGCCGCACCATAGGGGGCAAGCGCGGCGCAGGCCTCTTCCACCAGATCGGCGGCCCGGCGCCGGGCGCCCTCCAGCCCCAGAAGCGAGACGAAGGTGGCCTTGCCCGCTTCGGCATCCTTGCGCAGGGCCTTGCCGGCCTTGGCGGCATCCCCCGTCACGTCCAGGATGTCGTCGGCAATCTGGAAGGCCAGCCCCATCGCCCCGGCATAGGCCGACAACGCGGCCGGATCGGCCCCGGCGATCAGCGCCCCGGCCTCGGCCGAATGGCGGATCAGCGCGCCGGTCTTGCCGGCCTGCAGCGCGGTGATCTCGTCCAGCGTCAGCGGCCGGCCGGCGGTTTCCGCCGCGATGTCCAGCGCCTGGCCCAGCACCATGCCTTCCGCGCCGCTGGCGCGGGCAAGGCTCGCCACCAGCGCGATGCGGCGGTCGGCGGGGCCGATCACCGGGTCGGCCAGCAGTTCGAAGGCCAAGGTCTGCAAGGCATCGCCCGCCAGCACCCCCGTCGCCTCGTCCCACTTCACATGCACCGTGGGCTGGCCCCGGCGCAGCGCGTCGTCGTCCATGCACGGCAGGTCGTCATGCACCAGGCTATAAGCGTGCAGCGCCTCGACCGAAGATGCCACCGGCAGCGCGGCCACTGGCGCAATGCCATGCAGCGCGGCGGATTCCAGCACCAGGAACCCGCGCAGGCGCTTGCCGCCGCGCGCGGCATAGGCCATCGCCTCGACCACCGGCACCCGCGGTTTGCCCTCCAGAACCCCGGCCAGATGCGCCTCGATGCGGGCCGCCGCCGTGCCCAGCCTGTCGGTAAAGCTCACAGCCCCTCCGCCGGGGTGGTGCCGATGGCCTTGCCCTCGGCGGCGCGGATCAGTTCCACCTTGGCCTCGGCATCCTTCAGCTTGGCCGCGCAATGCACCTTCAGCGCCGCGCCGCGCTCGTAAAGCTCGATGGATTTCTCCAGCGGCACCTCGCCGCGTTCCAACTGGGCGACCACCTGTTCCAGCGCGGCCATCGCCTCTTCGAAACTCATCTTGGCGATGTCGTCGCTCATGGCGTCCCCCTTGCCAGTTCACCCACATGCGCCGCCACCGAGGCGGCCAGCGCCTCCAGATCATATCCGCCCTCCAGGGCCGATACCACCCGCCCGCCGCAGGTGCTTTCCGCCAGGTCCACGATCGCGGCGGTCAGCCAGGCGAAATCTTCCGCCTCCCATTCCAGGCCAGCCAGCGGGTCTGCCTCATGTGCATCGAACCCTGCGCTGACCAGCACCAGTTCGGGTTGCCAGCGCGCCAGATCGGCCAGAACCGGCCCCCAGGCCGCCCGCATCGCCGCGCGGCCCGATCCCGCCCGCAGTGGCAGGTTGGTGATCTGCCCATGGGCCCCGCGCTCGCCGGGCGCGCCCGTGCCGGGATAAAGCGGCATCTGGTGCGACGAGACAAAACGGATGCGGGGTTCGTCCCACAGCAAATCCTGCGTGCCGTTGCCGTGATGCACGTCGAAATCCAGCACGGCCACCCGCAACAGCCCGTGCAGATCCAGCGCCCGCTTCGCGCCGATGGCGACCGTGCCGAACAGGCAGAAGCCCATCGCCGTCGCAGTTTCCGCATGGTGCCCCGGCGGTCGCGCCGCCAGAAAGGCGCGCTTCGCCCCTCCGCCGACCACCTCATCCACCGCCGCCGCCATGCCGCCCACCGCCCGCAAGGCGGCATCCAGCGACCCTGGCGACAGGAAGGTGTCGCCATCCAGTTGCGCCCAGCCCTCGCGCGGCACCGCCGCCGCCACCCGGTCGGCATAGGCCCGCGGATGACAGCGCGTCACCTCGTCCAGCCCGGCCAGCGGCGCCGCGACGCGCGTCACCGGCAACCCGGCCAACCCCCGCTCCACTGCCGCCAGCCGCTCCACCCGTTCCGGATGGCCTGGCGGCGTGACATGGCGGGCGCAACCGGGATGCGACAGGACAAGAACGCTCACGGGCTTCCTCTTCGGGAAAGAACTCTCGGGGGGGCCAGGGCAGCGCCCCGACTGCCGGCCCCTCTCAATCCGGCTGCAGCATGTAGCCTTCGCCGCGCACCGTCTGCAGGTAGCGCGGCTGTTTGGGGTCCGCCTCGATCTTGCGGCGCAGCCGGGTGATCTGCACGTCCACCGCCCGCGCTTCCGGGTTGGTCTCGTCGGCCCGGCCCAGGTCGCCGGTCAGCCGGTCGCGGCTGATGGGCTGGCCCGGCTCGGCGGCAAAGATCCGCATCAGCGCCGCCTCGGTTGCCGTCAGGCGCACCAGCTCGGGCCCCCGCCACAGCTCGCCCCGCTCCACGTCATAGCGCGCCTCGCCCAGCGTCAGCATCTTGGGCACCGTCTCGGCCGGCCGCGCCGCGGGCACGCGGCGGAGGATGGCGTTGATGCGCAGCAGCAGTTCCTTCGGCTCGAAGGGCTTGGCCAGATAATCGTCCGCCCCGGCCTCCAGCCCCGCGATACGGTTCTCGGTCTCGCCCCGCGCGGTCAGCAGAAGGATCGGAGTGGCCATGCGGCGGCGCAAGTCGCGGGTGAAGCTGATGCCATCCTCGCCCGGCATCATCACGTCCAGCACCATCAGGTCGAATTCCAGCCCGGCAATCAGGCGGCGCGCCTGCGCCGCATCGCGCGCGGTCGTCACGAGGTATCCGCTGCGGACAAGGAACTTCTGCAACAGGCCGCGGATGCGCTCGTCGTCATCGACGATCAGAAGATGCAGCTGCAGTTCGGTCACGCGCCACCCTCTTTCATCCGCCACTCTCTTTCATCCGGTTGTACTGGCGTCGCATCTCCGGGTCCATCATCGCCTCCAGCACCTGTCGGAAGCCCTGCACCGCCTGCGGCCCGGCGGCGCGATAGGCCGCGCGCATCCGCGCCCGCTGTGCATCCGACAACTCGCGCTCCAGCGCGGCGCCCTTTTCCGTCAGGTGCAGATGTCGTTCGCGGCGGTCCTGCCGGCCGACGCGCTGTTCCACCAACCCGTCCTCGACCAGCGTGCGCAGCACCCGGTTCAGGCTCTGCTTCGTCACCCCCAGGATGGCCAGCAGGTTCGAAACGGTGGTGCCGGGGCTGCGATGGATGAAGTGCAGCGCCCGGTGATGGGCGCGGCCATAGTCCATGCCTTCCAGGATGCGGTCCGGGTCGGCGGTGAAGCCGCGATAGGCGAAGAACATCGCCTCGATCCCCTTGCGCAGCTGTTCGTCCGTCAGGAACAGCAGGCTCTCGCCCCCGCCCTGGCTTCCCGAACCTTCCCCCATCCTGCCTGTCCTCCGGCGCCGGTCCGGCGATGTCATCCCGGCGCCAAGTATCCTTCGCCCGTGCGGCAAGGTCCAGCCCGAAGGCTGGACCGCCGGCGTATCACGGGGCAGCCTTCGGCAGGTCGCCGCAGTTCGAGGCCGTGGCCTTGACGGCAAAGCGGTCGGCCATCCAGGCCAGCGCGACGGGCGCACCCTCGCTCATCGCCCCGTCATGGTCGGCGCCGAGCACGACACGGTATTCCAGGTCGTTGCCGCCTGCGCACAGCTGTTCCGCCAGCGTGTCGGTGGCCGAGGGGAAGACGGTCACGTCCTTGTCGCCCTGCAGGATCAGCGTCGGCACCGCGATCTTCAGCGCGCCGGGCTCGTTCTGCGCTGCCACCTCCAGAAAGGCGGTCAGGTCGGGCTCGGGCAGGAACTGATCCTTCGCAATCGCGCTCGCCCAATGCCCTTCGGTCAGCGCGTGGCTCATGCACTGGTCATAAAGCTCGGGCAGCGCCGCGATGGCCTCGGCCGACAGGATCCGGTCCAGCGCAATTTCGGGATAGGTGGTGGAGTAAGAGATCAGCACATAGGCCACATAGGGCACCGACAGCTCGACCTTGTCGGAGTCTCGCACAAGGTCCAGCCGGCTGGCGATCTGCGATCCCGGCGCCATGGCGATGTTGCCCACCAGTTCGAACCCCTCCAGGTCGCCCGGCCCTTCGGCGGCGGTGAACAGGTCGGCATGACCGCCCTGCGAATGGCCCATCACCGCATAGCGCGTGCCGATCTCCGGCTCCAGGCTGCGTGCGGCGCGCAGCATGTCCAGCGCGTTCCAGCCGTTTGGCTTGCCCTGCAGGAAGGGGTGGAAACCGCCCGTGCCCAGCCCCTGGTAATCGGTCGCCACCACGGCGTAGCCCTGTGCGACGAACTGGTCCAGAAGCCCTCGGATCACCTCAATGTATTCGTGTTCCGGCCCGGTGTCCGTATCGCGCGACGGCCCGCAGACGGCGGCCAGCCCCGTTGTGCCATGCGTCCAGATGATCACCGGCCAGCCGGTCGCGGGCGGCACGCCTTTCGGCACCGATATCGTGCCGGTCACCGCCACAGGCGCCCCTGACGGATCGCGAGACTGGTACATGACCAGCGTGTTCCGCGCCGCGCTCGGCAACGCCATCGTGCCCGCCAGCGCCCGTGCGCGCAGCACCGATCCGGCTTCGCCCGCCGGCAAGGGGTCGGGAATGTCATAGAAGGCCAGACCCTCCGGACCGGCGGCGACTTCGGCCATGGCCGGGGCAACAGCACCCATGGAAAGGCAAAGCGTCAGGGCGAGGGGAAGAAACGCACGGCGGGAACGGGTCAAGGCAAGCTCCTTCTGCAATCCTGACGTGCAGATTGAGTCGGATAGCTTGACGATAACAAGACACAAACCCGGCAGGAGCCGCGCCCCAGATGCCACCACGGGGAATTTAAGTCAGCCTTGTTGACATTACTGGAATCACTTGTTAGCTGGGCCGGGCAAAAGATGAAAGATTATGTCCGACACGGACCTATCTGACGCAACATTCGCAAAGGCCTCGCGGAGGAGACCGGTATGGCAAGCTATGACGATCGCGACGGGTTCATCTGGATGGATGGCAAGCTGGTGGAATGGCGCGGCGCGAACGTGCACATCCTGACCCATGCGCTGCACTATGCTTCGGCCGTCTTCGAAGGCGAACGCTGCTACAGCGGCAAGATCTTCAAGGGCACCGAACATTCGGAACGCCTGATCCATTCCGGCAAGCTTCTGGACATGGACATCCCCTTCACGGTCGCCGAAATCGACGCGGCCAAGGCCCAGGTGCTCAAGGCCAATGGCCTGACCGATGCCTATGTCCGCGCCATCGCCTATCGCGGCGCGGGCGAGGAAATGGGGGTCGCCTCGCTGGCCAACCCGGTGCGCCTGGCCATCGCCTGCTGGACCTGGGGCGCCTATTACGGCGATGCCAAGTTCAAGGGCGCCAAGCTGGATATCTCCAAGTGGAAGCGTCCCTCGCCGGAAACCATCCCGTCCGAGGCCAAGGCCGCCGGTCTTTACATGATCTGCACCATGTCCAAGCACGCAGCGATGGCCAAGGGCTGCAGTGACGCGATGATGTTCGACTATCGCGGCTATGTGGCCGAGGCGACGGGCGCCAACATCTTCTTCGTCAAGGACGGTGAGGTGCACACGCCCAAGGCCGACTGCTTCCTGAACGGCATCACCCGCCAGACGGTGATCGGGATGCTCAAGGACATGCAGGTGAAGGTGCACGAACGCCACATCCTGCCGGAAGAGCTGGAAAGCTTCGAACAGTGCTGGCTGACGGGTACCGCCGCCGAAGTCACTCCGGTCGGCGAGATCGGTCCCTACAATTTCGAGGTCGGCGAACTCACCCGCCGCGTGGCGACGGAATACGAAAAGCTGGTCCGTGCCTGATCGTCGGACAATTGCGCAAAGGGGGGCGGGCCTGTCCCGCCCCTTTTCTTACCCCGGTTTAGTAAATTTTTACCTTCCGTAAGGTCACCCCGCCTGCTAGCCTCCCTGCAAGAGGGAGGACTCACCATGACCATTCGCTGGGGCATCATCGGCCCGGGCGCGATCGCCCACAACTATGCAGACGGTCTCGCGCAGTCGACAGCCGGCAAGCTTGTCGCCCTTGCCGGCCGCGACGCGGCGCGCCGCACGGCCTTTGCCGAACGCTATGCCATCGCGGAAGGCAAGCGTTACGCCGATCACAAGGCGCTGCTGGCCGACCCCGATGTGGATGCCGTCTACATCTCCACCCCGCATCCCTGGCACGCCGAACTGTCCATTGCGGCGCTGCGCGCGGGCAAGCATGTGCTGTGCGAAAAGCCCGCGGGCATGAACGCGGCCGAGGTGGTGGCGGTGACGGAAGTGGCGGCGCAAGAGGGCCGCTTCTTCATGGAAGCCTACATGTACCGCTGCCATCCCCAGATCGCCCGCGTGCTGGAGATCATTGCCGCCGGTGAAATCGGAACGCCCGCTCACATTTCCACCAGCTTCGGCTTCAACGCCCCCTACCGCGACGGCTCGCGCCTCTACGACCCCGCGCTCGGCGGCGGCGGCATCCTCGATGTGGGCGGCTATCCGGTCTCGCTCGCCCGCCTCATCGCCGGCGCAGCCGAAGGCAAGCCCTTCGCCGACCCCGTCGCCGTCAAGGGCATCGGCACCCTCGCCCCCACCGGCGTGGATGCCGTGGCCTATGGCCTGATGTCCTTCGCCTCAGGATTCACGGCGGAAATCGCCGTTGCCGTTGCCCGCACCATGGCCAACAACGCCACCATCACCGGCACCGCCGGCCGCATCGTCATCGACGATCCCTGGGTCCCCGGTCGCAACGCCGGCCCCTCCGACGCCACGATCCACATCACCACCGGCGCCGACACCCGCACCGAAACCCTGCGCGATCCCCGGATGCTCTTCGCCTTCGAGGCCGAACTGGTCAGCCGCGCCATCGCCGAGGGCCGCCTCCAGGCCCCCCACCCCGCGCCCTCCCACGCCGACAGCATCGGCAACAACACCGCGCTCGACGCCTGGCGCGCCGAACTCGGCTACCGCACGGTGCAGGAACTCCCCGCCACCAACCGCATCCTCCCCGGCGTCCTGCCCGCCTCCGCTCCCCGCGTCCCCGTCACCCACATCGACGGTGTCGCCAACCCCGTCTCGCGCCTCATCATCGGCTGCGACAACCGCAACACGCTCGCCGAAGGCGCCATTGTCTGGGACGCCTGGTGGGAGGCCGGCGGCACCACCTTCGACACCGGCTTTGTCTATGGCGGCGGCCTGCACGAAAAGGTCCTGGGCGATTGGCTCAAGACCCGCGGCCTGCAAAAGGACGCCGTGGTCATCGCCAAGGGCGCCCACAGCCCCTACTGCCTCCCCGGCGCGATCGAGGCGCAACTGACCATCTCGCTCGACCGGCTCGGCCTCGACCACGCCCCCATCTACATCATGCACCGCGACAACCCCGCCGTCCCGGTGGGCGAGTTCGTCGATGCCCTGAACCGCCTGCGCGCCGCCGGCCGCATCGGCATCTTCGGCGGCTCCAACTGGTCGCCCGCCCGCATCGCCGAGGCCAACGCCTATGCCGCCGCCCAGGGCCTGCAGGGCTTCACCCTCCTCAACAACAACCTCTCGCTCGCGGTGATGGAACGCCCGGTCTGGCCCGGCTGCATCTCGTCCAACGACCCGGCCACCCTTGCCACGCTGCGCCAGGGCGGGCTCGTCCACCTGTCCTGGTCCAGCCAGGCCCGCGGCTACTTCCTGCCCGAGCCGCTGCGCAACCGCCTGCCCGCCGACACCGCGCCCGAAACCTGCTTCGGCAGCCCGGCCAATGCCGAACGCCGCCGCCGCGCCGAACAGCTCGCCGCCGAAAAGGGCGTCAGCGCGCACAACATCGCCACCGCCTGGGTGCTCTCGCAGCCCTTCCCCTCGCTCGCCCTCATCGGCCCGCGCAGCCCGGGCGAGATCCTGTCCACCCTGCCCGGCGCCACGCTTGCCCTGACCGGGGCCGAGGTGCTCTGGCTCAACCTGGAACGCGACACGCCCGCCTGACCCGCGCGCTGCCGCAACCCCGCATCAACCACCCCGCTCCTTTCCTGTCCGGGAAAGGAGCTTCCCATGCTGCACCTCCCCCTCTCCGCCATCGACGCCCAGGCCCTGCCGCGCGACCGCACCACGCTCGACCCGCAGGCGCTCGACGCCCTCGCCGCCTCCATCGCCGCCGAAGGCCTGCGCCAGCCCATCGAGGTCTTCGAACTGGCCACCCCCTCCGGCCCCCTCCGTTACGGCCTCATCTCGGGCCTGCGCCGCCTCACCGCCCACCAGCGCCTCGCCACCTGCAACCCCGCCTTCGCCACCATCCCCGCGATCCTGCGCACCCCCGCCGACCTGCCCGCCGCCATGGCCGCCATGGTGACCGAGAACGAGATCCGCGAACCCGTCTCGCCGTGGGAGAAAGCCTCCCTCCTCCTCACCGCCGTCGAGCAGGGCCTCTTCCCCACGCCCGACGCCGCAATCGCCGGCCTCTTCCCCCATTCCCCCCGCCAGACCCGCGCCCGCCTCCGCGCCGCGGTCGAGGTCCTCTCCGCCCTCGACGGCGCCTTCACCACCCCCGAACGCCTCTCCGCCGCCCGCATCGACGCCCTCGCCCTCGCCCTCCGTCTGGGGTTCGAGGACGCGCTGGCCGAGGCCCTCCACCCCCTCCGCGGCAAGCCGCTCGATGCGCAATGGCAGGCCATCGCCCCCCTCCTCGCCGAATCCCGCTCGCCGAGGGGAGCCCCCGGCCTCACCCCCGGCCGCCCCCGCCGCACCCTCACCCTCCGCCAGGGCCTGACGATCCGCCGCGAGATGACCCGCACCGGCTGGCTCCTCCGCTTCTCCGGCCCCGAAGCGCGCTCCGGCGGCCTCATCGACGACGTGCTGGACGAGGTGGAGCGGCTGTTTCAGGTGAGGTGAGGGACGTCGCAGGGTAGGGTGGGGTTCCACCCCACCATGCGACCATAGCCACCCAGCGGCGACGACTGAGCCGCGAATGCTCTCTGCCGTGCCAGCAATGGTGGGGTAGAACCCCACCCTACGGCTCGCTGTTTCAGGTGAGGTGAGGGGGGGCGGTCGCCCTACGGCCCGTCCTATTCGTGTAGCTGCGATACACGCCAGATCCCGGTTGCATGTCGAGCTTGGATACCCTGCCTGCGCGCAACGGAATCCGGCGTCCAATCACTGTACTCAGATGGAATCGAAGAAGTTGAAGCCAACCCGCTTGATGAAAGCAAACCCTTCTTCACTTCATAGTCGTGGTTTCCGGCCGCCTGATTGCGGCTCGGCTCAATAAGCGCCAAATTGCCAAGCCTATACACGTCGGATTTGGCCTCTGTCTCGCTAAACTGACGCCATCCAGCACCTGGTCTTTCCGGCAGGATATGCTCAATGGTGAGCTCAGCGCTATCGGGCGCTAGACCGCTCTGATGCTGCTCAAGCTTAGATAGAATGTATCGAACGACCTGCTTGTTCCTGCTGCCAGACGTATCAAAGGATTTTGATGCAAAGTTAGCACGAAACAGATCATCGTTGGGATAGATCGAGCGAAGCTCACTTATTATGGACGCAGCTGATGGCAGTCTGCCCTGAGAGATTTCTATAGCAACTCGGGAGTAGACACGTTCCTGCTCTGCGGGTTGAAGGTTAGAAATTACGTTGTATCTGAAACTAAGCCTTACGATCGCGTCCAATACCTGTGAAAAGGCGGAAGGAACCTGTCGTTTTAGAGCCATTAGGAGCGCAAACGGCTGACGGACGCTAAACATCTTAAGGAGTCTGGCGTTCTCGCGGTCATCCGCCGGCCAGCTTGATGTTTCCGGATCGGTGAGTGCAAGAAAGGTTTCCAGTGAGTCCTCAAGCCCAGACAAGAGTGCGTATGCTTCTGCCCTAGTTGTAATGCTACGCTTAATGACCTTGAAGAGGTCCGATTCCCTTACGAAGGAGTGTGTGGCACCCCAGTAGGCCCGCAGGAACGACGTGACATTCTCCGACTGAAGTCTTTCGAGGATGTCCGACCAGCGCACTTCGACTCGGTCCAGTTCCTCATCATGGGCCTCGGCCGTAGCGTCCCTGCTAATAACCGAAAAGAGATAATTCTTGAGCAAATCAGGAGCGGAGAGTTTCACTCCCCGGGCGTTAAGCGTTTCGAATACCTTGTAGGCGTTAAGATCATCATCGACGACAATCTTTGTGAAGAACAGGCCGCGGCTCATTCGATCTATTAGCCCAGCCAGAATGGCGCCATGGTCATCTTCTGGCCGGGAAAGGGACTCGAGATAGCTCCCCGTTTGACGAAGGAACCACTCTGTGGCACGCCGCATTGAATGCTCCGATGCCTTAAAGCCCCTGACGGGCATATCGCGAAGGGTCGCAAGAAAGTTCTGATAGTAGTGATCGTTATTTCTGTTCAGTGTTATCTTTGGTCGTACAACGAGTGATACCGGATCCAACTGTCCAATATATGATCGGCGAATCTCCTGCAGCCTTAGTTGGTTGCGTTCAGCGTCAACGCCAGAGCTAATTAGGCTGTTGATCCTCCTTAGTGCTGCGAGCACGATTATTGACAGAGTTGTTAGCCGCTGCTGACCGTCAATTACATCTACTTCGAGGTTTGATTTCGGCTGGAGGACTAGGCTCAGGACCCATTGATATTGCTGTTTGGGTATGATTCAGGCTCCGTGAGGAGACTGAACTATGAGCAACCTTTTCTGGCTGACGGACGCTCAGATGGCGCGACTTCAGCCCTTCTTTCCGAAGAGCCATGGCAGACCGCGTGTCGATGATCGGCGGGTCCTGAGCGGGATAATCTTCATCAATCGCAATGGC
Source organism: Neotabrizicola shimadae (assembly GCF_019623905.1). Lineage (NCBI taxonomy): Bacteria > Pseudomonadati > Pseudomonadota > Alphaproteobacteria > Rhodobacterales > Paracoccaceae > Neotabrizicola > Neotabrizicola shimadae. Next base: position 3,572,820 of record NZ_CP069370.1, on the reverse strand, counting down.
TTGAGGTGGTGCGATGCGCCCAAGGAGTATGGCCCGCCCAAGACACTCTACAACCGCTGGAAGCGGTGGAGTGACAAGGGCGTCTTCGCTCGGATGATGCACGGCCTGGCCTCGGAGGCCGCCACTCCGAAGACGGTGATGATCGACGCGACTTACCTGAAGGCGCACCGCACGGCGAGCAGCCTGCGGTCGAAAAAGGGGGCGACGGAGACCAACGGGGGCGCGCGATCGGCCGAACCAAAGGGGGCATGAACACAAAGTTGCACGCTGTCACCGATGCCGACGGCCGCCCGATCCGCTTCTTCATGACATCGGGCCAGGTCAGCGACTACACGGGTGCGGCGGCCCTGTTGGGCGGCCTGCCGAAGGCGGAATGGTTGCTGGCTGACAGGGGCTATGACGCCGACTGGTTCAGAGATGCGTTGAAGGACAAGGGGATAAGGCCCTGCATCCCAGGCCGCAAGTCGCGCAGCAAGCCCATCAAGCACGACAAGCGCCGCTACAAACGTCGCAACAGGATCGAGATCATGTTCGGCAGGCTCAAGGACTGGCGAAGGGTCGCCACACGCTACGACCGATGCCCGAAGGTGTTCCTATCCGCCATAGCCCTCGCTGCCACCGTCATGTTCTGGCTATGAAACGAGAACGAGTCCTGACCCTAGGTATCCCATGTAGTGAGAAGTCTCTGTGTTATCTCGAATTAGGTCTAGGATGTCCGACCAAAGATCTTCCCAGTGTTCCTCTTTCCAGCTGTAGTCCCTTTGAAATCGCGGGATTCTATAGATGTCTCCCCCAGAAAGAAGCTGCCGATACGACTCGTTGGAAGTATTGAATGCGCTCGCCGGCATGTAAGACGCTCCCGAAGTACCATCGCTTACAGTTCTACTTGGTTTAGGAGCCAAGACAATCCTAAGGCCTCGATTAACCTTCGGCGAGCATGTCCATCGCCCGAACAGTCATCGCACCCACTGGATTGGGTCGCACTATGACGCTTGCGCTAGTCTTGACGTCCCCAATCCTTAAGTCCAAGTTAATCCGCGCCCGTAACCCGTTGAAATCCCTCACTCCGACCAGGCGTCCGAGCTCGGACGCCCTCGGCCGCCTCAGCCGATCACCCCCCGAGCCCCGCCGGTCTGGCCGCGGTCCAGGAGCAGGTGGTCCAGGATCACCAGGGCCATCATCGCCTCCCCCACCGGCACCGCCCGGATGCCCACGCAGGGGTCGTGGCGGCCCTTGGTCACCAGGTCCACCTCCTCCCCGGCCGAGTTCACCGTGGCCCTGGGCGTCAGGATCGAAGAGGTCGGCTTCACCGCGAACCGGCAGACCACCGGCTGCCCCGTGGAAATCCCCCCCAGAATCCCCCCGGCATGGTTGGTCAGGAACAAAGGCCCTTCCGGCCCCATCCGGATCTCATCGGCATTCTCCACCCCGGTCAGCGCGGCCGAAGCCATCCCCTCCCCGATCTCCACCCCCTTCACGGCATTGATGGACATCATGGCCGAGGCCAGGTCGGCATCCAGCTTCCCATAGAGCGGCGCCCCCAGCCCCGGCGGCACGCCCTCCGCCACCACCTCGATCACCGCGCCCACCGAATTGTGGGCCAGCCGCAGCTCATCCAGGTAGCCGGCCCAGTCGGCGGCGGCCACAGGATCGGGGCACCAGAACGGGTTCCTCTCGATCTCGGCCGCATCGAACCGGCCGCGGTCGATGCCCCGGCTCCCCATCTGGACCATGTAGCCCGTGATCTTCAGCCCCGGCACCAGCTTGGCCAGCACCGCCCGAGCGACCCCGCCCGCCGCGACCCGTGACGCCGTCTCCCGCGCCGAGGACCGCCCGCCGCCGCGATAGTCCCTGACCCCGTACTTCAGGTGGTAGGTGATGTCCGCATGCCCCGGCCGGAACGCCCGAGCAATGTCGCCATAGTCCTTGGACCGCTGGTCGGTGTTCTCGATCATCAGCTGGATCGGAGTGCCCGTCGTCACCCCCTCGAACACCCCCGACAGGATGCGCACCTCGTCCGCCTCCCGCCGCTGCGTGGTGAACTTCGAAGTGCCGGGCTTGCGGCGGTCCAGCCAGGGCTGGATGTCGGCCTCGGTCAGAGCCACGCCGGGCGGGCAGCCGTCGACCGTGCAGCCAATGGCCGGCCCGTGGCTTTCGCCCCAGGTGGTGAAGCGGAACAGGTGGCCGAAGGTGTTCAGGCTCATGGTCAGGCTCCTTTGCCCGCCGCAATAGGCCAAACCGGCACAAAACGGAACCGGCTTCCTGCCCCTTGCACCCCACGCCACGCCCCCTATGATCAACGGCACCTCGGGGTGGCCTTGCGGCCTGAGATGCGAAAGCGGACCCGTTGAACCTGAACCGGATCATGCCGGCGGAGGGAAGGTGCATGGGTTTCTCCATCCCGACCTGAACCGTCGCGTCAATGGAGAAACGATATGAGATACCTCCTTGCCGCGGGACTGATGGGCGCTGCCACGATGGCAGCCGCCGAGACGCCCGTTCTGACTGTGCTGACCTATGACAGCTTCACCTCTGAATGGGGTCCCGGCCCCATCATTGAAAAGGCGTTCGAGGCCGAATGTGCCTGCGACCTGCGCTTTGTGACCGGGGGCGACGGCGCGGCGCTTCTGTCGCGGCTGAAGATGGAGGGCGCGGCCTCCGAGGCGGATGTCGTGTTGGGCCTGGACACCAACCTGACCGCCGAGGCCACGGCGACCGGTCTTTTCGCCCCTCATGGGCAAGACTGGGGTGCAAACCTGCCCATCGCCTTCGCCGACCCCAACTTCGTCCCTTATGACTGGGGCTGGTTCGCATTCGTGTATGACAAGACCAAGCTCGCCTCCCCGCCGAAAGGTTTCGAGGACCTGGCGGCTTCGGACGTGAAGATCGTCATCCAGGACCCGCGGTCCTCGACCCCCGGCCTTGGCCTGGTGCTTTGGGTGAAGCAAGCCTATGGCGACCGGGCGGGCGAGATCTGGACGGGCCTGGCCGACAACATCGTGACCGTTACGCCCGGCTGGTCCGAGGCCTATGGCCTGTTCCTGAACGGCGAGGCCGACATGGTGCTGAGCTATACCACCTCGCCCGCCTATCACATCGGCGCCGAGAAGGATGACAGCAAGGCCGCCGCGCCCTTTGTCGAAGGCCAGTACCTGCAGGTCGAAGTGGCGGGCAAGCTGGCCGCCACCGACCAGCCCGAACTGGCCGACAAGTTCCTGGCCTTCATTGGCACGGATGCCTTCCAGACCGCGATCCCCGAGACGAACTGGATGTACCCGGCGGTGACGCCGGCAGCCGGCCTGCCGGCGAGCTTTTCCACCCTGATCCAGCCGGAAAAGACCCTGCTGATCCCCCCGGCCGAGGTGCCAGAGATCGCCAAGGCGGCGGTCGAAGAATGGCGGGCGGCGCTGTCGCAATGACACTGCGGCTGGCCGCCCTTTCGGTGGCGGCCCTCCTCGCGGTGCTGATCCTCGGCACCGCCCTTGCCGTTGCGCTGAATGGTGGGGCCGCCGGGCTGACGGCAGGAGACTGGGCTGCGGTGCGGTTTTCGCTGACCCAGGCGGCGCTGTCGGCGCTGTTCTCGACACTGCTGGCCATACCCGTCGCCCGTACCATCGCGCGGCGGCACTTTCCCGGTCGGGGGTGGCTCATCACCCTGACCGGGGCGCCGTTTCTGCTGCCGGTTATCGTGGCGGTTCTGGGCCTGCTGGCGATCTTTGGCAGGGCCGGTCTGGTGAACCGGCTGCTGGAGGCGGTCGGCCTGCCGGGCATGACGATCTATGGCCTGCATGGCGTGGTGATCGCCCATGTCTTCCTGAACCTGCCGCTGGTGGTGCGGATGCTGCTTTTGGGCTGGACAGCCATTCCGGCAGAACGGTTCCGGCTGGCGCAGTCTTTGGACATGGGAGCGGGTGCCGTGTTCCGGCACCTGGAGATGCCGATGCTGCGCGCCGTGCTGCCGGGGGCGGCGCTGACCGTGTTCGTGATCTGCCTGTCCAGCTTTGCCGTCACACTGATGCTGGGCGGCGGGCCGAGGGCAACGAGCGTCGAGCTTGCCATCTATCAGGCACTGCGCTTCGACTATGACCCGCCCCGAGCGGCGGCCCTGTCCGCCTTGCAGTTCATACTCTGCTCCGGGGCAGTGCTGCTGGCTGGCCTGATCGCCCGGCCCGCGGGTTTTGGCGGCGGGTTGGATCGGGGCGAGGCGATCCCGGCCCCCGGCGGATGGCGGCGGCTTGTGGATGCGGCGGTAATCGCGCTGGCGGCGGTGCTGTTGTCGCTGCCCATTGGGGCCGTGGTGGCCGGGGGACTATCCGGGCTCCACGAACTCCCCGCCTCGCTTGCTCCCGCACTGCTGCGGTCCACTGCCGTCGCGCTGGCGTCGTCGGCGCTGTCCGTGTCGGCGGCGCTTGTGCTGGCCCTTGCCGTGGCGCGGGGGCAACGGGGCATCGAACTGGCGGCGACCCTTCCGCTTGCCGCTTCGGCGCTGGTGATGGGCACGGGGCTGTTCTTGATCCTGCGGCCCTGGGTTTCCCCCGAAGGCTTGGCTCTGCCGGTGACGATGATGGTGAATGCCACTCTGTCCCTTCCCTTCGTGTTCCGCCTGCTGCTGCCCGAAGCAAGGACCCTGCTGGCCGATTGGTCGCGGCTGATGGCCTCGCTGGACATGGAAGGGCGCGCGGCGCTGCGGTGGGTCATCCTGCCTCGGCTGGCGCGTCCCCTAGGTTTTGGCGCGGGGCTGGCTGCGGCCCTGTCCATGGGCGACCTGGGCGTCATCGCGCTTTTCGCCGGCGAACGGCAAGAGACACTGCCGCTCCTAGTGCAGCGCCTGGCCGGGGCCTATCGGATGGAGGCGGCGGCAAGTGCGGCGCTGGTGTTGGTGACGGCCACCTTCACGATCTTCGCTCTGCTGGAGAGGGGGGGACGTCTTGTCAGGGCTTGAGTTGCAGGACGTGGTGCTGGCGCAGGAAGGCTTCCGTCTTACCGCGAGTCTCACCGTGCCGAAGGGCACGACGGCGGCGGTGATCGGGCCGTCCGGTGCGGGCAAGTCCACGCTGGTCTCGGCCATCGCGGGGTTCTTCCCGCCGGTTTCGGGACGGATCCTGTGGGAAGGCATCGACATTGGAGGGCTTCCCCCGGGGAAGCGGCCGCTGACCGTGCTGTTCCAGGACCAGAACCTGTTTCCCCACCTTACAGTGGCTCAGAACCTGGGGCTTGGCCTTTCACCGCGCCTGAAACTGACCGCAACCGACCACGACCGGATCGAGGCCGCCCTGGCTCGCGTGGGTCTCTTGGGTCTTGGCGCGCGGCGGCCGGCTGAGTTGTCGGGCGGTCAGGCCAGCCGCGCCGCCTTGGCGCGTGCGCTCTTGCGGGCGCGGCCGATGCTGCTGCTGGACGAGCCTTTCGCCGCCCTCGGGCCGGGGCTGAAAGCCGAAATGCTGGATCTGGTGGCCGAGGTAGCCGGAGAGACCGGCGCGACGGTGCTGATGGTCACGCATGATCCGTCGGATGCCCGTCGCATCGCGCCCCTGACCTTGCTGGTGGCGGACGGCGTGGCACACCCGCCCGTGCCGACGGGCGCGCTGCTGGATGACCCGCCGCCGGCGCTGGCGGCCTATCTGGGGCACTGATGGGGCTTTCCCTTGGGCTGCCGCAGTGGTTTCGTGGGACGGAAGAAGGAGGATCCCATGCCCATCCGTGCCCGCGACCTTGGCCTGCCGTTTCCCGGCACGCCCGGCCCCCTGAACGCCATCACCGACCTGCCCGGCGTGTCGGTCGGGTTTTGCACGCTGACCGACCCGTCGCGGGACATGCGAACCGGAGTGACGGCCATCCTGCCGCGCGACGACCGGGGGCAGCCGCTGCCGGTCTGGGCGGGTTTCCACGCCCTGAACGGCAACGGCGAGATGACGGGGACGCACTGGATCCATGACGCGGGCTATATCATCGGGCCGGTCTGCATCACCAACACCCACGGGATCGGGGCGGTGCATCATGGGGCGACGCGGTGGATGATGGGGCGGTATGCCGAATTCTTCGAGGGCGAGCATGCCTGGGCGATGCCGGTGGTGGGCGAGACCTATGACGGGATCCTGAACGACATCACCGCGCTGCATGTGAGCCCCGACCATGCCATTGCGGCGCTGGATGCGGCGGTGGGGGGGCCGGTGGCGGAAGGATCGACCGGCGGGGGCAACGGGATGATCTGCTACGGCTTCAAGGGCGGGACGGGGACGGCCTCGCGGCTGGTCACGATCGGGGAGCGGACCTACACGGTGGGGGTGCTGCTTCAGGCCAACTTTGGGCGGCGGCCCTGGCTGAGCATCCTGGGCAAGCCGGTGGGCAAGCTGATCCCGGAGGGGGAGTTCAACCGGAAGGACCTCGGGTCGGTCATCGTGGTGGTGGGGACCGATGCGCCGCTGTCGGCGGTGTCCCTGAGGCATGTGGCGCGGCGGGCGGGGATGGGGATCGCGCGGACGGGGACGCCGGGGGGGAATTCCTCGGGCGACCTGTTCCTGGCCTTCTCGACCGCCAACCCGATCCCGATGCCCGAGGTTTCCGGGCCGCTTCTGGCCAAGGAGGAGCTGAACCCCGAGCATATCGACCCCCTTTACCTTGCCGCGGTGGAGGCGGTGGAGGAGGCGGTGGTCAATGCCATGGTGGCGGGGGAGGACGTGGCCACGGTCAAGCCGCGGGGGCGGGTGATCCCGGCGCTGGACCATGACCGGCTGCGGTCCATCTTTGCCGCCGGCTAGGCGTCCGAGCTCGGACGCTTGGTCCGATCCAATGATTTCAATGGGTTGCGCGCGCGTCTTTACTTGGACTTAAGAATTGTCCGAGGGCCCGGACGCGGGGGGCGAAGGAGAGTCCGGGGGCGCCGTCTGCGACGCGCCCCCGGAGGCCGCTCAGGCCGCGGTCGAAACGCGGATCATCTGCCAGGAATAGGGGGGTAGCCTGGCGGTGAGACGGGCGCCTTCGACGCTGGCCCCGGTTCCCTTGTGCGGCACGACGGCAGTCTGGTTGGCAAGGTTGTTCACCGCGCGCAGATCGGCATGGGTCATCACCTGGTGGTCGATGACCCTGGCCGCGCCGAAGCCCTGAAGCGCGAGGTCAAGCTCGAAGCTTTCGTTCGGGTGGCGGTTCACGGCGAAGAAGGTGAGGTTGCCGGTTTCCTCGTCATGCACGCCGGCGATGTCGATGTAGGGCACGTTGTCGGCGATATCGGCGTCGTAGCCGGGGCTGCGCACCGCAAGGTTCAACGCGGTTCCGCGACCGTAGATCGAGGCGAAGTAGTAGGGATAGTAGATCGTCTGCCGCCAGGCCGCGCCGCCCGGTTCGGTCATGATCGGGGCGATCACGTTCACCAGCTGCGCGATGCAGGCGATCTTCACCACGTTCGACTTGCGGATGAAGGTGTTCAGGATGCAGCCGACCTGAAGCACATCCTCGAAGTTGTAGATGTCTTCCAGAAGCCGCGGCGCGTGGGGCCAGCCTTCGGCGCCGGCGAGGATCGCGCGGTCCTGTTCGTTGGAGTGATACCAGACGTTCCATTCGTCGAAGCTGATGTAGACATCGTGCCTTGACCGCTTGTTCGCCTTCACCAGATTGATGGTCGATTCCACCGTGGTGATGTAGCGGTCGAGTTTTTCGTTCAGCGCCAGATAGTTGGCGGTGTTGCCCGAGCGGTTGCCGAAGTACATGTGCAAGCTGATGTGGTCCACCGACTCGTAGCTGTGTTCCAGCACGATCCGTTCCCATTCGGGATAGGTCTTCATGTCGGAATTGGACGAGCCGCAGACCACCAGTTCCAGAGACTTGTCGAAGGCACGCAGCGTCTTGGCCGTTTCATTGGCGAGGCGGCCATATTCATCGGCCGTCTTGTGTCCGACCTGCCAGGGGCCGTCCATCTCGTTCCCCAGGCACCAGAGCCGGCAATCGAACGGGTCAGCGCGGCCGTTCTTCTTGCGCAGATCGCCCCAATAGCTGCCGGTCGGGCCGTTGACGTATTCGACGAAGTTGCGCGCTTCGTCGAGGCCGCGGGAGCCGAGGTTGATGGCGAGCATCGGCTTGGTGCCGACAAGGTCGCACCAATCGACGAATTCATGGACGCCGACCTGGTTCGAGTCGGAGGTGTGCCAGGCAAGATCGAGCCGCACGGGGCGGTTTTCGCGCGGGCCGACGCCATCTTCCCAGTTGTAGGCCGAAACGAAATTGCCACCCGGATAGCGGACGAAGGGAATGTTCAGGTCGCGCACCAATTGGGCCACATCGCCCCGCATCCCGTTGGCATCGGCGGTGGGGTGGCCGGGTTCGTAGATGCCGCTGTAGATCGCCCGGCCGAGATGTTCGAGAAATGCGGAATAGACGCGGTCGTCGATCCGCGCGATGGTAAAATCCTTGTGGGCTGTAACGCTGGCCTTCATCGCTCCGTCCCTCCCCGACGGGCCGACCGGCGAGCCGGCGGCTTTCATATCGAATGATCCGATATACATCAGGAAATCGGAAGCATCGTCAAGCCCCGAGTTCGGCCCGGTCAGCGGCGCGTCACGACCCGCATGACGATGTCCTGATCGTAGTTGCCGAAGCCGCGGCCAAAGATGTTGAGGCCGCCGGGGTGGCGGGCGGTGTCCTTGACCCCGATTCGGAAGCGGATCGAGCGATGCGCGGCGAGGTCGAGGTCGACCAGCGAGACGGGGGACATCTTCATTCCATCCAGATAGGTGCCGTCATGGGTGACGCGCACCGTCTTGAGCATCCCGTACTGGCTGCCCTTCAGCTTCCACCAATCGGGAGTATAGACACCGCGCTTGTCGCCGTAATCGCCGGGCGAGGTCCAGGTGCCCACGTCGATCTGGTTGACGGAAAAGGTGATGTCCGAGGGCCAGTCGGCCGCGGTGCCGGGCACTTCGGACGACAGTTCCATACTGAATTCGACGGCTTCCAGCTCTCCGCCCATCAGTTTCAGGTTGTTGGGGAACTGGTATTCGACATAGCCGCGGGTGAACCAGATCAGCCCCGCGCTCATCCGGCCGGGGTCAAGGAAGGTGTCGGGCACGTCGAGCAGGCCGACGATGCCTTGGGTCGAACACAGGCCGCAGGGCGCCGTGACCTCGCACGAGGTGTAAAGGCCAAGCGGCATCGCCACTTCGATCCGGTCGGATCCGGCGGTGGCCGGATCCTTCTTGAACATGACGAGAACCTCGTCGAACAGCGTGTGGCAGACCTTCTGGTTGCCCTTTTTCGCCCGTGCAGTCTCGGTGCGGATCAGCCCCGCCTCTTCCAGCATCTGCACGTTGGCCGAGACCGAGGATTGCGGCAGTTCCAGTGCGGCAGATATGGCGTTGACGTTCTGCGGACCCTGATCATGCAGGAGTTTCAGGATGTTGACGCGCACCGGCGAGGACAGCGCCTTCAGGGTTTCGATCCCTTCCAGCGGGTCGACGATCAGGAAATTCCGGCTCATACGGGCTGCTTTCGATAGCTTCCGCCCTGAGTATCAGGATTTCTGTTTCAGTCAATCGCGGCAGGGCGGGGCGACCGAGCCGCGGCGGATGATGTCGCAGTCGATCTTGACCCGGCGGGGTTCTGCGCCCCGGCCTTCGGCGCGCGCGATCAGGTCCTGCACCGCCCAACGGGCCATTTCCTCGTGCGGGAGCACCATGGTGGTCAGCGGCGGTTGCAGCGTGGCGGCGATGTCGTCGTTGTCGAAGCCCACGACCGAGACATCCTGCGGCACGCGCAGGCCGCGGTGCTCCAGCGCCTCGTAACAGCCAAGCGCCACGCGGTCGTTGTAGCAGAAGAAGGCGGTGGGCGGATCGGGCAGGTCGAGAAGTTCGAGCGTGCGCGCCCGGCCGGTGAGCGCCGTCCAGGTGGGGCCGGCGACAAGTGCCGGGTCGAAGGGCAGGTCGGCCGAGGCGAGGGCGCGGCGGTAGCCAAGCGTGCGGTCGCGCGTCGCCTCGGCCCAGGTTTCGCCCTGCAGATGGGCGATGCGGCGGTGGCCGGCCTGGATCAGCTCTGTCGTGGCGGCAAAGGCGCCGGTGACATCGGCGGGAACCACGGAATCCAGCGTCCTGTCGGCGGCGTGACAGTTCAGCAGGACGCAGGGCAGGCCGGCAAGCGAAGGGGGCGGCTGGACGATGCGGGTCATCAGCCGGGCGTAGAGCACGCCGATGCAGCCGATGGCGCGCAGGGTTTCTATGGCGGCGGCCTCGGTCGCCGGATCGGCGCCGGTGCAGATGGTGGAGACCAGCGCGCCGTTTTCGGCGGCCTCCAGCCGGGCGCCTTCCAGGAAGGGGGCGGCGAATGGGGTGGTCATCACTTCGTCGATCAGGAGGCCGATGACCTTGACATCGGTGGTGCGGGCCAGGCCGCCGCGGCGGACATAGCCCATCTCTTGGGCCACGGCCTTGACGCGGGCGCGGGTGTCTTCGGACACGCGGGCCGAGGCGACGCCGCCCAGCACCAGCGAGACCGTGGCCTGCGAGACCCCGGCGCGCTGTGCGATGTCGATCATGGTCGGCCGCTTCACGTCTTCCCCCGGAAATTGTTCTTGCGGTCTAGGCAGGGCGCGGTAAACAGTAAACTGCTAATACTATAACTGATCCATCAGCAGGGAGGAAGCGATGGAGGCGGTTTCACGGATGCGCCAGTCGCTGGACGGGGCCTGGGCGTTTCGTCACGAATCGGGCGAGCTGCGGCAGGCCGTGGTGCCGATGCCCTGGCAGGCACAGTTCGCCGATCTGCGGCAGCGGGGCGGGCGGGCGGTTTACTCCCGCCGGTTCGCGGCGCCGGATCTGGCGGGCGGGCGCGAGGCGGTGCTGATCTTCGGCGCGGTGATGTGGTCGGCCGTGGTGCGCGTGAACGGGCAGGTGGTGGGGCAGAGCGACAACGGCTGGCTGCCGTTCGAATGTCCGCTGCCGGCGGGGCTGTTGCGGTCGGGGAACCTGGTGGAGGTGGAGTGCGCGCTGCCCGAGGGCGAGGCCTTTGCCGAAATTCCGCATGGAAAGCAAAGCTGGTACGGGCCCTTCGCCGGTATCTGGCAGTCGGTCTGGCTGGAGGTTCGCGACCCGGTGCACCTGCGGCACTGCGCGATCCGGGCGGATCTGTCGGGGCGGGTGAGCCTGGACGTGGCGCTGTCGGCGCCGGCCGAGGTGCGGGCCTGTGTGCTGGATGCGGGCGGAGCGGTGGTGGCGGAGGGGGCGGAGCTTGTGGTGCCCGCTCCCCGGCTGTGGTCGCCGGAGGAGCCCAGCCTGTACCGGCTGCGGGTGACGGTGGAGAAGGACGGCGTGCGGGATGTGACCGAGCATGTGTTCGGTTTCCGCAGCTTCGAGACGCGCGGGGGGCGGTTCTATCTGAACGGCAAACCCTTCTACCTGCGTGGGGCGCTGGATCAGGACTACTATCCCGAGGGCATCGCCACGCCGCCCTCGCTGGAGTTCCTGGAGGATCAGGCGCGCAAGGCGAAAGAGCTGGGGCTCAATTGCCTGCGCTGCCACATCAAGGTGCCGGACCCGCGCTATTACGAGGTGGCCGATCGGCTGGGACTGCTGGTCTGGACCGAGATTCCCAATGTCGCGAGCTTCACCGCCGCTTCGGCCCGGCGGATGCGGCAGACGATGGAGGGGATTCTGGTGCGCGACGGCAACCATCCGTCCATCGCCATCTGGACGCTGATCAACGAGGATTGGGGCACGCGACTGGGCGAGGATCCGGCGCACCGGCGCTGGCTGGCCGATACCTACGACTGGCTGAAGCAGCGCGATCCGGGGCGGCTTGTGGTGGACAACTCGCCCTGCCACGGCAATTTCCACGTCAAGACGGACATCAACGACTTTCACTATTACCGGTCCATCCCCGAACGCCGCGCCGAATGGGAGGCGCTGACCGAGGAGTTCGCGGCCGGGGCAGACTGGACCTATTCCCCGCATGGCGATGCGCAGCGGCGGGGCGACGAGCCGCTGGTGGTATCGGAGTTCGGCGTCTGGGGCCTGCCGCAGCCCGATGAGGTGCGCATCGGCGACGCCGAGCCGTGGTGGATGGAAACCGGGGCGACCTGGGGCGAGGGATGCGCCCTGCCCCACGGGTTGGAGGAACGCTTTGCCACGCTGCGACTGGACCGCACCTTCGGCACCGTCGCAGGCTTTGTGACGGCGGTTCAGGGCTATCAGTTCGCCAATCTGAAATACGAAATCGAATCGATGCGCGCCCGCGCGCCCATTCAGGGCTATGTCATCACCGAGCTGACGGATGTGCACTGGGAGTCGAACGGGCTTCTGGACATGAACCGCAACATCCGGTCTTTCCACGCAGATTTCGCCAGAATCAACACCGATGTGGTGATCGTGCCAAGGGCCGAACGCTGGTCGGGCTGGATGGGGCAGGCATTCCCGCTGGCACTTTCGGTGGCGACGGGCGGGCAGGATCTGCCAGCGGCTGAACTGCACTGGGAGATGGAGGGCCAGTCGGGCCGTATCGCGGTGCCGGCAACCCCGGCGTTGTCGGTGACACCCGAAGTGACGCTGACCCTTTCCCTGCCTTTGGGCGGCGCGAACCGGATGCTGCCCGTGACGCTTCGCCTTGTGGCAGGCGGGCGCGAACTGGCCAGGAACCGCGCCGAGATTGCGCTATATGCTTCGCTGACGGCGGGCGGGCTTCCCACTGTCGGCAGTGCCGATGCCAGGCTGACTGCGCGGGCGGCCGACCTGGGCCTGCGGGTGGTGGCCCCGGCCGCGGCAGATGTGGTTCTGGCCCGCATCCTGGGGCCAGAGGACATTGCCCGGTTGCAGGGCGGGGCGCGGTACCTGCTGCTGGCGGACGGCGGGTCGCCGCGCCTGCGGTCGGACATCGCGCCGCGCGAACAGCCCTTCATCCCCATCGTCGATTCGGAGCCGGGCCTTCCCCGCGGACAGGAAGCGCAGCTGCCCAACATGGCGTTGCACGCGCGGCACGGCACGATGTGGCGCGGCGACTGGATCGCCAGCTTCACCTGGCTGCGGCGCGACGGGCCCTTTGCCGCCATTCCTGGCGGACCGCTGGTGGACGCGAGTTTCGACCGGGTGATTCCCACCCATGTGCTGACCGGGTTCCGGGGATGGGAATTTGGTGGTCCGGTAAGTTCGGGGCTTGTGGTAGGCTGGGCGCACAAGCCGGCCGCGCTGATCGCCGCGCGGCGGGTCGGGCGGGGGGCGCTGGTCGCCAGCACCTATCGTGTTCTGGGGTCGGGAGCCGGGGAAGACCCGGTTGCCGATACGCTGTTCACTGCGCTTGTGCAGGCCGCGGCCGGCCTGGCCACGGATTCGTTGCCCCACGAATAAGTATCCTGATACCGGATATGTATCGGTAAATCTGTTGACACGAGGCGAGCAGCTTCCTTAGGCTCGCAATCGGGAGGAGCCGGAGCGATCCGGCCTGGTTCTGGTCCGCCAGCCTTGGCGGGCCGGGCAAACAGGGCGCAAGGGGCCGCGGGAAAACGGCCCCGATCATGGGAGGAAATGCGATGAAACGACTTCTCGGAGCGAGTGCCGTTCTTGCGCTTGCAATCTCGATGGCCGAGGCCAAGGAAACCGTGGTCTGGTGGGATTTCCTGGGCGGCGGCGACGGCGTGCGCATGAAGACGCTGATCGAAGAGTTCAACAAGGAACACGCCGACACGATCGAGATTCAGGCCACCACCCTGGACTGGGGCGTGCCGTTCTATTCCAAGGTGCAGGCCACCGCAGCCGTGGGCGAAGGCCCCGACATGATGACCTATCACGCCAGCCGCATCCCTCTGGCCGTGAGCCAGGGCACGCTGGCCGAGATCACCCCCGAGGACATGGCGGCGATGGGCCTTTCGGCCGCAAACTTCGCGCCGGCGACCTGGGACGCTGTGCAGGTGGACGGCAAGCAATATGCCGTGCCCTTCGATACCCACCCGATCGTGTTGTACTACAACAAGGACCTGCTGGAGAAATCCGGCCTGATCGGCGCCGATGGCCTGCCGGCCGGCTTGGACGGGTTGGACAACTTCAACGCTGCCCTGAAGAAGCTGAAGGACGACGGCAACGAATGGGGCATCGTGCAGGTGACCGCCGACGGCGGCTTTGCCTTCCGCACGATCTATTCGCTTCTGTGCCAGCAGAACGGCGAGATCGGCACCGATGGCAACTGGTTCCCCGGCGACAGCCAGGAAAAGCTGGCCAATGCGGTGGGCGTGATCTCGAACTGGGTGGCCGAGGGTTACAACCCGTCTTACACCGACTATCCCTCGACCGTGGCTCTGTTCACCTCGGGCAAGTCGCCGTTCATGATCAACGGTGTCTGGGAAGTCCCGACGATGGACGACCTGAACAAGCAGGGCAAGCTGTTCAACTGGGGCGCCATCGAATTGCCGGTGCTGTTCGACCGGCCCTGCACCTATGCCGACAGCCACGCCTTCGCGATCCCGGCCAACGCTGGCAAGGAAGTCAGCCCCGAGAAGCACGCTGCGGTGCTTGAGGTCATCAAGTGGATGGAGGCGAACTCGCTGTTCTGGGCGACCGCCGGCCATATCCCGGCCAACGTCGCGGTGACCGAGACGGCGGAATACAAGGCGATGCAGCCCCAGGCGACCTATGCCAAGCTGACCGCCAATTCGGTCTTCGACCCCAAGTCGGTGAATGCGGGCGTGGCCTCGCCGCTGTTTGACGCGGCCGGTAATGCCTTTACCGCCGCCATCAACGGAGAGACCGACCCTGCCACCGCCGTGGCCGAGATGAAGGCCGCGCTGGACGCGCTGCAGCAGTGATCCCCACCCCGGCAGGCTGGTGACGGCCTGCCGGGGTTCCCTTTTCCGGCGCGGGTCCCGATGCTTAGAAACCGAAGGTCAGAACTGCTGGCAGCCTTCGTGCTGATCCTGCCGTTCGTCGTCATCTACGGCTGGATGTTCGTCTATCCGACGATCCAGATGGTGCGGCTCAGCTTCACCGATGCGCCGCTGATCGGCGAAGGCAAGTATGTGGGCTTCAAGAACTATGTCCGCATGTTCAAGGACCCGGTGTTCCGCAAGGCGGTGTGGAACACGGCCTATTTCGTGGCCCTGACGGTGGTGCCGGGCACGGCGGTGGCGCTGCTGATCGCGCTGATGGTGAGCCGGCTGAAAGGCTGGCTGCAAAGCGTGATCCTGGCGGCGTTCTTCCTGCCCTATATCCTGCCGGTCACCGTGGTCTATGTGATCTGGGACTGGATGACCAACGTGCAGTTCGGGATGCTGCAGGGCGCGATCGAATGGGTCGCGGGCCGCCCGGTGAACGTGTGGCGCACGATCCCCTGGTTCATGCCGGGCGTGGCGGTCATCACCATCTGGTGGACCAACGGGTTTTCCATCCTGCTGTTCCTGGCGGGGCTCCGCAACATCCCGGCCGAGTTGTACGAGGCTGCGCAGCTGGACGGGGCGACACGGTGGCAGATGTTCACCCGCGTGACCTGGCCGCTGATCTGGCCGGTGACCGTGCTGTGCCTGACCATCCAGCTGATCCTGCAGCTGAAGATCTTCGACCAGGTCTACCTGTTCGCCGTGGGCGGGCGGACGCAGGCGACGATGGTGCTGGTGCAGTACATTTACGAACAGGCGTTCCAGAAGAACGCGGGCGGCTATTCGGCGACCATTGCGCTGGCGCTGTTCGTCATCGTGGTGACCTTCTCGGTCCTGCAGTTCCAGATCCTGCGCATCCGGGGGCAGAGATGAGCGAGACCCGTTCGACCCAACACCGGCGCCTGGATGCCGGAGGCGTGCTTCTGACGCTGCTGACGCTGATCGCGGCGGCGGTTTGGTTCTTTCCGGTCTACTGGGCGATGGCCACCTCTGTGCGCTATGACGACCAGACGGTGAAGGACTTTGCCCTGCTGCCGCAGGATCCGACCTTCACCAACTTCCTGTTCAACATCCAGACCTCGCGGTTGCCGTACTGGTACCTGAACTCGACCATCGTGGCGGTTTCGGTGACGGTGATCGTGGTCTTCATGTCGGCCTGCACCGGCTATGCCATCTCGCAGCTGCGCTTTCCGGGGCGCAAGGCGCTGTGGTGGATGATCCTGGCCAGCTTCATGGTGCCGATCTCGGCCCTGATCGTGAACCACTTCATCATCATCGCGGGCGTGCAGCTTCTGAACACCCATGCCGGGATCGTGCTGCCCATGCTGATCGCGCCGGTGACGGTGATCGTCTACAAGCAGTTCTTCGACGGCCTGCCCAAGGAGTTCCGCGAGGCGGCGGTGATGGACGGGGCGACCGAGTTCCAGCTTTTGTTCCGGCTGTTCCTGCCGATGAACTGGGGCGTGACTACGGCGCTGGCCATCATCACCTTCATCGGTGCCTGGAACAGCTTCCTGTGGCCGTTCCTGGCCGCGCAGGACGAGAAGATGATGACCGTCACGGTGGGGATCGCCGCCGTGCAGGATGCCTTTGGCGTGTTCTATGGACGGCTTCTGTCAGGCGCGGTTCTGGCCAGCCTGCCGGTGGCGCTGGCCTATCTTCTGTTCCAGCGTCGGGTCACGCAGGCCATCACGCTTTCAGCCGGGATCAAGGGGTAAGACATGGCTTCGGTGGAATTGGCGGGCATCTCCAAGCGCTTTGGCGGGCATGAGGTGATCCGGGGACTGAACCTGTCTGTGCCGGACGGATCCTTCACCGCGCTTCTGGGACCTTCGGGCTGCGGCAAGTCGACGATGCTGCGCATGATTGCCGGGCTGGAGACGGTCAGCGACGGCACCATCCGCATCGGCACGCGTGAGGTGACGCATCTGGAGCCGAAGGCGCGCGGCGTGGCGATGGTGTTCCAGAACTACGCCCTTTATCCGCATCTGACCGTGGCCGAGAACATCTGCTTTTCGATGTCGCTGGCGCGGGAGCCCAAGGCGAAACAGCGGGAAATGGCGGCGCGCATCGCGAAGATGCTGCATCTGGAGGAGCTGCTGGAACGCAAGCCGGCGCAACTGTCCGGCGGCCAGCGCCAGCGGGTTGCCATCGGGCGGGCGCTGGTGCGCGATCCGCAGGTCTTCCTGTTCGACGAGCCGCTGTCGAACCTGGACGCGCTTCTGCGGGTGCAGATGCGGCTGGAACTGGCCAAGCTGCACAACGACCTGAAGACAACGATGATCTATGTGACGCATGATCAGGTGGAGGCGATGACCCTGGCCGACCAGATCGTCGTTCTGGACAAGGGCGTGATCAGCCAGGCCGGCAGCCCGTGGGAACTGTACAACCGCCCGGCCAACCGATTTGTGGCGGGCTTCATCGGCTCGCCGGCGATGAACTTCCTTCCGGCCCGTGCCCGCGCCGGATCGGGCGGCCTGACCCTGACCATGGGCGATGACATCGCGCTGGCGCTGCCCCCGCGCGCCGTGCCGGGCTTTACCGGCGAACGCGCGGTGGAACTGGGCATACGGCCCGAACATGTGAAGCTGACCTCGGAGGGAGGCGGCCAGATTGCGGGCCGGGTCTCGGTCGTCGAGTACCTGGGCAACACCAGCTACACCTATGTGGACACCGCGCTTGGCCCGATGATCGTTGAGTCCGATGGTGGGGTTAAGGTCGAGCCGGGCGAAACCGTGTCCCTGTCGATCGACACGGAAAAGGCCCATGTCTTTGACGACAAGGGCCTTGCCTGGACGCAGACCACGGAGGCGGCCTGAGCCCTTCGCCTGATCATTCCCGCATCCAGACCTGCATCGGGTTCGGGCCGCGATTGCACCAGATGTAGTAGGGCACCGCCAGCAGCGGCGAGTGCGCCTCGGCCGGGGGTGCGGTGCGGTAAAGCGCGGGGCTTGGCTCTGTCACGGCAGAGCCTTCGGCGCGAATGACCGAGATGCCGCCCAGCATGTCGCCACGGAATTCGGCGTGCAGCGCGGCGTCGCGCGGCAGGCGCAGGCGGTGCAGGGGCGCATCCTGATCCTGCCCTTCGAAGCAGAAGACCAGCGGGCCACGGCGCAGTGCCACACGGCCCACATCGGCCTTTACTTCCGGGTGCGCCCAAAGGCGCTGCGGCGGCATGGGCAGGTCAAGCTCGACCACATCGCCCGGCATCCAGTCGCGCGTCAGCCGCAGATAGCCGCGTTCGGGGGTGACGGGCACATCGGCGCCGTTCACCCTTGCCCGCGCCCCGGCGCACCAGGACGGGATGCGCAGCGACAGGGTGAAGCGGCGCGCGGCATCGGGATCGACCGCCACGCGGATCGTGCCTTCCCAAGGGTAGTTCGAGGTTTCCGCGATGCGGACCGTGCCGCCCGCGACGGGCAGGTCGGCCTTCGCCCCGCCGTACAGGTGGATTGCCACCTCGTCCTTGGCCAGACCGAAGACATAGCCGCCGATCGAGGCCACCAGACGGGCCACGTTCATCGTGCAACAGGGGCAGGGGTGCCAATCCCACCGGCGGTGGCTGCCGTCGCTTTCCAGCTTGTTGTCGTAGAAGTAGGTGTCGCCCTCGCGCGACAGGCCGGCCAGCGCGTTGTTGTACAGCGCCAGTTCCAGAAGGTCGGCATACTGGCCGTCCAAGTCCAGGTTCAGCATCCGCGCCGCCCAGAACACCATGGCCACGCTGGCGCAGGTTTCGGCATAGGCGGTGTCGTTGGGCAGGTCGTAGTCTTCGGTGAAGCCCTCGTTGCGCTCCGAGGGGCCGAAGCCGCCGGTCACATACATCCGGGTCGAGGTCACGTCCTGCCACAGGGTTTCGCAGGTGCGGCGCAGCGCGGCATCGTCGTGTTCGGCGGCAAGGTCGGCCATGGCGGTGTACAGGTAGAAGGCCCGCACGGCATGGCCCACCACCTTGGTCTGCTCGCGCACGGGCAGGTGGGACTGGCTGTATTCATAGGTGCCCTGGCCGTACTTGCCGGCCGGTTCGCCCCGCGCATCGCGCTCGATGTCGAAGTAATGTGGCTGGCGGCCGCGCTCGTCCACGAAATAGCTGGCGAGGTCCAGGTACTTGCGCTGGCCCGTGGCGTGCCAGGCCTTGATGAGAGCCAGCTCCACCTCGGGGTGGCCGCAATAGCCGCGCTTCTGGCCCGGCCTGGTGCCGAAGACCGTGGCGACATGGTCGAAGGCGCGTTCCATCACCTTCATCAGCCGGTCGCGGCCGGTGGCGCGCATGTAGGCGACCGCGCCCTCCAGCAGGTGGCCCAGGTTGTAAAGCTCGTGATTGTCGCGCAGGTTCGTCCAGCGGTTCTGCGGCTCGCGTTCCAGATACCAGCAGTTGACGTACCCGTCGGGCTCCTGCGCCTTTTCCAGATCGTCGGTGATCGCCTCGATCTGCGCCTCGATCACCGGGTCGCGGCGATGCGACAGGGCGTAGGAAGCGGCCTCGATCCACTTGCCCACGTCGCTGTCCCAGAAAATCTGGGTCGAGAACCCGTTGGCATGCGGCTTGAAGGTCAAGGGGGGCACGGGCTGGGGCAGCTTCAGGCTTTCCAGGACGTTGTACTTCTCAAGCTGGGCGTGCTGGCTGGGGATCGTCGTGCGCAGCACGGTGTCCAGGCGTTCGGACCAGAAACCGCCGGTGATCGTCACATCGGCGAAGGGGACGGATGAATAGCGGCGCATGGCTCCTCCCCGGTGGCTTGCGTCCCTGCCCGGCCCGGCTCGGCGGACAGCTTGAGACAGGACAGTGACCGTCCCGGCCCCCCTGTCAAGCGCATCCCGTCCAGGGGCGGCGCGATGCACTGCGGGCTAGCGCCGCCGCGACATCAGCCAGATGAAGAAGATGCCGCCGCACAGACCCGTCACCACGCCGATGGGCAGGTCTTCGGGCGCCATCACCACGCGGGCGACAGCATCGGCCCAGATCAGGAACACCGCCCCTGCAAAGGCCGAACCCGGCAGCACCACGGCGTTGTTGCCCCCGGCCACCAGCCGCACCAGATGCGGCATCATCAGCCCGACAAAGCCGATCAGGCCGGAAAACGCCACCATCACCCCGGTGATCAGCGCGGCCACGACAAAGACCGCCAGACGGAACCGCGCCACCGGGATGCCCAGCGTCGCCGCGGTTTCATCGCCAAGCGACATCGCGTTCAGCGCGGTCGATTGAGTCATCAGCCACAGCCCGCCGGGCACCAGCACCGCCAGCGGCCACAGCAGATGCGGCCACTGCGCCAGACCCAGCCCGCCCAGCATCCAGAACACCACGGTATGCGTGGCCTTCGGATCGCCCAGAAAGATCAGGATGTTGGCCGCCGCCATGATGACGAAGCTCACCGCCACCCCCGCCAGCACCAGCCGGTCGGCCGAGGTGGCGCCCGCCACCTGCGCCACGCCCAGCACCAGAAGCGTGGCCAGCAGCGCGCCTCCAAAGGCCATCAGCGGCACGGTCAGAAGGCCCAGGAACAGCCCCGTGTGCATCAGCGCCGCAATCGCACCGAAGGCTCCACCGGACGAGATGCCCAGGAGGTGAGGGTCGGCCAGCGGATTGCGCGTCACGGCTTGCAGGGCCGCGCCGACGATCCCCAGCCCGGCCCCCACCAGTCCGGCCAGGACCACGCGGGGAAAGCGGATTTCCCAGACGATGTTGGCATGGGCGCGGCTCCAGTCCGGGGCCACGAGCCCCGGCACCAGATGGTCCAGCGCGATGCCCCAGACGGTGCCCAGCGGCAGGTCCACCGCCCCCACCGAAACCGCGACGACCACCGACAGGACCAAGATCCCCGCCGCCGCCAGCGCGATGGCTGCGCGCCGGCCCATGCGGGCGATGCTGACAGAGGCGGTCGTCTCGGCCATGGCTCAGTCAGCGAAGCCGGCGACGAGCTTCTTCACCGCCTCGATGTTGCGCGGGCCGGGCGTCGCCTCGACATATTCCAGCACGACGAAGCGGTCGTTCTTCACCGCGTCGATCTCGGCGAAAGCCGGGTTCGATTTCATGAAGGCGATCTTCTGTTCGGCCGTCACGTCGCCGTAGTTCACGATCACCACAACCTCGGGGTTGCGCTCGACCACGGGTTCCCAGCCGATCTCGGCCCAGGACTTGTCCAGATCGTCCATGATGTTCACGCCGCCCGCCGCCTCGATCATCGCGGTCGGCATGGCATAGCGGCCGGCGGTGAAGGGGGCCTTCTCGCCCGAGTCATAGACGAAGACCCGCACCGGATCGGTCCGGTCCACGCCCTTCGTCACCTCGGCCAGTTCGGCCTGCCAGCCGGCCACCAGCGCCTGCGCGCGGTCCTCGACGCCGAAGATCGTGCCCAGGTTCAGGATGTCGGCATACATGTCCTGCATCGAGCTTTTTTCCTTCGGCCCGATGTGGATGCAGCTCTCGGTCAGCTCATAGACCTTGATCCCCAGGGGCTCCAGCGTCTCGGGCGTCACTTCGCCGCCGACCTTCATGCCATAGTTCCAGCCGGCAAAGAAGAAATCCGGCTCGGCTGCCGCCAGCACCTCCTTGGTCGGGTATTTGGCCGACAGTTCCGGCAGTTCGGCCACGCCTTCGCGCATCACCGGGTCCAGCGTCTTCCAGCCCGAAATGCCGGTATAGCCCACCATCTGGTCCCGCAGGCCGAGCACCAGCATCATCTCGGTCAGGTTCACATCGTTGGAAATCGCCCGGCTGGGGGCAGCATCGAAGGTGACGTCGCGGTTGCAGCTTTTCACGGTCACGGGGAAGGCCGCGGCCGCACCGGCAGACAACAGCAGGGCGGCAAGGGAAAGACGAAGCATGGGTCCTCGCTAGGTTATGAGGGGATCAGAGATGAAAGGAAAAGCGCGGCCGGTCGCCCGAACGGTCGATCCGGCTGCGCACCTCGAAGGCCTGGCCAAGGGTGGTCTCGGTCAGCGCCCGTTCGGGTGGACCGTCGGCAAGGATGCGCCCCTGCCGCAGCACGATGATGCGGTCGGCATGTTCGGCGGCCAGCGTCAGGTCGTGCAGCGTGGTGACCACGGTCAACCCGGTGCCGCGCAACAGCGCCAGCAGTTCCAGTTGGTGGCGGATGTCCAGATGGTTCGTCGGCTCGTCCAGCACCAGAACCTGCGGTTCCTGCGCCAGGGCGCGGGCCACCATCACCCGCTGCCGCTCGCCCCCCGACAAGGTTCCGAAGGGCCGGTCGGCCAGCGCCACAAGGTCAAGCCGCACCAGTGCGCCGGTGATCACCGCCTCGTCGTCGGCACCGGGCGAGGACAGGCCGGCGAAAAGCCCACGCCGGTGCGGCAGACGGCCCAGCGCCACGATCTGCCGCGCGGTCAGGGCGAAATCCGTGGGCTGTTCCTGCAGCACGGCGGCGACCACCCGCGCCGCTTCGGGCGCGCTCATCAGCCAGATGTCGCGACCCCGCAGCAGCACCGTCCCGCGCCGCGGCGGCTGGAACCGGTAGATCAGCCGCAGAAGCGAGGACTTGCCCGCCCCGTTGGCGCCGCAGATCGCCAGCAATTCGCCGCGCGGCACCTGGAACGACAGGTCATGAAGGATCTCGGGGCCGCCCGCCGGCCCCCATGTCACGCCGCGCAATTCGATGTCTGGCGTCATTGCACGACCTCTTCGCCAGTCACGATCAGCGCGGCGGGGATGCGGGCCAGCACATGTTCGGCCAGCTTGCCGGGCCGGTCGGCTGCGCGGCACCAGCCGTCGTCAAGGTCGCGGTAGAGCCGGGCAAAGGCCACCAGATCGTCGATGTCCTCATCCGGGCTGATGTCGCCGAACAACCAGGTCGCCTTGGACGTGGCCCGCCAGGCCACGGTGCAGGGCCGGTCGCAGCCCGCCATGCAGGCGGTGCCTGAAACCTCGAAGCCGTCGCCAAGCCCCGCGGCGGCAATGGCCACGCGCAATCGCTCCAGCAACTGCAGACCGGGTCGGCAGGTGTCGCCCTTGTGACGGCAGGTCTGGCATACGAGAATCTGGTGCCGCGCGCGTTGCGTCACGGCATAGGGGGGCGTGGCCACAGGCCGACGCAGAAGATCATCCATCGCAACTCCTTCCGGGGCACCCCGCCCGGCGTGGTCCATGTTTCGATGGCAGGTCTCCTGACTTGCGGGTCCTTGCTCGCCCCACCTTCCCGGCCCGAAAGCCAGTGGTGATCGGGGGTCGCTCGCCGCCTACAGTTGCGGGGGCAGTCGCGGATTTGGCGCCTGATGGCTACACCTCACCGCGTTCCCTTTTCATCCGGCCAACGTCTTTGACAGGCCGGAAACCATCGAGCCCAATTGGCCCGAGCGGACCCGCGAAGTCAAGTCGGACCATGACAGGTCGGCCGCTGGCCCTCCGCGAGGCGACCGCTAGGTCCCCCGTCGGCCCGCTTTCCCCCTACCGACCAGACGAGAGAGGATAGCGACATCGCGACCTGGCGTGGTATGATAAAAACATGCCACAAATATGCGCAATTTGAGCGGAAAGTGGCGCGTGATAGGATGCAATGCGACTGACGAAGTTTTCCGACTACGCCATTCGGGTTCTGCTGTTCGCTGCAAACCGCCGGGGCGAACGGTGCACCATCGAAGAAGCCGCCCGTGCTTACAGCATTTCGGAAGCGCATTTGCGCAAGGTTGTGCGAGAGCTTTCGCATGCCGGCTTTCTGGTCGGAACCAAGGGGCGGACGGGCGGATTCTCTCTTGCCCGCGACCCTGCAGAAATCCGTATCGGCGACATCCTTCGCGTCACCGAATCCGACTTTGCCTTGTTCGAATGCCAATGCACCACCGGCGATCCCTGCCTCCTGCGCGGCCCATGCAGCCTGCCCGCGGCGGCCGCCAAGGCTGTCCGCGCTTTTCTGGCCGTGTTCGACGAGATGACGCTGGTGGACGTGCTCAGGGAACCGAACCCGCTTGGCCCGCCGCACCTGGCCTGGCCGCCTGCACTCCCAGCTGTCGCGCAAGCCAACCCCGGTCCAACCTGACATGCCGGATGGCGCGGCGGTGGTAGGTGTAGGCGATGTGCAGGTTGCCTTCGGGATCCTGCAGGATCGACGGATAGGACAACTCGCGGTTCAGCCCCTCTCGCGAGTTGTTCGACAACGCCGCGCCTGTGCCCCTGTCAAGCTCGACACGCAGCGGGAAGGTCTCGCCATCGTCGGCTGACACCGCCAGCATCATCGGTGCGCGCGGCACGCCCCAGACTGCGGCCGAGGGCGCAGCC
The DNA here is from genome assembly GCF_019623905.1 of Neotabrizicola shimadae. Classification (NCBI taxonomy): domain Bacteria; kingdom Pseudomonadati; phylum Pseudomonadota; class Alphaproteobacteria; order Rhodobacterales; family Paracoccaceae; genus Neotabrizicola; species Neotabrizicola shimadae. The sequence continues at coordinate 3,548,761 of NZ_CP069370.1, read as the reverse complement.
TCGCCCGGCGCCTCGCCCTCGATCTCGTCATAAAGCGAGGCGCGGCGGGCCGACGACATCGCGGCATTGACCGGGTTCAGCACCATGGCGATGCGCCCGTCGGCCAGACGCACCGCCTGGATCGAGGAATTGTTGTTCGGCAATTCGGTCAGTTCCGGCGCGGTCCATGTCAGCCCGCCATCCGCCGACCGGCTGCGCAACACCTGCCGCGCAAAGCGGTCGCGGTAGAAGGCGGGCATCGCCCCTGCCCCGCCCGGCACCGGGTTCATGTGCACCGCGCCCAGGCTGCCCGGCACCGCCCGTGCCTCCCAGCTTTCGCCGCCATCGCGCGACACCAGCATCACCGCATCGTCCTCGCTGCCCGTCCAGCGCCCCGCGGCCGGCGTGATGCAGCGGAACCCCGGCATCAGCCATTCGCCGTGCGGCCCGATCCGGAGGGGCTGGCGGATGAACACGCCCCGGAACCTGCCCACCCGGCGCGGCGGGCCGAACCCGTCCAGCCCGCCGTCCGACACCCGGGCGACGATCTCGCATTCGTCCTGCCGCCCGCCCGGCTGGCTGGTGTGGAACAGCCACAGCCGCCCGTCCGGCGCGGTGAACAGCACCGGGTTCTGCTCGGACCGCCCCGGATCGTCCGACAGCTTCCGCGCAGGCGACCACTGCGCCGCCCCCGGCGCCAGCACCGAACACCAGACAGAGATATCCCCCATCCCCTCCATCGTGCCGCCGAACCACACACAGGCCAGGCTGCCATCCGGCAACAGCGCCAGGTTCGCCGCATGGTTCTGCACCACGGGCGAGGGCAGGAAGGCATCCGCCCGCCCGTCCTCCTGCGCGTGCAGCCGGCCATCCATCGCGGCCACGATCTCTTCGGCGGTCAGTTCGCGGTCGGGGAAGGGGGGCATGGCGCGGGCCTTTCGCTGGTGACGCGATGCAGATCGCAACTTGTCAACTTGCTTGTCAAGCGATTCCTGCGGGGGGAGAAGTCGGAAGTAGAACATAAACTGTTTTATTTCAATATTATAAATAGAGTCCACGCCCCAACACGTCCTGACAACCAGCCTGACAGCCCCTCACTGGAAATAACAAGTTGACAAATCAAGCCCCTAGTTGTCTGTTTTCTCCCGATGCGACTCCGGGCCGGAGGGGCGCGATACAGCGCTGGCCAGGTCGCAAGGATCGGGAGGGAACACATGAACCGCACAACCAGGGATACCGCCGGCCTGACCCGGCGCGGCGTCTTGAAATTCGGCCTGGGCTCCGTCGTGGCGGCCACCGCCTTCGGCTCGGGCGCCCGCATCGTGATGGCCCAGGAGGGCCAGGTGCTGAAGGCGATCAATCCCGCCTTCAACCAGGACTGGTCGCCGCTCCGCGGCGGCGGCGTGCCCTATCGCTGGAACTCGGTCTGGAATGCCAGCCCGATGTATTTCAACGACAAGGGCGAGATTCAGCCCTATGTCATCGCCGAATGGGCGCCCAACGCCGATTTCACCGTCTGGACGCTGAAACTGAACCCGGACGCGAAATTCGCCGACGGTTCGGCCATCACCGCCGCCGATGTGAAGGGAAGCTGGGAGCTTTCGGCGATGCCCGCCACCAAGAACCAGCGCATCGACCAGGTGCTTGCCAATGTCGCGGGCTATGCCGCCGTCAAGGACGGCACCGCCACCGACATCTCGGGCGTGGTCGCAAATGACGACGGCTCGCTCACCGTCACGCTCTCCGGGCCGGACCCGATCTTCTTCCAGCGTCTGGGCAACCACATCGCGCCCATCGTCAAGGTCTCGGTCGCCCGTGGCGCCGATGGCAACGAAGTGCCCGACTGGTTCCTTGGCGCCAACGGCGCGACCTCGGGCCCCTTCATGATGGAGGCGCTCGATCTCGACGCCGGCACCGTCGCCTGGGTGCCGAACCCCAACTTCTTCGGCCCGGCGCCGAAGCTCGCGCGCATCGAACTGACCGCGGTGGAAGACAACGTCACCGCGACGCAGATGCTGAAGTCGGGCGAATACCAGGCCCATACCGAACTGGTCACCTCGACCATGGTGCAGGACCTCGGCGCCGATTTCGCCGCCGGCCCCACCATCCCGACCAGCCAGCATTTCTGGTTCAACGCCACCCGCGCGCCGATGGACGACCCCAAGGTGCGCGAGGCGCTGATCCTGGCGGTGGACCGCGACGGCCTGATCAAGGCGTCCTTCCCCGATGGCCCGCACAAGAAGACCGACACGGTGATGAACTCTGTCCCCGGCGCGGAAGACCCGGCCTTCGTGCCCTATCCCTTCGATCCGGAAAAGGCGAAGGCTCTGCTGGCCGAGTCGAGCTATGGCGGCCCGGAAAAGCTGCCGAAGATCATGTTCGTCGGCATCTCCTCGCCCGCGAACGAGGCGGCGGCGCAGTACATCGCCGAACAGTGGCGCCAGAACCTCGGCATCACCGCCGTGGACATGAAGCCCCAGCAAGACCAGTACGCCGGCCCCGACCAGAACGCGGTGCAGATCTTCCGCGATGACGTAGGCACCCGCGTTCCCGATGCGCCGTCCTACCTTGCCGGTTCCATCGCCTCGGGCTCGGGCAATGCGCAAGGCAAGATGGGCGGCTACAAGAACGACACGGTCGATGCCAAGGTGGCCGAGGCGCTGGCCAAGCCGGTCGACGACCCGGCCCGCATCGCGCTCGCGCAAGAGGCGCAGCGCGCCTTCCGCGACGATTTCATGTTCATCCCCTGGTATGCCCAGACCATGAGCCGTTGGGCCAATGCCAATGTCGCAGGCATGGAAAAGAACCTCGACTGGCAGATCGTCGCGCCCTGGAGCATCTCGATCAACTGACCCTCGTTCCATGACATGATGCGGGCGGGGCCCACCGGCCCCGCCCCTCTTTCTCCAACCGCCGGACCTCGACGCCGATGCTGATGCACATCCTCAAGCGACTGGTGCTCTGGGTGCCGTCCGTGCTGATCGTGATGCTCGGCGTCTATGCGCTGGCCTTCTACGGCGCGGGCGACCCGATCAAGCTGATCTTCCTGCGCGCCCCCGGCGACGTGGCCTATGATCCCGCCAAGATCGAGGCGATCCGCGAACAGGCCGGGCTGAACCGCCCGTTCCTCGCGCAGTTCGCCAGCTACATCTGGAACCTGCTGCACGGCAATTTCGGCAATTCGCTCACCTCGGGCCGCTCGGTCTGGGCCATGATCAAGGCCGCCGCCCCCGTCAGCTTCCAGCTTGGTCTCGCCGCCGTGATCGTCACCGCCCTTGTCGCCATCCCGCTTGGAATGATCGCAGGGATGCGCCAGAACTCCCGGCTGGACTTCACCATCCTCGGCACTGCCGTCGCTCTTTGGGCGATCCCGGCCTATGTCGCCGGCCCCCTTCTCATGGTGGCGCTGCTCATGGTGCTGCCCTCGGGCCAGGTGCCCTATGGCTGGGGCGGGCTGTTCAGCGCCAAGATCATCCTTCCGCTCATCGTCCTGTCGTTCCAGCCCATCGCGCTGATCCTGCGCCAGACCCGTGCCGCGGTGATCGAGGTGCTGCACGAGGATTACGTCCGCACCGCCCGCGCCAAGGGCGTGCCCGAATATGTCGTGGCGCTGCGCCACGTCCTGCGCCCGGTGCTGACCCCGGTGGTCACGCAGCTTGGCCTCATCATGATCACCATCGTCAACGGGGCGATCTTCGTGGAACTGGTCTTCGGCCTGCCGGGCCTCGGCCGCCTCACGGTGCAGGCGCTCATCAACTCGGACTATCCCGTGATCCTTGCCGTCACGCTAATCGGCTCCTTCCTTGTCATGGCCTCGAACCTGCTTGTCGACCTGCTTTATCCGCTGCTTGACCCCCGCGCGACCGGCATGAAGGAGGCCCGCTGATGACCGCCGCCCCCTTCGCCGCCGCCGAGGAAAAGCCCACCAACCTCTGGCGCAACGCCTGGAAGCGGCTCCGCCGCAACCGGCTGGCCGTCGCGGGCCTTGTCATCGTTGCCGTGCTGGTGCTGGTGGCGATCTTCGGGCCGTGGATCACGCCCTACGATTTCCTCAGCCAGAACCTCGACGCCCGGAACCTTTCGCCGTCGTGGGCCCACTGGATGGGCACCGATGACCTTGGCCGCGATGTCCTGTCCCGCGTCATCTACGGCGCGCGCACCGCGCTGATCGTCGCCGTTACCGTGACCGCCATCGCCGTGGCGATCGGCGTCATCCTTGGCGCCATCGCGGGCTTCTACGGCGGCGCCTTCGACAGGGGGATGATGTGGGTCACCGACATGACCATGTCCGTGCCGCAGCTTCTGCTGGTCGTCGTCATCAACGCCTCGCTGAAACAGCCGATCAGCCTGTGGATGGAGGCGCGCTACATGGCCACCGAAAATCCGATCTGGCGGAACACCGAGCTGGTCGATTTCCTCCTGGTCTTCGGCTCCATGGCGCTCATCACCTGGCCGCCCTATGCCCGGCTGGTGCGCGCGCAGGTCCTGTCCATCCGCAACCGTCCTTACGTCACTGCCGCCCGCGCGCTTGGCCTGACCAACCGCATCATCCTCATGCGTTATGTCCTGCCCAATGCCATGGGTCCGCTGATCGTGGCGGTCAGCGCCGGTCTCGGCACCGCCATGGTGCTGGAAAGCGCCTTCTCCTTCCTCGGCGTCGGCGTGAACCCCCCGATCCCCTCCTGGGGCAACATGATCTCGGACGGGCTGCGCGTCTGGACGAACTACCCGCACCTCCTGGTCGCACCGGCCGCCGTGCTGGCCGTGGCCACCGTCGCCTTCAACTTCCTTGGTGACGGCCTGAACGACGCGCTGAATCCGAAGGGCCAGAAATGACCGCGCTTCTGGACATCAAGGGCCTGACCATCGACATCGACCGCGAGGACGGCCCCGCCCGCGTGGTGGACGGCATCGACCTGACGCTCGCCCAAGGCGAAAGCCTGGGCATCGTGGGCGAATCCGGCTGCGGCAAATCGCTGACCATGCTGTCGCTCGTGGGCCTCCTGCCCAACCGCATCCGCGCCACCGGCGGTTCGGCCACCTTCGCCGGCCGCGACCTGCTGAAGATGGGCGCCAAGGATTTGCGCAAGGTCCGCGGCAGCCAGATCGGCTTCATCTTCCAGGACCCGATGACCAGCCTGAACCCGGTCATGCGCATCGGCGACCAGATCGTCGAGGCGCTGGTCTGGCAAAAGGGCATGGCCCGTCCCGCCGCGATGGACCGCGCCGCCGAACTCCTGGCGCTCGTCGGCATCCCCTCCCCGCGCGACAGGCTCATGGCCTGGCCGCACGAACTGTCCGGCGGGATGCGCCAGCGCGTGATGATCGCCATGGGCCTTGCCGGCGACCCGAAGCTCCTCATCGCCGACGAACCCACCACCGCGCTCGATGTCACCATCCAGGCCCAGATCGTGGACCTGGTGCGCGACCTGAAATCCCGCTCCGACATGTCGGTGGTCTGGATCACCCACGACCTTGCGCTCATCGCCGGCCTCGCCGACCGCATCGCCGTGCTTTACGCCGGCACCGTGGTCGAGGATGCCCCCGTCGCCGCGCTCTTCGACCGCCCGACGCATCCCTACACCCGGGGCCTCCTCGCCTCGCTGCCCACGCTGGAAGACAAGCCGATGGCCCGCCTCGCCTCGATCGGCGGCACCCCGCCCGAACCCGGCCGCCGCCCGCCCGGCTGCCCCTTTGCCCCCCGCTGCGCCATGGCCGAGCCCGCCTGCTCCGCCGCCGTCCCCCGCCTTGCCCCCGTTCCCGGCAGCGACCCGCGCCACCGCGTCGCCTGCCCGCCCGCACAAAGGGCCGCCGCATGACCGCCCTGCTTGAAGTCCGCAACCTGCAGAAACACTTCGACCTCCGCCTCGGCGCCTTCGGTGAACGCGGCGCCACCGTCCACGCGCTCGACGACTTCACGCTGGATGTCGAGGAAGGCGAAACCCTCAGCCTCGTGGGCGAAAGCGGCTGCGGCAAGTCCACCACCGGCTTCTGCATCCTGAACCTGCACCGCCCCACCGCCGGCACCGTCCGCTACAAGGGCCAGAACATCGCGAGCCTCGGCGAAGACGCCATGCGCCCCTTCCGCCGCGACCTGCAGATCGTCTTTCAGGACCCCTATTCCACCCTCAACCCCCGCATGACCATCGGCGAGGCGCTGGCAGAGCCCATCCTGTTCCACGGCCTCGCCACCCGCGCCGCTCTCCCCGACCGGCTGAACCGCCTGCTGGCCGATGTGGGCCTCACCCCCCGCTTCGCCAGCCGCTACCCGCATGAACTCTCCGGCGGCCAGCGCCAGCGTGTCGCCATCGCCCGCGCGCTCGCCTGCGAGCCGCGCTTCATCGTCTGCGACGAGGCGATCTCGGCCCTCGACGTATCTGTCCAGGCGCAGATCCTGAACCTGCTTCTGGACCTTCAGGAAAAGTACAAGCTCACCTACCTGTTCATCGCCCACGACCTTGCCGTCGTGCGCCACATCTCCGACCGCGTCGGCGTCATGTACCTGGGCCGCCTCGCCGAACTCGCGCCCTCGGCCGATCTCTTCGCCCGGCCGCTCCACCCCTATACCCGCGCGCTGCTTTCCGCCGTGCCGGAACCCAAGCCGCAGTCCACGCGCCAGCGCCAGGTGCTCCAGGGCGAGGTGCCCTCGCCCCTGAACCCGCCGCAGGGCTGCCGCTTCCACACCCGCTGCCCGTTGGCCCGCGACCTCTGCCGCACCAGCGTCCCGCCCTTCCGGCAGGTCGCCCCCGGCCACCACGTCGCCTGCCACGCCGTCACCTCCCCCGAAGCCACCACCTGGGACGCCCGCTCATGATCGGCATCACCATGGGCGACCCTGCCGGGGTCGGACCCGAGATCATCGTCAAGTCGCTCGCCGCCATGCCGGCGGCCGAACGGCAGGGCTTCCGCGTCTATGGCACGCGCGCCAGCCTCGCCGCGGCCGAAGCGATCCTGAACACCGGGCTGGACATCGCTGCGCTGGATGTCCACAACATCGCCATCCCCGGCGAGCCCATGCCCTTCGGCAAGCTCGATCCACGCGGGGGCGAGGCCTGCTTCAGCTATATCGAAGCCGCGGTGAAGGATGCGATGGCGGGCCGCATCAGCGTCATCGCCACCGCCCCCATCAACAAGGCCGCGCTCAATGCCGCCGGCCACCATTACGACGGCCACACCGGAATGCTGGCCAGCCTCACCGGCTCGAAATCCTCGTTCATGCTGCTCACCTCGGAACGGCTGAACGTGATCCACGTCTCCACCCATGTCTCGCTGAAGGACGCCATCGCCCGCGCCACCACCGAACGTGTGCTTGCCACCATCCGCGCGGGCCACGCCCATTTCCGCCGCTTCGGGGAAACGCCCCGCATCGCGGTGGCCGGGCTCAACCCGCATTGCGGCGAAGGCGGGCTCTTCGGCACCGAAGACGATGCCCATATCGCTCCCGCCGTGGCACAGGCCCGGGCCGAAGGCATCAATGCCGTGGGCCCCGTCCCCGCCGACACCGTCTATCACCGCGCCTATGAAGGCGCCTTCGACCTCGTCATCGCGCAGTATCACGACCAGGGCCACATCCCGATCAAGCTCGTCGCCTTCGACACCGCCGTGAACGTCTCGGTCGGCCTGCCCATCGACCGCTGCTCGGTCGATCACGGCACGGCCTTCGACATCGCGGGCAAGGGTATCGCCAAGAACATCAACCTCGACCACGCGCTGGCCTATGCCGCGCGGCTGGCCGCCCACCCGAAAGCGCCCGCATGATTTCCGGAGTCTACTGCGCCGCCGCCACCCCGGTCCGCGCCGACCTGTCGCCCGACCTTCCCGCCTTCACCGCGCATTGCCACTGGCTCTTGGAAGAAGGCTGCACCGGCATCGCGCTTCTGGGCACCACGGGCGAGGCCAATTCCTTCTCTTCCGCCGAACGCAAGACGATCCTCGAAGCCGCGCTGAACTCCGGCATCGCGGGCGAAAGGCTCATGCCCGGCACCGGCGTCGCCAATATCCCCGAAACCGTGGACCTCACCCGCCACGCGCTCGCCAGCGGCGTCAGCCGCGTCGTGATGCTGCCGCCCTTCTATTACAAGGGCGTCAGCGACGAGGGGCTGTTCGCCGCCTATGCCCGCAGCATCGAAGCCATCGGCGACAACCGCCTGCGCGTCGTGCTGTACCATATCCCCCAGGTCTCGGGCATCGCGCTGTCGCATGACCTGATCGAAAGGCTCGTCACCGCCTTCCCCGGCATCGTCGTGGGCATCAAGGACAGCGCGGGGCAGCTCGACAACATGACCGCGATGGTCGCCCGCTTCCCCGGCTTCGCTGTCCTCGCCGGGGCTGACCCGCTGTTGCTGCCGCTGGTGCAGGCGGGCGGCGCGGGGTCCATCACCGCCACCTCGAACCTTGTCGCCCGCGACCTGGCCACCGTGTTCCGCGGCGCGACAGATCCGACGCAGGCCGAGGCGGTGGAACAGGCGCAGGCGCGCATCAACGCTTTCCGCACCCTGTCCAATTCCTACGTCCAGATCCCCACCATCAAGGCCATGGTCGGCTTCCAGCACGGCAACCCCGGCTGGGACCGCACCCGCCCGCCGCTGGTGGCCCTGACCGCCGCCGAACGTGCCGACCTGAAGACACGGCTTGCCGCCATCGGCGGCACCGTGCGTGGAGAGTGACATGCCCAACGACTACGCCCGCCCCCTGCGTCTCTGGCAACCCCGCCGCTTCGAATTCGGCGCCGGCAGCGCGGCAGAAGTCGGCCACTGGGCGCGCGAACAAGGCTTCGCCCGCATCCATGTGCTGACCACCCCGGTCATCGCCGGCCAGATCGACCGCATGGGCCTGCCCGGCAGCGTCACCGTCTTTGCCGATGTGGACCCCGAACCCGACAGCGCCACGCTCGACCGCGCCATCGCGGCGGCGCAGGAAGCCGACCCCGATCTGGTGATCGGCTTCGGCGGCGGCTCGGTAATGGATGTGGCCAAGCTCGTCACCGTGCTGCGCGGCGGCTTCCCGCTGGCCGATGCCATCGGGCCGAACAAGGTCCCCGCCCGCCTCAACGCCCTGGCGCTGGTCCCCACCACCGCCGGCACCGGGTCCGAAGCCGGGATCCGCGCCCTTGTGACGAACCTCGCCACCGGCGCCAAGGCCGCGGTGGAAAGCCCCCACCTCATGCCTGACATGGTGTCGCTCGACCCCGACCTGACCATGTCCGTGCCGCCCGCCGTCACCGCCGCCACCGGCATCGACGCGATGGCGCATTGTGTCGAGGCGTTCACAAACCGCAAATCGCATCCGCTGATCGACAACTACGCCCGTCTCGGCTTCACCCTCGTCGCCCGCTTCCTGCCGCGCGCCGTGGCCGACGGCAGCGATGCCGAGGCGCGCGCCGCCCTGCTGCTGGCCGCCTACTACGGCGGCATCTGCCTTGGCCCGGTGAACACCGCCGCCGGCCATGCGCTTGCCTACCCGCTCGGGACCCGGCTGAAGCTGCCGCACGGCCATGCCAATGCAATCATCTTCCCGCATGTGCTGGCCTTCAACGCCCCCGCCGCACCGGAAAAGACCGCCGAAATCGCCGCAGCCCTCGGCCTCGGCGGCGGCAACCGGCTGGCGCAGGACGCCTGGGACTGGTGCGCCCGCCTCGGCCCGGAAATGCGCCTCTCCGCCCTAGGCGCGACCGAGGCGATGCTGCCCGACTGGGCGGCAGAGGCCCATGCCATTCGCCGCCTGATGGACAACAACCCGCGCGACATGACGGTAGCCGAGGCCGAAACCATCTACCGCTCCGCCTTCTGACCGCCGGCGCGCCACGCCTCCACCTCGCGCCCTTCGCCCTTCTTCTGTTCAAAAATATCCTCGGGGGTGAATTGGCCGGAACGGCCAAGAGGGGGCAGACAGCCCCCTCCTCCCTCCTGTCCGTCCTCGTGCCCCGGACCCTGAAACGTAAAGTCCAAGTTAACGCGAGCCAGCAACCCATTGATTTCAAAGGAAGCGTATAGGCGTCCGAGCTCGGACGCCTTCAGCCCCGGCCCGACAGGTCCAGCAGCCGCCCCTCGAAAAGCCGGTCCCGCGACCCGCCCACATGGGCCAGCATCGCCACCCGCGCCTCCTCTGCCCGCCCGTCCCGGATCGCCTGAAAGATCGCGGTATGCTCCTCCAGCACATGGTCCAGCCCCCCGCGCACCGTCCGAAGGGACAGCCCGTGGAACTTCATCCCCACCGCGATATGGTCCTTCAGGGCCCGCATCGAGGTCTCGAAATACTGGTTGTTCGCCGCCGTCGTGATCGACAGGTGGAAGGCAAAGTCCGCATCCTCCCGATGGCTCCGCCGCTCGGTCGCGTCCCTCAGCATCTGCAGCTGCGTCCCGATCACCGCCAGGTCCTCCTCGCCCCGCCGCCCCGCCGCCAGCGCCGCCGCCGCCGGTTCGATGGTCAGCCGGAACTCATAGCACCGCTGCAGGTCCGCGATGGTCTCCAGCGGCTGGAAGGCCAGCGTCTTGGGTGACACCTGGGTTGAGACAAAGCTCCCCGACCCCTGCCGCGACACGATCAACCCTTCCTCCCGCAGCCGCGCCAGCGCCGCCCGCACCACCGGCCGCGACACCTCGAACCGCGCCGCCAGCGCATTCTCCCCCGGCAGCCGCTCGTTCTCGCCGAACTCACCCTCCACAATGGCCCGCCGGATACGGTCATGCACCACATCCGCCAACAGCGTGGATCGCGGCGAGTCAGTCAGGGTCCCGGCCTTGTCGGCCCGGCGTTCCGGCGTCGCAATCGTCATCCTGTCCGCACCTTCCCCGCATCCTCCGGCACCAGCCGCAACAGAGCATCCGCCGCCCCGAACCCGCCCGATTTCGTCACGATGGCGGGCCCGGCCGGCCGGTCAAGCCCGCGGCACAGGGGCAGGCCCGGCAAGGGCTCGTCCAGCACCTCCAGCACCGTCACCCCCATCCGGTCGAGCACCGCCGCCGCCGTCTCGCCCCCGCTCAGCACCAGCAGCCGCTTGTCGGCCAGATGCCAGCGCACAAAGCCCTCGGCCAGCCGGGACGAGACGACATCGCCTGCCGCGCCTTCACCCGCCACCGCCTGCAGGATCACCGAACCATCGCTGCCGCCTGCGGGCACCCGCCCGTCAGGCGCCGCCACCCAGTCCAGCCCGCTGATCCGCAGCCGTTCAACCTGTGCCAAAGTGATCGGATCGCGCGACCCGATGACAAAGGCCACCGGCCCCCGCATCGCCACCGCGGGCCGCGCGGCACGACCCATCCGCCGCGCCAGCGCCGTCGCCAGCCCGCGCGCGCCCACGAACAGCGTCCCCTCCGCCGCCTCTGCCACCAGCCGGTCCAGATCGTCGCCCGATGCGGCATCGGCAAACCGCGCGCCCAGATCTGGCGCCAATCCGCAGCGCGCGGCAACCGGCAGCGGCTCGGCGACGCCCAAGCCCTCCAGCTGCCCGTCCCGTACCACGCGCCCCAGGTCCGGCACCGCGGGGCAGACCACAACGCCCGCAGGCCGCAGCACCGCCGCCACCGCGCCGATCTCTGCCGCCACATGGCCCTTCAATCGCGAGTCGATCTTCTTCAGCACCACCCGCGCGCCAGCCACCGCCTGCGCCGCCGCCACGGCGCGCACCGACGCCACAGCTTCCGGCCCCTCGCGGCTGGCAAGGTTCACCGCCACCACCCGCGCACCCGAAGCCAGGGCCGCCGGCAAAGCCGCCACCGAGGTCGCGCAGACCGTCCGCAGCCCGGCCAGCGCAAAGGGCACGGCCGAATCCAGCGAGCCGGTCAGGTCGTCGGCAATGATGGCAACATCCGGTCCGGTCATCTTCTGGTCCCCGCTGCCGGACCTTAGCGAGGGAACCTGTAAAGTTGCAATGTATTTGTAATCCCGCCCGCCTTCGGCAGAGGGCTCAACCAACCGGCTTCACGAACAGGATCCACTCCGTCGCATCCACCGCCCAGTCGCCCTTCACCACCGGCCGCCGCGCCACCTCTCGGTAACCCTTCGCCTGGTATAGCCGCAGTGCCTCCACATGCGTGTCCTCGGCGATCAGGCTGATCTCGCGATGCCCGGCCTTCCGCGCCACGTCTTCGGAAAAAGCCAGCAGCGCCGATCCGCAGCCCCGCCCCCGGAACGCGGAATAGGTCGCCAGCACGTTCAGATACCACGACCCCGGCGCCATCGCCTCCAACTCGAGCAGCGGCACGAAGATCGCAGGCGTGTCGGGGTCGATGGGCGCCGGTTCGGGCTCGGCGGCATAGCCCAGAAGACAGGCCGCCACCTCGCCCTCCACCTCGGCCAGCCAGGCGTTGCGGTATGAAAATCCGCCCGTCTCGCGCGCCGCCCGCTCGCGTCCATAGGCCCAGGGGTCCGCCCCTTCGCCCGCCGACTTCTTCCAGAAATGCAGCGGCAGGTCATCCGCCGCCATGTTGATGAAGGCTACCAGATGCCCCGCATCCGCCGCCGTCGCCGCCCGGATCTTCATTTCGCCTCCGCATGTACCTGCCTGCCGCTTCCTTAGCCCAGGCCGCGCCCGCAGGGCACCCCCTTGCCGGCCTTCGCCGGCGGCCCTACCAATCCTGCAACCGACATCAAGGAAGACTGCCATGACCGACACGGTGTACCGCCTGCCTGCCCCCGGCCCCGAACCGATGACCACCGACCTCGACGGCTGGGTCAAGACCGAGGGCACGCCCAGCATGAAGACCTGGGTGCAGCACACCTCGGCTGACGGCAGCGTCATCAGCGGCACCTGGGCCGCCACGCCCGGCTCCTGGCACGCCACTTACAAGTTCTACGAATTCGTCCACCTGATCGAGGGCCGCATCGTGATCACCCCCGATGGTGGCGCCCCCGTGACCCTGGCCCCCGGGGATGCCTTCGTCGTGGAGCCCGGTTTCACCGGCACCTGGAAGATCGAAGAACCGGTGCTGAAGCACTTCTGCATCAAGCTGAAGTAAACGCGGGCGCAGGGCGTCCGGCCGCGCGTGGCGCCGGGATTGCAGATTTCAATGCGACCGGATGATCCAACCGTGCGGGTCTTGCGTATCTCTGTGGTCATCACCCGGAGAAACACGCATGCTCCGCCCGCTGTTGCTTGCCGCTGCGATCGTTCTGCCCGTCCCCGTCCTGGCCGGCGCCGAAGAGTTTCAGGCCGTCCGTGACCGTCAGGCCTTCCTGTCCCTGGTCAACGGCCGGGACCTGTCGCTGCCCCTGTTCCGCATCCGTCTCAGCGTCGAACCCGATGGCCGCATCGAAGGCTCGGCGCTCGGGTGGGAGATCACGGGCACCTGGGCCTGGAAGGACGGCTATTTCTGCCGCGAGATGGACTGGAGCGGAAAGGCCATCCCCTACAATTGCCAGCTGGTCGAGGTGCGCGACGACCGTGAACTGCGCTTCACCGTGGACCGTGGGGAAGGCGAAAGCGCCCGCTTCAAGCTGGACTGACCTCTGCTCCGCCGAGACATGGCGCCACCTGCTGCAACAACCGCAGGCATGGCGCAGACTGTGCGAGACTCGATGCCGCCTGTGACCTGCGGGCTGCGCCATGCCCATAGGGACAGGGCAAGGTAATACGCAACCGTTGCTGCGCCGCGTTTGCCTAGGCTTTGGTCAGCAAGTTGCGCCAGGCGAGGCTTCGTCGTGCGACAGCCTGCAAACCCTCGAAACAGGCGTACCGCTCTGCGTGCAGGGTGGCGAGGTCGCCCTGTGCCGGCGTGAAAAGCCGGGCAGGGCCTGACATGGTGGCCATGGCCTGCACCAGGGTACGCTGGCTTCCGCTGGCAACCGCGGCCAGCATGGCTGCCCCCAGAAGGACCGGCTCTTCGGCCCTGGGCAGCGCCACGGCGCGGCCCGTCGAATCCGCGATCATCTGGCAGACCAGGTCGCTTTGCGCCGCGCCCCCGCTGGCCACGATGGTCTGGATGGTGATCCCTTGCCCCTCCAGCCGATCAAGAAGCTGACGCAGGCCGTAACCGATCCCGCTCAGACCGGCGAGGTAGAGCGCCGCCAGACTGTCGATGCCACGGTCCAGCCCCAGCCCGGACATCACGGCGCGCGCCTCGGGTTCGGCAAAGGGTGACCGGTTTCCCAGGAATTCCGGCACCACCACCATCTGCCCGGCAGCGCGGATCGTGTCGGACAGGTTGGCGCCCAGGGTTTCGGCATGGGCCGCGACATAGGTGATGAGCGAGTGTCCGGCTGCAATGGCTTCGGCCTCGATCTTCGCCGCGTCGCGGTGCAGGTGGACCAAGTGATCCAGTGCCGCACCCGCCGCCGATTGCCCGCCCTCGTTCAACCACAGCCCCGGAAGCATGGCGTCGAAATAGGGCCCCCAGACACCGGAAACCGGCGTCGCCTCGCGGGTCGAGGCCATCGAACAGGCCGAGGTGCCGAAGATGTAGGCCAGCCGTCGCGTCGGATCCGCGTCACCGGGCAACGAAACGCCGAGGGTGCCAACCCCCCCGGCATGGGCATCAATGAGAGACGCGGCGACAGTGACCTTCGCGGTCAGGCCAAGATCGCCGGCAGCCGCCTGCGTCAGGCAGCCAAGCGCGGTGCCGGGGCTGACCACCTCGGTGCCGATGCGGTCAAAGCCCTCGTCGGCCAGCACGCCAAGCCCGATCGAGCGGAAATAGCCGGCATCCCAGCTCTGCTCGTGCGCAAGGTAGGTCCATTTGCACGTCACGGTGCAGGAGGACCGGGCCAGTCGGCCCGTGGCGCGCCAGCTGAGATAGTCCGAAAGGTCGAAGAAATGGGCCGCCCGGTGAAAGCTGTCCGGCATGTGGCGCAACAGCCAAAGGAGCTTTGGCGTCTCCATCTCGGGCGAAATCCGGCCGCCCACATAATCCAGAACCCGGTGCCCGCCTGCGTTGATCTCTTCAGCTTCGGACTGCGCGCGATGATCCATCCAGACGATGACATTGCGCGTCTGGTCGCCGGACGGGCCGACCGGAACGCCCCGCCCCCCGTCGTCCACCAGAACCAGCGAACAGGTCGCATCGAATCCGATGCCAGTGACATCCCCAGGGTCAATGCCAGCGGTCCCGATGGCGTCACGGACCGCCCGGCAAACCGCCTGCCAGATCTGATCGGAGGATTGCTCGACGATGTCTCCGGGTTCCTGCCAGATGGTGACGGGGTGCTTGCCCACGCCCAGCAGCCGCCCCGTGGCATCGAAGACCCCGGCCCGCGCGCTTCCCGTTCCGACATCGACCCCGATCAGCATCACAGATCCACCGAGTTCGGCAGGATCACCAGGTCGCGCACCACGACACCCGGTCGGCGCGTGACCATGAACAACACCGCCTCCGCCACTTCGACCGGCTGCATCAGGCTTCCGTTGGCCAGGGCCTCCTCCATCTTCGCCTTGGGCCAGTCGTCCAGAAGCGCCGTCACCACCGGGCCCGGCAGAACGGCCCCGACGCGAAGCCCGTGGGGCGCAAGCTGCCGGCGGATGGTATGGACAAAGGCCTGCACGGCAAATTTCGAGGCGGTGTAGATGGGTTCCCACACCACGGGCACGACACCGGCAATGGACGAGGTCATCACGATGTCTCCCGTCTTCCGTTCGATCATGTGGGGGAGGACCGCATGGATCGACCGGAAGGCCGCGTTGATGTTCAAGTTCAGCATCCGGTCCCAGGCGTCGGGATTTCCGTCCTGGACGGGGCCGCCGATATAGGCTCCGGCATTGGCATGGAAGATGTCAAGCTGCCCTGCCAAGCCCAGGATGCGGGGCAGCATCCCCGACACCTGCGCCCCGTCCAGCAGGTCCACGACCAGCGGCCGGGCGTTCGGGCCAAGCTCGGCGCAAAGCGCGTTCAACCGCTCCTCTGCCCGGTCGATCAGCACGACCCTGGCCCCCTCTGCCAGCATGGCACGGGCACATTCCAGCCCGATCCCCGAGGCCGCTCCGGTGATTGCGGCCACTTTTCCGTTCAGACGTCCGGTCATTCCTGTCTCCGAAGATCACCCGCGGCCATGGCTGACGCGCGATTGGCGGGCAAGGCTGTCAACGATCACCGCGATGGCAAGCACGCCGCCAGTGATCATGTAGCGAAGGGATGACGACAGGTTCAAAAGCGTCAGCCCGTTGGAAATCGCCTGGATCACGATGATGCCCAGGACGGCGCTCCAGGCCGATCCACGCCCCCCGAACAGGCTGGTCCCGCCGATCACGGCCGCGGCGATGGCGTTCAGGTTCACATCCCCGGTTCCGGCCTGCTGGCTGGCAGAGGCAAGCCGCGAGGCCGAGAGGATGCCCCCCAGGGCCGCAAGCGTGGAACACAGCATGAAGGCCGAAAGATAGATCCTGCGGACATTGATCCCCGACCGGCGTGCGGCTTCACGGTTGCCGCCAACTGCAAACATCGAACGGCCCCACTTGGTGCGGGTCAGCGCATAGTTCAGGATCACGGCCAGAAGGACGAACAGGCCGAACATCACCGGCACGCCGCGCCCCAGATGCAGGAAGTAGACCGCCCCTTCCAGGGCCAAGGTCAGCAAGGCCGCCTTCATCATCAGCCGGGTCAGCGGCTGCGCCGAAAGCCCCGCGGCCAGACGCTGGCGCCGGACCGACAACCCGACCCAGACCATGACGGCACCGGGCAAGAGCCCCAGAAGGTAGGACAGCCAGGCGGGCAGGATCCACAGCTGCCCGAAGCCCACAAGCGGCGAGGCGAAGGGCAAGTTGATCGATCCGGTCGGCCCAAGAATGTAAAGCTGCAGCCCCAGGATCGCGAGAAGACCCGACAGGGTCGACACAAAGCTCGGCATTCCAAGCCGGTTGTACAGCACCGCGTAGATGGCGCCGATCACCGCGCCGGTCGCCAGCGCCGCAAGGATCGCCAGAGGCAGCGACACGCCGGCGTTCACCCAGAGAACCCCGATCATGGCCGAGGCCAGCCCGCTCATCGAGCCGACCGAAAGGTCGATCTCGCCCAGCATCAGCACACAGACGATGCCCAGCGAGATCACGCCGACCGTGGCGCAGTCGAACAGAAGGTTCACCAGGTTGTTCGGCGCAAGGAAGACCGGGTTCAGGGCCGAGAACACGACCGAGATCAGCACAAGGCCGACAATGACCGGCAACATGCCCAGATCCCCCGACCGCAGACGGTCGGCAAACTCTTTCAGGGCGCCCTTCAGGCTGTCGTCATGGCGGACGCGGGCGTCGGCCCGGTCCAGGGTCGGCTTGTCGCTCATGGGTTGGTTCCCCCTGCTCCGGCCTGCAGCCGCTCGTGGCGCCGCGTGACGGAATTCTCGGTTGCGCCGGTGATGGCCGCGACCAGATCCTGGTGCGACGCCTCGGCCGTGAAGACGCCGTTGTTCCGGCCAAGGCGCAGGACCACGATCCTGTCGGCCACGGCGCGCACGTCTTCCATGTTGTGACTGATGATGATGACGCCCAGCCCCCGGTCGCGGACGCGGTCGATCAGGTTCAGGACCTCGGCCGTCTGGGCCACGCCAAGGGCTGCCGTCGGCTCGTCCAGCATGATGATCCTCGGATCAAGCAGCAGCGACCGCGCGATGGCGACGGTTTGGCGCTGCCCCCCAGAAAGCGATGCCACGGGTTCGCGGACCGAAGGGATGCGGGCGGCAAGCTCCTTCAGAAGCGTCCAGGCCCGGACCTCCATCTGAACTTCGTCCAGCCGCCAAGGCGAAAGCTCGTGGCCAAGGAACAGGTTGGCGACCACATCCAGGTTCTCGCACAGCGCAAGGTCCTGGAACACCGTGGCAATACCCATCTCCAGCGCCTTCGCGGGCGTATCCAGGGTCACCGGACGCCCCATGTATTCGATCGCACCTTCGGTCGGCTGGTGGACCCCGGCCAGAACCTTGACCAGCGTGGATTTTCCCGCGCCGTTGTCGCCGACCAGCGCCACGACTTCGCCCGCATGGACATCCAGTTCGATGTCGGTCAGGGCCGACACGGCGCCGAAGCGTTTCGAGACACCCCGCAAGGACAGGATGCGCTCGCCCTTTGCCGGCAGTCTTTCGCGGGCCTGCATGACGTTCTCTCCAAATGGGCCCGGCCCCAGACAGGGACCGGGCTCGGTCATTGATTACTGGATGATGCCCAGTGCCTTGCAGCCCTCGACATATTCACCGGTGCAGACCTGTTCGGGCGTATTGATGCCCTTGTCGAAGATCTCGGCCTTGATGTTTTCCGCGGTGACCACAGCCGGAACGAACAGTTCCGAGGGCGTGTTGTAAAGCGTGGTCTTGGCTTGCGGCGTTTCACCCTTCAGGAACGCCACGGCAACATTCGCCGCGGCGGCCGCCACGATTTCGGACGGCTTCGAGATCGTGTTGTACTGGTCGCCCGAGATGATCAGCTGCAGCGCGGCAATGGTGGCATCGTTGCCGGTGACCGGGGGAACCGGGTCAACCCCGGCCGCCTTGAAGGCCGCGATGGCGCCGCCGCCGGTGCCGTCGTTCGCCGCAACCACGCCGACGATTTCAGAGCCAAAGCGGGTGATCTGGCCAGCGGCCCACTGCTGGGCTTCGGGCGGTGCCCAGTCGGGCGTGTCGAACTCGGCCAGCGTCTTGTAGGGCGATGCGTCCAGGGCAGAATCGATGCCGTCGCGGATCAGGCCGGCTGCCGCATCGGTGGGCGACCCGTTGATCTGCAACACGCCGGCGCCATCCGGCACGCCCTTCGCCTTCAGGTGATCGACCAGCGATTGCGCGATGGCCTGGCCAATGCCCTGATTGTCGAAGGACACATAATAATCTGCCGGGGCATCCGGAATCGGACGGTCATAGGCGATGACCTTGACGCCCTGCGACTGGGCCAGGGTCACGAGCGCGGCTGCGGCTGCGCTGTCCACCGGGTCCAGCACGACGACCTTCGCGCCTTGCGCCAGGACCGAGTTGAACTGCTGCTGCTGCAGCGCCACATCGGCATTGGCGTTCTGGTAGATCACCGTGCAGTCCGGGCAAAGCTTGGCCATTTCTGCCTTGAAGCCGGGATAGTCGTGCTCTTCGTATCGCGTGGACGCCTGGTCGGGCATCAGGAAGGCAACGGTCGCCGCTTCCTGGGCCATGGCCGCGCCGGCAAGGCCGGTCAGCGCCGTTCCGGCCATCAACAACACCTTGGTCAGTTTCATGGTCTCTCTCCCTGAGGTTAAGGCAAATCGTCTCTGTTCGTCCGAAGACGTCATTTCGTGTCCCGGTTGCGCGCTTGCAGGCCCAATGACGGACCATGACCGGCCGAGCTGCGCACCGAGAGTCGGGCGCGGCCAGTAACTCAATTCAGGCTTGGATCAGGCGGCGACGGCGCGGTTGTCCTCCAGCAGCGCGCGGAACCGGCTTGGCGGCATTCCCTTTCGTCGAAGGAACTGACGGTTGAAGTTGGAAAGGTTGTTGAACCCGACCGCAAAGCAGATGTCGGTGATGCTCTTGTCGGCTTCGTTCATCAGCATCTGGCAGGCCAAGTTGATGCGGTGGCGGTTGACGTATTCGACCACCCCCATGCCGGTGTGCTTGCGGAAACTGCGCGAGAAGGCCGAGGTCGTCATCCCGGCCGTCTTGGCCAGATCTTCCTCGCTGAAATCCTCGGTCAGGTTCTCGTTGATGTAGCCAAGAGCCTTGTTGACGCCGGCCGTCATGAACCCCGAGGGATCCGGCAGGTAGGCATCAGAGGCCAGCGTCCGCACTTCTGTATCCGAGGCCAGATTGGCAAGGATCTGCAGAAACAGGCTTGCGCGGTGCGGACCCTTGGCCTGAACCAGCTCGGCAAGCAACGGCGCACAGAGCTGCGAACACCGGTCCGAAAACAGCGCGCCCCGACGGCTGAGCGAAAACACATCCGAAAAACCACGCGTGTCCGGGAAAAGCTCGGCAATCCGCAGCAGAAGGTCTTCAGGGAACTGCACGACCCGGCTGCGCAGCGGAACCGAACCTTCGACACCGTGGGTGCTGATCCAGTTGTGCGGCAGGTTCGGCCCGGTCAGCACAAGATTTCCCGGCGCGAAATCTCCGATGAAGTCGCCGATGTAGTAGTGGCCCGATGTCGCCGCGACATAGTGGATTTCAAGCTCGGGGTGGAAATGCCAGCGCACCGTGTGGAACGGATAGCCGTGCTCCCACGCGGTAAAGGACTGTCCCCGTCCAATCTGGACGACTTCAAGATCCGGCTTCACGGCCACCTCCCCAGGTTCGCCACGGCTCCCATCCGCAGCGGCGGTCCGACCGGTCAGGAAGAACCACATGGGGAAGGATGGACCAAAGAATCAGGGCACGCCACCACAGCAACGAGGTCAGACTGATACTAATTTGACTTTCTGCACTGCAACAAATGGCAAAATAGGCGGAGCGCAGGTCGTCATGCGCTTCTGCCACGGTCAGGTGTCCGTGGGCTGGCAGGATCACGAAGCGCGATTGTTGCCAGGGGAACGGGGGCCGGATCGTCGGTTGTTCTCAGGAAACCTTCCCCGCGGGGAAGGTTTTGTCGCGGGGCTTGCCAAAGAAGGCCGGGTCTTTGCGACGAGCATCCGTTCGGTTCGCGCCCGATCGTCCTACCGGCCGCGGCGCAGGTACACATAATAGGCGCCCGACCCGCCGTGTTTCAGGTGCGCTTCGGTCACCTGAAGAACCGCCGGCCCCAGCGGCGCCTGCCGAAGCCAGACGGGAACCTGGTGGCGCAGAAGCCCGGTCCTCTGCGGGATCGGCCCCTGGTCGTCCCGCACCTTGCCCTTGCCCGTGATCACCAGCACCAGCCGCAATCCACCCGACTGGGCATTGAGAACAAACCTCACCAGTTCCGGCTGCGCCTCGGCCAGCGTCAGCCCGTGCAGGTCCAGCCTTGCCTCGGGCACCAGCCGCCCCCGGGTCATCTTGCCATGCGTCTTCGCATCCATTCGCAACGGCTGGGCTGCCAGCGCCTGTCCCGGCGAGGGCGCCAGGTCGATGGCGGTCGCCGGCCCCGGCTTCGACCCCAGACGGAACGGCGGCAGAACCGGATGGTGCGGCTTGGGCGGCGCATGGTCCGGCACGGGATGGGCGGGCAGTTCCGCCACCCGGTGCAGGGGCTGCGATTTTGGATGCATGGCCCGCGCCGTCCTTGCGACGGCGGACCAAAGCTCTTCCTCCTCGGGGCGCAGGGACCGACGACGCGCCAAGATCAGCCTTCGGGCAACATCGCATAGGCCCGGTCGATGGGCAGCAGCACGACCATGCGCCCGCCGTCCTTTACCGTCCCGGCCGCATCGCCCGCCGCATCGCCCGAGCCATAGAAGATGTCGGCCCGCTGCGGCCCCTTGATCGCCCCCCCGGTGTCCTGCGCCACCATCAGCTTGCGCAGGGGCGCGGCCCCGTCCTTCTCGATCCAGACCGGCGCGCCAAGCGGCGTGAACTTCGGATCCACCGCGACAGACCGAAGCGTGGTGATCGACCGCCCCATCGCCCCGATCGGTCCCTTGTCTGCCGGCAGGTCGGCGATCTTGCGGAAGAAGACATACGATGGGTTCTGGTGAAGCAGCGCGGTGCCCGAGGCCCCATTGCGCTTGACCCAGGCCCGGATCTGCTGGGCCGAAACTTCGTCGATGGTGAAGACCCCCCGGCGCACCAGTTCCTGCCCGACGGACCGATAGGGAAAGCCGTTCTGCCCGGCATAGCCCACCCGCATCACCTTGCCGTCAGGCATCCGGATCCGGCCCGAGCCCTGGATCTGCAGGAAGAACAGATCCACAGGATCCTCGACCCAGGCCAGTTCCAGCCCGCGTCCGGCCAGAAGCCCCCGGCTTTCGATGTCCTGGCGCGAATACCATTGCACCCCATCGCGCAGTTCCGGCGGACGGCGATAGACCGGCCAGGCATAGCGCGGCGTCCGCACGGGAGACCCGCGCAATTCCGGCTCGTAGTAGCCGGTGAACAGCGCAGGTGGCGCACCAATGATGACCGGCCGGAAAAGAAGCTCGAAGAAGCTGCGGGCGGCGAGGTCGTCTTCGGGGTCGATGTCGCGCGCCAGCCGGCAGATCGGTTGCCAGTCGGAATCGTCCAGCTTGTCGCAGGTGACTGTAAAGCTTGTCAGCGCGGCGCGGTGATCGTCGGTGTCCCAGCCGTCCAGATCGGCAAAGCTGAGCATCTGGGCCATGGCGCGTGGTCCGGCGCTCATGGCCGCGAGCAGGACCAGGACCGCCAGAAGAACACGGCTCATTCCCCGGTCGCGGTCAGCTGCCAGTTGGGATCGTCCACGCCCATGCGGCGGCCAAAGGTCCACAGGTCGCGCTGGCGTTTGATGGCGGTCGGGCTGCCTTCGATCACTTCGCCAGCCTTGTTCCGTACCACCGAGGTCAGCTCACCGGTGAAACGGACGGTGATTTCGGCCTGGCGGGTATCGCGGTCGAATGTGGCTTCGGTCAACGCCATTTCGCGCAGGCCGACAAAACTGGATTCGATGGTCAGGCCCTGACGGGCACGCTCTTCGATGGCGGCGTCGAAGCTGTCGGCCACCTCTTTCGACAGGAACGCACGGATGCCTTCGATATCGCCCTTCTCGAAGGCCATGAGGATCATCTCATAGGCGCCGCGGGCACCCTTGAGGAACTCTCCCACAGAAAATCCGGGCTCGGCCAGCTTCATCGCGCCAAGCGCCTTTGCAGCAGGCGATCCATCGGGCACCTGGTCGATGATGTCACGGTCCGGCCCGCCCTCGATGACCTCGAAGTCGCGGCGCGGCCGGGCGCGCGCATCCTCGACCGGAACGGGCGGCTTTTCAAAGCCGTCGCGCGTGCCAAGAACGGACCGCAGCTTCAGGATCAGAAAGACGGCGATGCCGGCAAGGACAAGAAGCTGTATCAGGGACGAACTCATGCAAACCTCGGTCGTGGGGTTCCGCAGGGGTTGGAAAGGCGCGGTGACGCTGACTATGTAGGAGAGGGGGCACATCAAGTCTATGCCCCGGACCCGTTTTCGGACCCAGAGGAGGCCCGACATGCCCGTGATGCTGCTTTTTGTCCTGCTTCCGCTGGTGGAGATTGCCGGATTCGTGATCGTGGGTGGCTGGATCGGGCTTTGGCCAACCCTGGCGCTGGTGGTTCTGGCGGTCGTTCTCGGTGCGGCGGTGATCCGCCGGCAGGGGGCGGGTCTGGCCTATGACCTGCGCGGCGAGATGGGGCAGGTGCGGGACCCGCTTTCGCCCATGGCGCACCGCGCGATGAAGGTGCTTGCGGGCGGCCTCCTGATCATACCGGGCTTTGTGACCGACATCGCCGCGCTTCTCCTGCTGCTGCCGCCCGTGCGGCAGGGCATCATCAACGCGATGGCCGCACGCATGGGCCCCGTCGTCCGCCACGGTGGACCGAGCGACAATGTGACGGTGATCGACGCGGAGTATTACGAGGTGGACCCAGGCTCGGTTCCTCGCCGGCAGGGTCCGTCGGGCTGGACGCAACCCTGAAGCTGATTCATCGACGCGCGGCCATGGGTCGCCATTGAGCGCGGAGAGCCAAGCTGTTAGGAGTGTCGAAGGCGAGTTTATTACGGGGGAGATTTTTCATGGCCGAACAGGAAGGCGTTCCGAACGCAAATCCGCAGATCCGCATGCAGGTGGTAGCCCAGTTCATCCGGGACATGTCTTTCGAGAACATGGTGGCCGTGAAGGGGCTGTCGGCATCCGAAGTGCAGCCGGACATCCAGGTTGCCGTCAGCATGGACGCACGCAAGCGCCCTGTGGATCACCAGTATGACGTGATGACCAAGTACCGGGTCACGTCGAAGAACAAGGTCAATGGCGACGTCCTGTTCCTTCTTGAGGTGGATTATGCCGGCGTGTTCAACATCGAGGGCGTGCCGGACGAACAGCTTCATGCCTTCCTCCTGATCGAATGCCCCCGACTGATGTTCCCCTATGTGCGGCGCATCATCTCGGACGTCACGCGCGACGGCGGCTTCCCGCCGCTGAACATCGACGCGGTGGATTTCGTGGCCCTCTATCGCCAGGAAGTCGCCCGCCGCGCAGAAGCGCAGCGCGCCGCGCAACAGCCGGTGAACTGAGCGGGGCGCGTCAGTCCCGCTTGTGCCAGATCGCGCCTTCGCCCATCTTCGCCACAAAGGCGGCATGGGCCTCGGCCTCGGCCTCTGTCAGGCGCGACGGCAGGGCAACAGAACGCGGACGGGGGCGCCAGGTGGCGCCCTCTGCCTTTCCGGCGACCGGCGTTGACGCCGCGACGGTGGCCAGGCCGAAGTCGGGCTGCCGTCCACCGATCAGCTCCAGATAGACTTCCGCCAGGATTTCGCTGTCCAGCAGCGCGCCGTGCTTTTCACGGGCTGAATTGTCCACACCGAAACGGCGGCACAGCGCATCCAGCGAGGCGGGCGATCCGGGGAACTTCGTGCGTGCGATCATCAGCGTGTCGAGCGCGCGGTCATTCGGCAGACCCGGCAGGCCGGCCCAGCCAAGCTCGGCATTCAGGAAACGCATGTCGAAGGCGGCATTGTGTATGACCAGCCGCGCCTCACCGATGAAAGCCAGGAAATCGCGGGCGATCGATTTGAACACTGGCTTGTCGCGCAGGAAATCGTCACCCAGGCCATGAACCTCGAAGGCCTCTTTCGGCATGGGCCGTTCGGGATTGATGTATTGGTGGTAGGTCCGGCCGGTCGGCAGGTGGTTGAGCAGCTCGACCGCGCCGATTTCCACGATGCGATGGCCTTCCGAGGGCTCGAAGCCCGTGGTTTCCGTATCGAGAACGATCTCACGCATGGGCGGGCCCTGTCAGATAGTCGATCAGCGCCCGCACGCCGGCGCGCGCGGCATCGAGGCTGAGCGTTTCAAGGATATGGGTGGCGCGGCCGCGTTTTTCACGGTCGGGCATCTGGCGCGCCAGAAGGGTGGCAAACTGCGCTTCTGTCATGCCCGGACGGGCCAGAACACGGCCGCGCTGCAACTCGGGTGGAGCGGTCACCAGAAGCGTGGCATCCACCATCGCCTCTGCTCCGGTTTCGAACAGAAGCGGGATGTCCAGAACCACGAGCGGAGCCGCGGCCGCATCAAGAAATGCCTGCCGGTCAGCCGAAACCAGCGGGTGAACGATCGTTTCGATTTGCTTCAGGGCTGTGGGGTCGCGGGCAATCCAGACCTTCAGCGCGCCCCGGTCTAGGCCCTCTGGCGCCGCCGCCGCAGGACACAGCGCCACAAGCGGCGCGACAGCTGCGCCACCGGCTGCATAGAGCCGGTGCACGGCAGCATCGGCATCCCAGACCGGAACCCCCGCCTCGGCGAAGAAACGGGCCGTGGTCGATTTGCCCATGCCAATGGAGCCGGTCAGTCCCAGGCGGAACGGCCTCATGCCGAAAGTGCCGCAGCGCGGGCCGCGTCGTCGACCTCGGGGCGCAGGCCGAACCAGCGTTCAAACCCCGGCGCGGCCTGGTGCAGCAACATCCCCAAGCCATCGACAACGGTGCAGCCCCGGTCTTCGGCCTCGATCAGGAACTGGGTCTTCAAGGGCGTATAGACCAGGTCCGTCACCAGCGCCCAGGGCTCCAGCCCATCAAGCGGAATGGAGAAATCCGCCTTGCCTGTCATGCCGAGCGCGGTGGAATTCACCACCGTTGCCGCGCCATGCAACATGGCTGCCGCCTGCACCCAGTCATAGACAACAACCTTGGCACCGAAGTCCGACCGCAGCGCCTCGGCCCTTGGTCTGGTGCGGTTCGCGATGCGAACCTCGGGCGCCCCAACCTCCAGCAAGGCCGCCACCACGGCCCGCGCTGCACCGCCCGCACCGAACACCGCGGCCGGGCCGGCCGAGGGCAACCAGTGCGGCGTGTGCTGACGCAGGTTGGCAACAAAGCCCGCGCCATCCGTGTTGTCGGCGTGAATACGTCCATCCTTTCGAAAAATCAACGTGTTGGCCGCACCGATCAGGGCCGCGCGGTCGGTCACGATATCGGCGAGATGCAGCACGCTTTCCTTGTGCGGGATGGTAACGTTCAACCCCACGAAGCCAAGCCGGGGCAGCAGCGTCAGCGCCTCGCGCAGGTCGGACTGGGCCACGTCCATGGGGATATAGTGGCCCTTGATGCCATAGCGCTTCAACCAATGCCCATGCAGGGCAGGGGACCGGCTATGGGCAATGGGAGAGCCGATGACGCCGGCCAGCGGGATACGCGGATGATCCGTCATGCCTCAATGCTCCCCCTGTCGGCAAGCCAGCCCAGCAGCGGCAGAAGCGGCAGGCCGAGAACCGTAAAATAGTCGCCGTCAATGCGCGAGAACAGACGTGCGCCCTCCTCCTCCAGCTTGTAGCAGCCGACGGCGTGACGGACCGAGTCCCAGTTGCGGGATAGATAGCTCTCAAGATAGGCGTCCGAAAAGGAACGCATCGTCAGCCGCACCTCTCCCACATGCCGCCAGACCGGTTCGCCGCGGTCATATACCACGGCGGCCGACAACAGGCGGTGCGTCTGGCCCCGAAGCCGCTGCAACTGTGCCCGTGCTGCATCAGCTGTTTCGGCCTTGCCCCAGGCCTGGCCATCGAACTCCAGAACCTGGTCACAGCCCAGGACCAGCGCCTCCGGGTCCTTCTCGGCGCGCTTGCGCGCCTTCATCTCGGCCAGAGTGTCCGCGATGTCACGCGGATGCGCAGCTTCGGCCTCAAGCGACAGCCGGATCGCCTCTTCGTCCAGCCGCACCGGACGCGCTTCCGCCTCGACTCCGGCGGACCGCAAGAGCGAGAGGCGGATGGACGACGCGGAGGCAATGATCAGCATGGGCGGGATGCCTGTGGATAATCCGGTTTTGTTCCTGCGAGGCGGGGCGGGTGTTGGTCGGGGACAAGCGGCCCGGACCAGGAAGGGAAGGGCGGTCGGGGCCGGTTGTCAAGGTCCGCTCCTGACTTTTCCGCCTTGGGACAGCGATTGCGGCAACCTGCGGAAAATCGGGGTGGGGCGGGTTTTGCAGAGTGGGGCGTTGATACATAGCCGACTATTGGGTGCGCATCTAACCATCGGTAAAGCATGTGATTTCTGCGTCTTTTCCACAAGAACTCGTGCTTTTGCACAGGGTTTTCCCGGCCATGGGTGGTTGGGGATCGTTCTGTGCGCCAAACCGGAAATCCAGATATTCCACAGGCCTACAACGACATTCCCTTTCTTTCTCTTCCTGTTAGGAAGGTGGTCAGGAGGTGCCCCGGATGGTCGACTGGCTTTCGGATCTTTATCCATGGACGAAGGTCCTGCATGTGATCTCGGTCATCGCGTGGATGGCGGGGCTGTTCTATCTGCCCAGGCTCTACGTGTATCACACCGAAGTCGTAGCCAAAGGCAGCGAGACAGACACCCTCTTCCAGACCATGGAGCGCCGGCTTCTCAAGGCGATCATGAACCCGGCCAGCGTGGCCACCTGGGTCTTTGGCCTGGCGCTGGTGTTCACGCCGGGCATCGTGGATTGGTCGATGGCCTGGCCATGGATGAAGGCCGCCGCCGTGCTGGGAATGACCTGGTTCCATCACTGGCTGGCGCAGAGGCGCAAGGGTTTCGTGAACGGAACCAACACTGTCACGGGCCGACGCTATCGGATGATGAACGAAGTGCCGACGCTTCTGATGGTCATCATCGTTGCTTCGGTCATCATGAAGTTCTGAACCGACAGGAGCGGGGAGTTGACTT
Organism: Neotabrizicola shimadae; assembly: GCF_019623905.1. Lineage (NCBI taxonomy): Bacteria > Pseudomonadati > Pseudomonadota > Alphaproteobacteria > Rhodobacterales > Paracoccaceae > Neotabrizicola > Neotabrizicola shimadae. Next base: position 3,521,170 of record NZ_CP069370.1, on the reverse strand, counting down.
GACGCCCCACCGCGCGTATCTGCGCGGATGCAGGGCCGTCCGGCCCATCGCGCTTCCCCTTGATTGACCGACCTGCCGGCACTGCGACTGGCCCATGCGGAACACGTTCCATGACCATTGAACACCTGAACCTTGCCGATCTGAAGGCGAAGACTCCTGCCGAACTTCTGGCCATGGCCGAAGAATGGGAGATCGAGAACGCGCCTTCGATGCGCAAGGGCGAGATGATGTTCTCGATCTTGAAGGAACATGCCGAAGAAGGCTGGGAAATCGGGGGCGACGGCGTTCTGGAGGTGCTGCAGGACGGCTTCGGCTTCCTGCGCTCACCCTCGGCCAACTACTTGCCCGGCCCTGACGACATCTATGTCTCGCCCGAGATGATCCGTCAGTTCAGCCTGCGCACCGGGGATACGATCGAAGGCCTGATCCAGGCCCCGCGCGAGAACGAGCGGTATTTCTGCCTGACGAAGGCGACGCGCATCAACTTCGACGATCCCGAGAAGGCGCGCCACAAGGTTCACTTCGACAACCTCACCCCGCTCTATCCTGACGAACGGCTGAAGATGGAGATCGAGGATCCGACGATCAAGGATCGTTCGGCCCGCGTGATCGACCTGGTCTGCCCCATCGGCAAGGGCCAGCGCGCCCTGATCGTGGCGCCGCCGCGCACGGGCAAGACGGTTCTCTTGCAGAACATCGCCCATTCCATCGCGACCAACCATCCGGAATGCTACCTGATCGTCCTCTTGATCGACGAGCGGCCCGAGGAAGTGACCGACATGCAGCGTTCGGTGAAGGGCGAGGTCGTGTCCTCGACCTTCGATGAACCGGCAACCCGCCACGTTGCCGTTGCGGAAATGGTGATCGAAAAGGCAAAGCGCCTGGTCGAACACAAGCGCGACGTCGTGATCCTTCTGGACTCGATCACCCGCCTCGGCCGCGCCTTCAACACGGTTGTTCCGTCTTCGGGCAAGGTGCTGACCGGGGGCGTGGATGCCAACGCCCTGCAGCGCCCGAAGCGGTTCTTTGGCGCGGCGCGCAACATCGAGGAAGGCGGCTCGCTGACCATCATCGCCACCGCGCTGATCGACACCGGCAGCCGCATGGACGAAGTGATCTTTGAAGAGTTCAAGGGCACCGGCAACAGCGAAATCGTGCTGGACCGAAAGGTCGCCGACAAGCGCGTCTTCCCGGCTATCGACATCCTGAAGTCGGGCACCCGCAAGGAAGACCTGCTGGTCGACAAGATCGACCTGCAGAAGACCTATGTGCTGCGCCGCATCCTGAACCCGATGGGCACGACGGACGCCATTGAGTTCCTTCTTGGCAAGCTCAAGCAGACCAAGACGAATGGCGAGTTCTTCGACTCGATGAACTCGTAAGGGTTCCGCCAGGAGCGCAAAGTGGACACGATCTACGCCCTGGCCTCTGCCCGCGGCAAGGCCGGCGTGGCGGTGATCCGTTTGTCGGGTCCGGCGGCCCATGCCGCCGTGGCGGCGCTGTGCGCATCGCCACTGCCAGCCCTGCGGCGGGCGGGTTTGCGTCGGCTGAGCTGGCAAGGCGATGTGCTGGACGAGGCGCTTGTGCTCCTGTTTCCGCAGGGCGCCAGCTACACCGGGGAGGAGTCGGCAGAACTGCATCTGCACGGCTCCTCGGCGGTTGTCGCCGCAGTGTTGCGAGCGCTTGCGGCGCAGCCAGGCCTGCGTCTCGCCGAACCGGGCGAGTTCACCCGTCAGGCGTTGGAAAACGGCCGGCTTGACCTGACCCAGGTCGAGGGCCTCGCGGACCTGATCGACGCCGAGACCGAGGCACAACGCCGCCAGGCCCTGCGCGCCCTGGACGGTGTTCTGGGGCGTCAGGCGGCGCAATGGCGCGAGTCCCTCGTGCGCGCCGCGGCCTTGATCGAGGCGACCATCGACTTTGCGGACGAAGATGTTCCGGTCGATGTCATGCCCGAAGTGGGCAGCCTTGTGACCCACGTGCTGGCCGATCTGCGGCGCGAAACCGCGGGCGCCGCCGCGGCCGAACGCATCCGCGAGGGGTTCGAGGTGGCCATCGTCGGCCCGCCAAACGCCGGAAAATCAACGCTTTTCAATGCCTTGGCTGGCCGTGAAGCGGCGATTACCTCCGCGGTCGCCGGGACAACCCGCGATGTGATCGAGGTGCGGATGGAGATCGCGGGTCTTGCTGTGACGCTTCTCGACACCGCCGGGCTGCGCGAAGCCGAAGATGAGGTCGAACGCATCGGCGTCAGCCGTGCACTGGATCGCGCCCGAAAGGCGGATCTGCGCGTTTTTTTGTTGGACGAGGCGGGAGAAACCGAAGGGCTTGAACCGCTGCCAGAAGATATCGTTCTGCGTGGCAAGGCCGACACGCCGTCCGATGGGCCCGGCGTTTCCGGGCGCACGGGCCGGGGCATTCCAGAGCTGCTTGCGGCCATCGGTCAGCGGTTGGAGCAACGTGTTGCCGGTGCCGGGATGGTGATCCGCGAACGTCAGCACCGGGCCATGATCCTTGCAATCAAGGCTATGGAATCGGCGCAGAATGAGATAGGCAGAGCCCCGCGCCGGGACGAACTCGTCGCTGCGCATCTGCGGGACGCGGCGCGAGCCCTGGCCATGTTGGTCGGTCGCATCGACGTCGAGGACCTGCTGGGCGAGATTTTTGCGCGGTTCTGCATCGGGAAGTAGGAGTGTTTCACGTGAAACAGTTCGATGTCATCGTCATCGGCGGCGGTCACGCCGGCAGCGAAGCCGCAGCCGCGGCAGCTCGGGCGGGTGCCCGGACGGCGCTGGTCACCCTGCGCCGCGACGCCATTGGCGTGATGTCCTGCAACCCGGCCATCGGCGGCTTGGGCAAAGGCCACCTGGTGCGCGAGATCGACGCGCTTGATGGCGTCATGGCCCCTGTGGCAGACCGCGCGGGCATCCAGTTCCGCCTTCTGAACCGCCGGAAGGGTCCGGCCGTCCAGGGTCCGCGCGCCCAGGCGGATCGCAAGCTCTACAGGCTCGCCATGCAGGCTGCACTTGCAAGGCAACCTGGGCTCGATGTCATCGAAGGCGAGGTCGCAGACCTGCTTGTCACGGATGGCGCGGTGTCGGGCGTTCTTCTTGCCGACGGAACCGCCCTGACCTCCTCTGCCGTCGTGCTGACCGCGGGCACCTTCCTGAACGGCGTGATCCACGTCGGCGACCAAAGGCGCAGCGGCGGGCGCGTGGGCGATCCGGCCTCGCAGCGCCTTGCGCTGCGCTTGGCCGATCTTGGTCTGGCGCGGGGTCGCCTGAAGACCGGAACCCCGCCGCGACTTGACGGTCGCAGCATCGATTGGGCGCGGCTCGAAAGCCAGCCGGGCGATGAAGATCCGGTCCTGTTCTCCTTCCTCAGCACCGCGCCCTTTGCCCGTCAGATTTCCTGTGGAATCACCCACACCAATGAACGAACGCATGACATCGTGCGAAGCAACTTGTCGCGCTCGGCCATGTACGGCGGGCACATCGAAGGCGTGGGTCCGCGCTACTGCCCCTCGATCGAAGACAAGGTGGTGCGGTTCGCCGACAAGACCGGGCACCAGGTCTTTCTGGAGCCCGAGGGGCTGGACGACGACACCGTCTATCCAAACGGTATTTCCACGTCACTGCCGGCTGAAGTGCAGGAAGCCTATGTCCGCACCATCGCTGGTCTGGAAGCGGTCCGCATCCTGCAGCCAGGCTACGCGATTGAATACGACTACTTCGATCCGCGCGAGTTGCGGCCTTCTCTCGAACTGCGCGCTCTTCCCGGCCTCTTCCTCGCCGGCCAGGTGAACGGCACCACCGGCTATGAGGAAGCGGCGGCGCAGGGCCTCGTTGCCGGCCTCAACGCGGCGCGGCTCGCCGCAGATCAGCCGGCCGAGGTCTTTTCGCGGTCGGAAAGCTATATCGGCGTGATGATCGACGACCTGACCAGCCGCGGCGTGACCGAACCGTATCGCATGTTCACGTCACGCGCCGAATATCGCCTGGCGCTGCGGGCGGATAATGCGGACCAACGGCTCACCGAGCGGGGCCGCGGGCTTGGCCTCGTCGGCGAAGCGCGTTGGGCCGCCTACAGCGAAAAGGCCAACTGCCTTGCCGAAGCCCGCGCGGTCCTGACGGCCAGCACGCGCACCCCGCGCGAGGCGGCAGCCATTGGGCTTTCCGTCAGCCAGGATGGCGTGCGCCGCACCGGCCTGGACCTGCTCGCCTTCCCGGATGTTCGACTGGACCAGATCGACGCCCTCTATCCGGGCTTTGTCGCAGTCCCACCGGCCATTCGCCAGCAGGTCGCGAATGACGCGCTCTACGCTCAGTATCTTGATCGGCAGGCGGAGGATGTGCGCGCCCTGCAAAAGGAAGAGGCGCTGCGGATCCCGGACGGCTTCGATTACCGGGCCATGCCTGGCCTTTCGACGGAACTCGCCACAAAGCTGGCACGCATCAAGCCTGACAGCATTGCACGCGCGGCAGCCATCGAGGGTATGACGCCCGCAGCGCTGCTTCTGCTCATTGCCCAGCTCCGCAAGGACTCGCGGTTCCGGAACGTGGGATGATGGCGAACGAATACGACCTTGCCGGGTGTTTTCCCGGCGCCGAGAGTGTTTCACGTGAAACGATAGAAAAGCTGCGGCGCCATCTGGAACTTGTCGGAAAGTGGAACCCGGCAATCAATCTCGTCGCCCGCAGCACGCTCCCCGAAGGCTGGAGCCGCCACGTCCGCGATTCGGCGCAAATTCTTGCCCTCGCACCGGAATCGCCGCGCCTCTGGCTGGATTTGGGCAGCGGTGGCGGCTTTCCCGGCCTTGTTGTGGCCATCCTGCTCGCCGAGCGCGCACCGGGCTGCCGTCTTCGACTCGTCGAATCCGACCTGCGCAAGGCAACATTCCTGCGTGAGGCGGCGCGCAGCTGCGGAATCGCAGCGGACGTGGTGACGGACCGCGCCGAGTCGCTCGCCCCCGCCAAGGCCGACGTGGTGTCCGCGCGCGCCCTTGCGCCCCTGGCGGATCTCTGCGCCCTTGCACATCGCCATCTGGTGCCAGAGGGGCGCGCGATTTTCCTCAAGGGGCGCGAGCACTTGGCCGAACTGGACCTTGCGTCGCTGCAATGGGCCTTTACCTCCACCCTCCGACCAAGCATTACCGATCCCGCCGCCGCCGTCGTTGCCCTGGAGTCCCTGCGCCATGTCTGACCCAACCCGTCCCGGTCAACCGCATATCGTCGCCATTGCCAACCAGAAGGGTGGCGTGGGCAAGACCACGACGGCGATCAACCTCGCCGCAGCACTGGTGGAATGCGGCGCGCGTGTCCTGGTGGTGGACCTCGATCCGCAGGGAAATGCGTCCACCGGCCTGGGCCTGCCACCGGATGCGCGAAAGAAGACAAGCTACGACCTCCTTCTTGAGGAGACGCCGCTGGAAGACGTGATCCAGCCCACCACCTTTGCTCGCCTATTGCTCTGCCCGGCGAATGCCGACCTGTCTTCGGCGGATATCGAGCTGGTGGCGAACGAAAAGCGCAGCTTCCTTCTGCACGACGCCCTACGCCAGACGGCAATGGATGGCTTCGACCTCGACGTGATCCTGATCGACTGCCCGCCCGCCCTCAGCCTGCTCACCATCAACGCGCTCGTTGCGTCGCAATCCGTCCTGGTGCCGCTGCAAAGCGAGTTCTTTGCGCTCGAAGGCCTGTCGCAACTGATGCTCACCATCCGCGAGGTGCGCCAAAGCGCCAATCCGGCGCTGCGCATCGAAGGCGTGCTGCTAACCATGTACGACGGTAGAAACCGCCTCTCACAACAGGTCGAGGCCGACGCGCGCGCGACGCTTGGCGACGTGGTCTTTCACACGGTGATCCCGCGCAACGTCCGCCTGTCCGAAGCGCCGTCCTTCGCGCTCCCGGTCACCGAATACGACAGCGCGTCGAAGGGCAGCGAAGCCTATCGCGCGCTTGCCAGGGAATTTCTCGCCCGCCACCCGATCCGCGAAAGGATGGTCCAGCCGTGAACGACCGCAAGACCGAACGTCGGGGCCTTGGCCGCGGCCTGTCCGCGCTGATGGCCGATGTCCACCTGGCCCCCTCCGACACCACGGCCCCCCCGCGCCGGCCCGATAGCCTGGTGCCGGTCGAGAACCTGCACCCGAATCCCGACCAGCCTCGCCGCGACTTCGACGAAACGGCGCTGGCGGAACTGGCAGAGTCGCTGCGGCAGAAGGGCGTGATCCAGCCCCTGATCGTGCGCCCCCATGGCGCCACCGGCCAGTACCAGATCGTCGCGGGCGAACGCCGCTGGCGGGCCGCGCAACTGGCGCAGATCCACGAACTCCCCGTCTTGATCCGCGAGCTCGACGACACCGAAGTGCTGGAAGTCGCGATCATCGAGAACATCCAGCGCGCGGACCTGAACGCGCTGGAGGAGGCGCTCGGTTACCGCCAGCTGATGGACCGCTTTGGCCACACCCAAGAGAAACTGGCCGAAGCCCTTTCAAAAAGCCGCAGCCACATCGCCAACCTGCTGCGCCTCCTGCAACTTCCCGACGAAGTGCAGGTCCTTCTGCGCGGCGGCCAACTCACGGCCGGCCACGCCCGCGCCCTTGTCACCTCGCCCAATGCCGCCGAACTCGCCCGCCAGATCGTCACCCGCGGCCTTTCGGTGCGCGAGGCAGAACGGCTCGCGCTCAATGAAGGCGGTGCCAAGCGCAAGTCTGCCGGCCGCAAGCGGGCAGAGAAGGACCCCGACACCCGCGCGCTCGAAGCCGATCTTGCCGCCAACCTGGGCATGTCTGTGCGCATCGACCATGAGGCGGGCGGCGAATCCGGCCTGCTCACCATCCGCTATAACAGTCTGGAAGACCTCGACCGCCTCTGCCGTGTCCTTTCGCAGCTTCCGCCCGACGCGGATTTCTGACGCTCAGGCCATCAGCTCGCGGATCACCGCGTTCAGCACCATCCGGCCGGCCGGCGTCACCGTCAGCCGGTCGGGCTCGGCGGCAACCATCCCCAGGTCCAGCAGACCCGCCAGCCGGCCCGCATCAAGCGATCCCCCAAGCGCGCGAAAGCGGACAAGGTCCACGCCCTCGCTCAACCGCAGCCCCATCACCATGAATTCGCTGGCCCGGTCCTCCAGGCTCAGTGCCTGCCGCGGCAATTCTCCGCCGCGCCCCGCTTCCACTTGCTCCAGCCAGGCGCCGGGTGCCCTCGGCGCCTCGGTGGCCCACCGAATCCCGTCCAGCGTCAGACGCCCATGCGCGCCCGGCCCAATCCCCACCCAATCGCCTGACCGCCAGTAGATCAGGTTGTGGCGAGACTCCGCCCCGGGCCGGGCATGGTTCGAAACCTCATAGGCCGCCATCCCCGCCGCGCCGCAAATCTCTTGCGTGATCTCGTACATGTCCGCTGCGCGATCCTCGTCCGGCAGGCCCTTCAGCCCACCCCGTGCAAAGCGGTCGCCAAAGGCCGTGCCGTCCTCGATGGTCAGCTGGTACAGCGACAGGTGGTCCACGGCCATCGACAGCGCGCGCCGTAGCTCCGCCGCCCAATCCCCCGGCGTCTGGTCTTGCCGCGCATAGATCAGGTCGAAACTCACCCGGTCAAAGCAATCCCGCGCCACGGCAAAGGCCGCTTCCGCCTCGGCCACCGAATGAAGCCGCCCCAACCGCCGCAGATCGGCATCGTTCAGCGCCTGCACCCCCATGGAAACCCGGTTCACCCCGGCCTCGCGATAGGCCCGGAACCGACCCGCCTCGACCGAGCCGGGGTTGGCCTCCAGCGTGATCTCAACATCATTCGCCACCGGCCAGGCCGCGCGCATGGCCTCCAGCACGCCAGCCACCACCTCCGGTTCCATCAGCGAAGGCGTGCCCCCGCCGAAGAACACCGAATTCAACAGCCGCGGCCCTGTCTCTGCCGCCACGCGGGCAATCTCGGACACATAGGCCCGCAGCCAGCGCCGTTGGTCGATCCGGGCCGCGACATGGCTGTTGAAATCGCAGTAGGGGCATTTCGACTGGCAGAAGGGCCAGTGCAGATACAGCCCAAACCCGGCAGCCCGGCCGTCTTCCATCACTTCCCCTTGTATGATCGGCAAAAGGGCACACTACCCCTTGAAGGCCGTCACCTCGATCTCGATCTTCATCTCAGGCCGGATCAGCCCCGCGATCACCATGGTCGCCGCCGGGCGCACCTCGCCCAGATGCGCTCCCAGCACCGGCACGATGGCCTCGACCAGGGCGGCATCGGTCACCGTGTATTGCACGCGCACGATGTCCTCCATCGTAAAGCCCGCCTCGGCCAGCACCCGCCCGATGGTGGCAAAGCAGTTGCGCGCCTGCTCCACCACATCCTCCGGCATGGTCATCGTGGCATAGTCATAGCCCGTCACGCCCGAAACAAAACACCAGCCGCCCTTCACCACGGCCCGGCTGTAGCCCATCACCGCCTCGAAGGGCGAACCCGTCGAAATCCGTCTCATGCAAAGCACCCCGCAACGAACTTGGCAAAGGCATCGGCCCGGTGGCTGATCCGGTTCTTTTCTTCCGCCGGCATCTCGGCAAAGGTCACGTCATGGCCGTCCGGCTGGAACATGGGGTCATAGCCATGCCCCTGCACCCCGCGCATCGGCCAGACCACCTGGCCCCCTACGATGCCCTCGAACACCTCGTCATGCCCATCCGGCCAGGCCAGCACCAGGGTAGACCGGAACTGCGCCCGCCTCGGATAGGGCGCCGCCGCCGCCTCCAGCGCCTCCCAGGTCCGGGTCATGGCGCGAATGAAGTCGCGCCCGCCCGGCCCCTCGGCCCAATCCGCGGTATGCACCCCCGGCGCACCGCCCAACCCGTCCACGCAGATGCCTGAATCATCGGCCAGGGCGGGCAGGCCGGTCGCCTGCGCCGCCGCATGGGCCTTGATCCGGGCATTGCCGACGAAGGTTTCCTCGGTTTCCTCCGGTTCCGGCAGGCCCATCTCGCCCGCCGACACCACGCTCACGCCCCAGGGGGCCAGCAGCGCGGCGATTTCCTCCAGCTTGCCCCGGTTGTGCGTTGCCACCAGAAGCCGGTCGCCGTCAAACCGCCGCGCCATGGCTCAGCGCCCCACCGCAGCCCGCTGCGCTGCCACCAGCGCCGCGCAGCCCGCCTCGGCCAGACCCAGCAGTTCTTCCATCTCGGCGCGCGAAAAGGTCGCGCCCTCGGCCGACATCTGCACTTCGATCAGCCGGTTGCGCCCGGTCATCACGAAGTTGCCATCCGTTCCGGCCTGGCTGTCCTCGACATAGTCCAGGTCCAGCACCGGCTGGCCGGCATAGATGCCGCAGGACACCGCCGCCACATGATCGACAATCGGGTCCGAAACGATGGCCCCGGTCTTCAGAAGCCGGTCCACCGCCAGACGCAGGGCCACCCAGCCCCCGGTGATGCTGGCGCAGCGCGTGCCGCCGTCGGCCTGGATCACGTCGCAGTCCACAACGATCTGCCGCTCGCCCAAGGCGCTCCGGTCCACGCCGGCGCGCAGGGCACGGCCAATAAGCCGTTGAATCTCCTGCGTTCTACCCGACTGCTTGCCCGCAGCCGCCTCGCGCCGGGTGCGGGTATTGGTGGCGCGGGGCAACATGCCGTATTCCGCCGTCACCCAACCCAGCCCCGTGTTCTTCAGAAAGGGCGGCGGCTTGTCCTCGATGGTGGCCGTGCAGATCACATGGGTGTCCCCCACGCGGATCAGGCAGGACCCTTCCGCGTGGCGAGTGACGCCGGTCTCGATTGAAATCGGCCGCGGTTCGCTTAACTTTCTACCAGAGGGTCGCATGAAAGGGTCCTTTCGACGCGGCGGCGCCTGCCGCCCTTGCAGACTTTGAAAACAGATGCGCCAGATATCCGGGCCGCGCCAATCCATGCAACCCTGATTGACGCCGCGCCCTGTGGGTTTCACACTGGACGCCGCCCAAACGCAGTCAGCCATGTCCGAAGGCAAAGGTCTCCTCTCCGAAATGAACGACCGCTCGCGCGAGGTCTTCCGCCGTGTCGTGGAAGGCTACCTCGCGTCCGGCGATCCCGTCGGCAGCCGCACGCTCACCCGCAGCATGAGCGAAAAGCTCTCGGCCGCCACCATCCGCAATGTGATGCAGGACCTCGAGTTTCTCGGCCTGCTCGACAGCCCCCATGTCTCTGCCGGCCGCGTGCCCACGCAGCGCGGCCTGCGCATGTTCGTCGATGGCCTGCTCGAGGTCGGCCAGGTGGCCGTGGAAGACCGCGAACGCATCGACGCCACGCTCGGCTCGAACACGCCCGATGTGGCAACGCTGCTCGATCAGGTCGGCGCGGCCCTTTCCGGCATCACCCGCGGCGCAAGCCTGGTTCTGGCGCCCAAGCAGGAAGCCGCGATCCGCCACATCGAATTCGTCAGCCTCGGTCCCGACCGGGCGCTGGTGGTGCTCGTGTTTTCCAACGGCCATGTCGAGAACCGGCTTTTCACCCCGCCCCCCGGCCAGACGCCCTCCTCCATGCGCGAGGCCGCGAACTTCCTGAACGCGCTCGCCGAAGGCCGCACGCTTTCGGAACTGCGCGGCTCGGTCCAGCGCGACATCGCCGCCCGCCGGCAAGAGCTTGACGTTCTGGCCCGCGACCTCGTCGAAAGCGGCCTGGCCGTATGGGAGAACATGGGCGAACGCTCCGAACGCCTCATCGTCCGCGGCCGCGCCAATCTCATCGAAGGCGGGCCGGAATCGCTCGACATCGACCGAATCCGTACCCTCTTCGACGACCTCGAACGCAAGCGCGACATCGCCGAATTCCTCGAACTGGCCGAAGACGGTGAGGGTGTGCGCATTTTTATCGGCTCCGAGAACAAGCTTTTCTCACTTTCGGGTTCCTCTCTGGTGGTCAGTCCCTATATGAACGCGGATCGAAAGATCATCGGCGCCATCGGCGTGATCGGCCCGACCCGGCTCAATTACGGACGGATCGTGCCCATCGTCGATTACACGGCGCAGCTCGTCGGACGCATCCTGTCCGACCGGGCCCTGGGGTGAGACATGACGAAGGCAAGGAAAGACGACATGGCGCAGGAAAACGGGGCTGCCACCGAAGAGCGGGCCATCGAGGAAATGGTGGAAGACTATCTGGAAGCCGACGAGATCGACGCACTGCGCGCCGAGCGTGACGAGCTGCGCGACCGCTACATGCGCGCGCTGGCCGACGCCGAGAACGCCCGCAAACGCAGCGACCGCGACCGCCGCGAGGCCGAGCAATACGGCTCCACCCGCCTCGCCCGCGATCTTCTGCCGGTCTACGACAACCTCAACCGCGCGCTGGCCGCGGTCACCGATGCCGTCCGCGACAGCAACGCCGCCCTGATCGAAGGTGTGGAACTCACGCTGCGCGAACTGGGTAACGTGATGACCAAGCACGGCGTCCGCGCCATCACCCCCAAGGTCGGCGACACCTTCGATCCGCAGCATCACCAGGCCATGTTCGAAGCCCCGGTGCCGGGAACCAAGGCCGGCGACATCATCCAGGTGATGACCGAAGGCTTCATGCTGCACGACCGTCTTCTGCGCCCGGCCCAGGTCGGCGTCTCGTCCAACACCCAGGGCTAGGCTCGAACCCCGCGCGCTTTGCCGCGCGGGGGTTGAAGGGGCAGGGTGCCGCGCCTACTGTCCGCCCCGAAACAAGGGGGATGCGCATGGCACCGCGGCGCAGCATTTTCGAGGAAGTGGGCGCGGAAGCACCGGCCCCGGTGGCCCGCCCGGGCGGCATCGACCGCCCGAAGGGCGCCCGGCGCGGCGTCCGCATCTGGATGGCCGTGCTCTTCCTCATGGTCGCCGTGATGATCGCCGTTGGCGGTCTCACCCGGCTCACCGATTCCGGTCTTTCCATCACCGAATGGCGCCCCGTCTCGGGCGCCCTGCCTCCGATGACCCAGGCCGACTGGGATGCGGAATTCGCCAAGTACCAGGCGATCCCCGAATTCCAGTTGCAGAACACCGCCATGACCCTGGAAGAGTTCAAGGGCATCTTCTGGTGGGAATGGGGCCACCGCCAGCTTGGCCGCGCCATCGGCCTTGTCTGGGCGCTCGGCTTCGCAGGCTTCGCCCTCACCCGGCAGATCCCTCCCGGCTGGGGCACCCGCATGGCGCTGCCCGGCCTTCTGGGCGGCGTGCAGGGGGCGGTCGGCTGGTGGATGGTCTCCTCCGGCCTCACCGGCACCATGGTCGATGTCGCCTCCTACAGGCTGGCGCTCCACCTCGGTCTCGCCTTCGCCATCCTCGGGCTTCTCGCCTGGTACATCTTCCTTCTTGGCCGCACCGAGGCAGAGCTTCTTCAGGCCCGCCGCGGACGTGAAACCGCGCTGGCAACGCTGGCCGCCTGGCTGGCCGGCATCGCCTTCGTGCAGATCCTGCTGGGCGCCCTGGTCGCCGGCATCGACGCCGGTCGCGGCTTCCCGACCTGGCCGCTGATGGGCGAAACCTTCTTCCCCGCCGATGCCTTCTACGTCCCCGACGGGCAGGGCGGTTCGCTGCCGATCTGGCATGCCTTCTTCGAAAACCCCGGCCTCGTGCAGTTCATCCACCGCATGTGGGGCTACCTGCTGTTCGCCGCGCTCATCTTCGCCTGGGTCAAGGCCCGCCGCTCGGCCCATCTGGCCACGCGCCGCGCCTTCGACTGGGTTCTTGTCATCGGCTTCGGCCAGGTCGTCCTCGGCATCGTCACGGCGCTGACCGCCGCCAGCCCGCATGTCGCCATCACCCACCAGATCGGCGCGGTCGTGCTGTGGGTGCTGATCCTGCGTGCGCGCCACCTCGCACTTTACCCCCTGGCGGGGTCCATTCGGAAAGGCACGGCATGACCATCGCAAACGACAGGGCCTACGACGATCTCATGGCCTTCCAGCGCGAGACCGAGGCGCTGGCTCAGATTTCGGGCCGGCTCGGCTGGGATCAGGAAACCATGATGCCGCGCGGCGCCGCCGAACAGCGGGGCGAGGAAATGTCGGCCATCGAAGGCGTCCTGCACGCCCGCCGCACCGATCCCCGCATCGCCGAATGGCTGGACCGCGCCAAACCCGCCGACGCGGTGGCGCAGGCGCAGCTGCGCCACATCCGCCGCAGCTACAACCGTATGACAAAGGTGCCCGCCGCGCTGGCCCAGGAAATCGCCCGCGTGACCAGCGTGGCACAGGGCATCTGGGCCGAAGCGCGCGCCGCGAACGACGTGGCCGCCTTCCTGCCCACGCTGGCCGATGTCATCCGCCTTCGCCGCGAAGAAGCCGCCGCGCTGGCCCAGGGCGGCGATCTCTATGATGCACTGGTGGACGATTACGAACCGGGTGCCACGGCGGCCAGCATCGGCGCCATCTTCGACAGGATGCGCCCGCGCCTCGTGGCCCTGCGCGCTGCCGTCCTCGCCTCGCCGCACCAGCCCGCGGCGCTCGACGGCAGCTTCGGGGCCGATGCCCAGTTGCGGTTGACCCGCGATCTTGCTTCCGCCTTCGGCTATGACTGGTCGCGCGGCCGGCTCGACATCGCCGTGCATCCGTTCTCGTCGGGCTCGGGCAATGATGTGCGCATCACCACGCGTGTCGCCGAAAGCGATCCGTTCAACTGCTTCTACTCCACCATCCACGAAGTCGGCCACGCGGCCTATGAACAGGGCATCGACCCCGATTACCGCCTCACGCCGCTTGGCCAGGGCGTGTCGATGGGCGTCCACGAAAGCCAGAGCCGCATCTACGAAAACCAGCTTGGCCGTTCTCGCGCCTTCACCGGCTGGCTGTTCGGCCAGATGCAGGAACGCTTCGGCGCCTTCGGCATTTCCTCGCCGGAAGAATTCTACCGCACGGTGAACCGCGTCCAGCCCGGCTACATCCGCACCGAGGCCGACGAAGTGCAGTACAACCTGCACATCATGATGCGCTTCGACCTCGAACGCGCGCTCATCAAGGGCGATCTCGCCGTGCAGGATCTAGAAGCCGCCTGGAACGACCGCTTCCTCGCCGATTTCGGCGTGGCGGTGGACCGTCCCTCCAACGGCATGTTGCAGGATGTGCACTGGTCGGTCGGCCTCTTCGGCTATTTCCCGACCTATGCGCTTGGCAACGTCTTCGCCGGCTGCCTGCTGAAGGCGCTCAAGGCCGATGTGCCCGATCTCGATGCCCGTCTGGCCCAGGGCGATGCCTCGCCCGCAACCGGCTGGCTGCGCGAGAAGCTGCAACGGCACGGCGGGTTGCGGCTGCCGGTCGAGACCATCACGCAGGCCTGCGGCTTCGCGCCCGACGAAGGCCCGCTGCTGGACTATCTGGAAGCCAAGTTCGGGGAAATCTACCGGCTGTGAAACTGACAGCGCCCGCCGTCTGGTTGCTGGCCGTCGGCCAGACGCTGACCTATGCGGCGCTGTACTACGGCTTTCCGGCGCTTCTGCCCCGGCTGATCGCCGAAACCGGCTGGAGCAAGGCGGAACTTGCCCTTGGCCCGACTCTCGCCTTCCTGGTCATGGCGGCGCTCACGCCCCTGACCGGGCGGCTGGTGGATCGGGGCCTTGGGGGCGAACTTCTGATCGGCCTGCCGCTTCTGGGCGCCATTGCCTTTGCCGGCCTTGGCCTCACCTCCTCGCTTTGGGGGTGGTGGGGGCTTTGGTCGGTGATCGGCGTGGCGCAGGCCGGGTCTTTCTATGAAACCTGTTTCGCCTTCCTGACCCGCCGTCTCGGCCCTGGCGCGCGTGCCGCCATCACCCATGTCACGCTGGTCGCAGGCTTCGCCGGCACGCTGGCCTTCCCCCTGGGTGCCGTGCTGGGTCAGGCATTCGGCGGGCAGGGCGCGTTGGTGGCGCTTGCCGGCATCGTGGCGCTGGTCGCCGTGCCGGTGAACCTGGGCGGCGTGGTTCTGCTGCGCCGGCAGGAACGTGCCACCGGGATCTTGGCGCCCAAGGCCGCGCCGGGCACCTTGCAGGCGGCGCTGCGCCGCCCTGCCTTCTGGGCCATCACCGGCGCCTTCGCCGCGATCAACCTCAACCACGCCATCCTGCTGACCTATGCGCTGGTCCTGTTCCACGATCTCGGCGCCGGTCCCGCAATGGCGGTGGCCGCCGCCTCCTGCATCGGCCCGGCACAGGTGGCGGGCCGTATCGTGCTGCTGTCCACCGAGGCGCGCGTCGGCACCGCCCGCGCCGTGATCTGGTCTTTCGCAGCAACCGTCGCCGCCGCGCTGCTGCTCATGGCGGCGGGGGTGGCCCCGGTGCTGATCTTCGCCTTCGCCCTCATGCAGGGCGCCGGGGTGGGTGTGATGTCCATCCTGCGCCCGGTCCTGGTGGCCGAGGTTCTGGGCCGCCCCGGTTTCGGCGCCATCTCCGGCGCCATCGCGGTCGGACCGATCCTCGCCTCTGCCGCCGGACCCTCCATCGGTGCCGCGCTGCTCTTGTCCGGCGGCGTGCCGGCGGCGCTGGTGGCTTGCCTCGTCCTGGCGGCCCTCGGGCTCGCCATCGCGGTGGGTCTCCGCTCCGCCCGTCGGGCAGAAGTTAAGTCCGAGTTAATTCGGTAGCGCAAGTCGTTGATTTCATTGGAAACGGAAAAGCGTCCGAGCTCGGACGCCTACTCCTTCCAGTCCGGGGCCCGCTTCTCCAGGAAGGCCGCGATCCCCTCCTCGGTGTCCCGCCACAGCATGTTCTCCACCATGACCGCCCCGGTCTGCCGGTAAGCCTCGGCCAGCCCCAGCCCCTGCTGGTCGTAGAAGGCCCGCTTCCCCACCTTGACCGCCGCCGTCAGCTTCCCCGCCACGGTCCGGGCCAGCGCCATGGTCTCCTCGTGCAGCCGCTCCGCCGGGACCACCCGGTTCACCAGCCCCACCTCCCGCGCCCGCCCGGCATTCAGGAACTCTCCGGTCACCAGCATCTCGAAGGCCACCCCCGGCGGCACCTTGCGGGTCAGCGCCACCATGGGCGTGGAACAGAACAGCCCGATGTTGACCCCGTTCACCCCGAACCGCGCCCCCTCCGCCGCCACCACCATGTCGCAAGAGGCCGCCAGCTGGCACCCCGCCGCCGTGGCAATGCCATGAACCTCGGCGATCACCGGCTGCTGCAGGGCCGGGATCGCCTGCATCATTGCCGCGCAGCGGGCGAAGAGGTCGGCGAAATAGGCCGCCCCCTTGTCCGCCGCCCCGCGCGCCGCCTGCATCTCCTTCAGGTCATGCCCCGCGCAAAACGCCCGCCCCGCCCCCCGCAGCACCACGACCTTCACGGATCGATCCTCCGCCAGCGCCCCGAAGGCCCCGGACAGCGCGGCCAGCATCCCGTCCGACAGGGCATTCAGAGACCCCGGCGCGTTCAGCGTCAGAACCGCGACCCCACCCTCGTACTCCCTCAGCAGCATCGTCACGTCCAATCCAGCACGACCTTGCCCGAAAGGCCCGATCGCATCGTCTCGAACCCCTCGCGGAACTCGGCCACCTTGAAACGGTGGGTGATGACCGGGCGGATATCCAGCCCGTTGGTCAGCATGGCGATCATCTTGTACCAGGTCTCGAAGATCTCGCGGCCATAGACACCCTTGATGGTGATGGCCTTGAACACGATCCGCGACCAGTCCACCGGCGACTTGCCCGGCGGAATGCCCAGCAAAGCGATGCGCCCGCCCATCACCAGGTTCTCGACCATCTGGTCCAGCGCCTGCTGGTTGCCCGACATCTCCATCCCCACGTCGAAGCCCTGCGCCAGCTTGAGCCGGGCAATCACGTCCTTCAGGTCTTCCTGTGCCACGTTCACCGGCGTGCAGTCGGCGACCTTTGCCGCCAGTTCCAGCCGCGCCGGGTTCACGTCGGTGATCACCACATGCCGCGCCCCCACATGCCGGGCGACCGCGGCCGCCATGATCCCGATTGGCCCGGCCCCGGTGATCAGCACATCCTCGCCCACAAGGTCGAACGACAGGGCCGTGTGCACGGCATTGCCAAGCGGGTCGAGGATCGCGCCGATCTCGTCGTCGATCTCATCCGGCAGGGGCACCACGTTGAAGGCGGGCAGGCGCAGGTAATGGGCAAAGGCCCCCTGTTCGTTAACGCCGATGCCACGGGTTTCCGGGTCCAGGTGGAACTTGCCCGACCGGCTTTGCCGCGAGTGGTGACCGATCAGGTGGCCCTCGCCAGAGCACCTTTGCCCGATCCTAAGGTCGGTCACGTTGCGGCCCACATCCACGATCTCGCCCGCAAACTCGTGGCCCGTCACCAGCCCGACAGGCACGGTGCGTTCCGCCCAGGCGTCCCAGTTCCAGATGTGGATGTCCGTGCCGCAGATGCCGGTCTTCTTGACCCGGATCAGCACGTCGTCCGGCCCGATCTCGGGCACCGGGCGGGATTCCATCCACAAGCCGGGCTCGGGCTTTGCCTTCACCAGCGCGGTCATCATGTTGGTCATTGCAGGGCTCCGGTGGCACGGCCCGCCGCGGCAAAGGCGGCCAGGGCTTCGTCAAGATCGCTGCGCGTCAGCCGCGCGTTCATCTGGGTGCGGATACGGGCCTGGCCCTTCGGCACGACAGGGAAGAAGAAGCCCGCCACATAGACGCCGCGCGCATCCAGTTCGCGCGCCATGTCCTGTGCCAGCCGGGCATCGCCCAGCATCACCGGCACGATGGGATGTTCGCCCGGCAGCAGGCGGAAGCCCATGCGTTCCAGCCCGGCGCGCCAGTATCGGGCGTTTGCGAACAGCCGTTCACGAAGGTCGTCGGCCCGTTCCACCAGGTCCAGCGCGGCCAGACCGGCGGCCACCACCGGCGGCGGCAAGGCATTGGAGAACAGGTAAGGCCGCGCCCGTTGGCGCAAGAGGTCGATCACCGGCTGCGGCCCGGCGATGTACCCGCCAAGCGCCCCGCCAAGCGCCTTGCCAAGCGTGCCGGTCAGGATGTCCACCTTGTCTGCCACGCCGTGATGATGCGGCGTGCCGCGGCCCTGCGGCCCCATGAAGCCGGTGGCGTGGCAGTCGTCCACCATGACCAGCGCGCCGAACCGGTCGGCCAGCGCCGTCACCTCGGGCAGATTGGCCAGATAGCCGTCCATTGAGAACACGCCATCAGTGGCAATCAGGATGTGCCGAGCGCCTTCGGCCCGGGCCTTCTGAAGTTGCGCCTCCAACTCGCCCATATCCGAATTGGCAAACCGATAGCGCCGCGCCTTGCACAGCCGGATGCCGTCGATGATCGAGGCGTGGTTCAGGCTGTCCGAGACGATGGCGTCCTGCTCACCCAGAAGTGGTTCGAACAGGCCACCGTTGGCATCGAAGCAGGCGGCGAACAGGATGGCATCGTCCTTGCCCAGGAATCCGGCCAGGCGCTGTTCCAACTGCCGGTGCAGGTCCTGCGTGCCGCAGATGAACCGGACAGAGGCCATACCGTAGCCGTGGTCGCGCATGGCCCGTTCGGCCGCTTCGACCAGCGCCGGATGATCGGCCAACCCGAGGTAGTTGTTGGCGCAAAGGTTAATGACCTCGCGTTCGCCCGAAGGTCCGGCGATGCGGACACGCGCGCCCTGGGCCGAAACGATCAGCCGTTCACGCTTCATAAGCCCGTCGGCCTCTATCCCCTGCAAGGTGGCGGTCAGGTCGGACAGGAAGGCGGTTCTGCCGGTCATTCTGGGTCTTTCTGCCAGGAAACGGGAAGGGGTGGATAGCAAATGCCGCGAAACGGCGGGAAATCGGCATATCGGGCAGTTCGGGTTTCGGCATCCTCGCGCGGGTCAGCCGCGGCGGCAAGCAGCTTGCCCCTGGGTGCGATGAAGGAGGCGATCTCTCGCACGGGGTCTTCGCGCCAGGTCAGATTGAAGGCCGCGCGCACCGGAAAGAACTGCAGGCCCGAATGGGGCAGGTGGTCATGCAGCCACCAGGCCAGGTCGCGCCAATCGCGCCCGCGTTCGTACTGGTCGGCAAACCACGGAATGACGATGCAGGCGGTGGCGCCCATACGTCCCGCCGCATCGCGGCGGTCCCAGATATGGCCGGCATAGCTTGCCTCGTTCCGCGCGCAGTTCAGGCCGCGCTCGTTGCCGAAGGCATTGACCAGCACGCTGCGGTATGACGAGCGGATGGCGATGGGGCCGAAGGTCTCGACCAGGGGGTCCAGGCACTCGGTCGCCAGCCTGCTGCCGGCAGCGATCATCAGGTCCGGATCGTCGGGCAGGTTGGGCAGGACGTGGAAGTTCGCGATTTCGGAATACAGGAAGTCGCGCAGGAAGAAGTGCCGCGACAATCGCGTGCGCCCCAGCCGTTCCAGGAGGTCGAAGGAGGTGATCGCGCGCATGGTGCTCCTCTGCCGGCAGCATAGCATGACGGCCAGACCGCCGGCATGTGCCCTCTGCGTCACCTCTGGCCCGGTGGCGACCTGGGCGGCCGATTTCACCCTTCCCGGTTGCAGTCGGCGCTGCTAGTCAAAGCGCAAAGCCGATATCAGGAACTTGTTTCCCTTTCGGCGACAATATGCGGCGGAATGCCGAGGCAATTGATGGCACGGATCCGGGACCTTATCGACAAGATGGAACAACGGCGCAGCTTGCGCCGCTGGTCCGAGGCCGCCGATGACGCGGCTGCTGCCGATACCGAAACCCTGCGCGGCCTGCGCAGCCGGGCCCGTGCCCTGCGGCGGCAGCTGGACCGGGTGATCCATGTGGCAGAGCACCGCCTGGCCCTGCCCGTCATCGGCCCCAACCCGATCCGCAAGCCCTGGGGCACCGACTGGGCCTGGCGCCCCGACCTTTGGCGCGGCCCGATCTCCGTGCCTGGCCTTGCTTCTGTTCCGGGTCGTACGCCGGTGACCGATGGCGTGGTGATCTATCACGATTGCCGCGCCAGCGAGCTGACCTTCCGTCAGATCCGCAATTCGCGGGCCGAGGACATCGCCCCCTTCGGCTTTCGCATGGATGTGTTCCGCTTCGACGGCTCGTATCTCTCTCTGGCGGTGGATCTGCCGGACGAGGCGGCGCAGGGATTGCGGCTGACGCACCTGATCCGCGTCGATGTCATCGTCGAGATGGAGAAACCCCTGGAAATCTTCGCCCGGCTGAACGTGAAACATGGGCCGAACGTGGAACAGATGGTGCGCGAACTGCCGCTTGGCGCCGAAGAGGTGATGGCAGAGTTCGATCTTGCCTATACCAAGATCGACGAGCGGCGGGTCGAAAAGCTGTGGCTGGACCTGATCTTCGAGGGGCCGGAGATGAACCAGGTGGTGCTGCGCGACCTGACGATCACGCGGCGCCCGCGGGCGGAACTGTGAGGGAAGCATGGCCGGACCGCAACTGACGCAAACACGTATTCGCAGCGGTTTTTGGGAAGGAAACCTGACGGGGGTCGATGTGGCCCCGCCGCTTGAAGTGCGGCACCTGGAACAGGTGCTGCCGGGTATGACCGTGACCGAGGTTCCCGGCCGCGCCGGCAACTGGCTGGTGCGTGTGCCGATCCCGCCCGAAGTGCTGAGCGAGGGCGTGCAGACCTTCATCATCCGCGAGCAGGGCAAGGACGAGACACTGGCGCATTTCACCGTGGTCACCGGCGTTGCGCTTGAAGACGACCTTCGCGCCGAGATCGACCTGCTGCGCGCCGAGCTTGACCTGCTGAAGCGCGCCTTCCGTCGGCATTGCGTCGAGACCATGGGCTGACCGGGACGAATGGCGGCGCGGCCCGGCGTCCACCCCGGTCAAAGATCGAACGTGGCGAAGACCGGGGCATGGTCGGACGGCTGGTCCCAGCCCCGGACATCGCGCAGGATGCGGCTGGAATGGCCCGCATTGGCGATGTCGGCAGTGGCCCAGACATGATCGAGCCGACGGCCCTTGTCCGCGGCGTTCCAGTCGGGCGAGCGGTAGGACCACCAGGAGTAAAGCCGCCCCTCGGGCAGGTTGGCGCGGGTCACGTCGACCCAGCCTCCGGCCTCGCGCGCCTCGTTCAGGTGATCGACCTCGATGGGCGTGTGGCTGACGATCTTCAGAAGCGCCTTGTGATCCCACACATCATCCTCGCGCGGGGCGATGTTCAGGTCGCCCACCAGGATCGACCGGGCGGGCCGCTGTTCGTGGAAATGGTCGCGCAGGTGGGTGAGGTAGTCGAGCTTTTGCCCGAACTTCACGTTCTGGTCGCGGTCGGGGATGTCGCCGCCGGCGGGGACATAGCAGTTGTGGATGGTCACGCCGTTGGGCAGCCGGGCCGAGACGTGGCGGGCGTGGCCCAGGCCGGCGAAATCGGTCTCGCCCGTGTCTTCGAGCGGCAGCTTCGACAGGATGGCGACGCCGTTGTAACCCTTCTGGCCGCGGGCGACCATGTGCGTGTAGCCAAGCGCATGGAAGCCTTCGGTCGGGATCATGTCGACCGGCGACTTGCATTCCTGCAGGCACAGCACGTCCGGCGCCTCTTCGGCCAGAAGCCGCGACACCAGCGCCGCGCGCAGGCGGACCGAGTTGATGTTCCAGGTGGCAAGGGTGAAGGGCATGGCGGGAGTCTCCGGCGGTGAGGCGGCGGAGGTTAGGGCGGGGCCGGCGGGAAGGAAAGCCCGCGCGTCAGGGTGTGGAGTGGAACAGACCTGCCGGCGAGAGCGTGAAGATCTCGCAGCCCGTGGCAGTGACCCCAACGGAATGCTCGAACTGCGCGCTGTCGCGGCCGTCGCGTGTGACGGCGGTCCAGTCGTCGGCGAGGATCTTCGTCTCGGGCCGGCCCAGGTTCACCATCGGTTCGATGGTGAAGAACATGCCTTCCTCCAGCACGGCGCCGGCCCCGGCGCGGCCATAGTGCAGCACGTTCGGCGGGGCATGGAACACGCGGCCCAGGCCATGACCGCAGAAATCGCGCACCACGGACATGCGCTGCGCTTCGACGTAGGACTGGATGGCATGGCCGATGTCGCCAAAGGTGTTGCCGGGCTTCACCATGGCGATGCCGCGCATCAGCGCCTCGTGCGTGACGTCGATCAGGCGCTTGCGCCAGGGCTTGATGGGACCGGCGGCATACATGCGGCTGGTGTCGCCGTACCAGCCGTCGACGATGACGGTCACGTCGATGTTGAGGATATCGCCTTCGGCCACCGCGCCGGTGGACCGACCGGGGATCTTGGCGCCGGGGATGCCGTGGCAGACCACCTGGTTGACCGAGATGCAGGAGGCGTGGCGATAGCCCTTGTAGCCGATGGTGGCAGACACGACACCGCGCCGCTCGATTTCGGCGGTGATGAAGTCGTCCAGTTCGGCCGTGGTGACACCGGGTTGCACCAAGGGGCCCACGGCATCAAGGATTTCGGCGGCCACCTGGCCGGCCGCGCGCATGCCGCCAAAGTCCGCATCCTCATAGATGCGGATTCCATCCCGGGTGATGCGGCCGCGCGTTTCGTCCATCGGGGTCTCCTGAAGCTGCCCCTAGATAATGCGGGCGGGGCGGAATGGCCAGAGGCCGGGGGTTTCCCCGCCTGGGCCGCCGCCCTATACCCAACGCAAAATGGAGAGCGCCATGCCAAACCCTACCGCCGCGATGCTGGTGATCGGAGACGAGATCCTGTCGGGGCGCACCCGCGACAGCAACCTGCACTTCCTGGCGGGGGTGCTGACGCAGCGGGGGATCCGGCTGGTCGAGGCGCGGGTGGTGGCCGATGACCACGACGCCATCGTTGCCGCGGTGAACGCGCTGCGGTCTGGGGTGGACCATGTGTTCACTTCGGGCGGCATCGGGCCGACGCATGACGACATCACGGCGGATGCGGTGGCGGCGGCGTTTGGCGTGGCCATCGGCAAGCGGGCGGATGCCATGGCGCTGTTGTCGGCGCATTACGCGCGGCAGGGGCTGGAGTTCAACGAGGCGCGGCAGCGCATGGCGCGCATCCCCGATGGCGCGGTTCTGATCGACAACCCGGTGTCGGTGGCGCCGGGCTTTTCCATCGGCAATGTGCATGTGATGGCGGGCGTGCCGCGGATTTTCGAGGCGATGGTGGCCTCGGTCATGCCGGGGCTGACCGGAGGCGATCCGCTCTTGTCGCAATCGCTCCGGGTGGAGCGGGGCGAGGGCGAGATCGCCGGGGCCTTCGGGGCTCTGGCGGCAGAGTATCCCGATCTGTCGATGGGGTCCTATCCCTTCCAGTCGAACGGGTTGCATGGCACGAACCTGGTGATCCGGGGCACCGATGCGGCGCGGCTGGACGAGGCGATGGGGCGGCTGACGGCGCTGTTCGGATGACGCCGGAGGTCCTGGCGCGGGTGATGGAAGAGACCTGGCCGCCGGCGGCGCGGGGGCGGCTTGGGCCATTCACGCTGCGCGATGGTGCGGGGGGTGGCAAGCGCGTGTCGGCGGCCTCTGTCGAGGGGGACTTCACGGCAGCAGAAATCGAGGCGGTCGAGGCCGAGGGCGTTCGGCTGTTCGTGGTGCGCGAAGGCCAGGCCGCGCTGGATGCGGCGCTGGCGGCGCGTGGCTACGCGGTGGTGGACCCGGTGGTGGCCTTTGCCGCGCCGGCGGCCCTGCTGGCCGAGCCAGCGCCGGAACCGCTGGCCGCATTTCCCCACTGGCCGCCTCTGGCGATCGCGCGCGAGATCTGGGCCGAAGAGGGCATCGGTCCGGCACGGGTGGCGGTGATGGAGCGCGCGCGGGGGCCGAAAACAGTGGTAATGGCGCGCACCAAGGATCATCCGGTGGGCGTGGCTTTCGTGGCGGTGTCGGGCGGCATTGCCATGCTGCATGCGCTGGAAGTCCGAACGGCGGCGCGTCGGCAGGGTTCCGCCAACAACATATTGCGGGTGGCGGCACGGTGGGCACTGGATCAGGGGGCTTCAACGCTGTCTCTGGTGGTCACAGAGGCAAACGCGCCGGCCCGGGCACTCTATGCTTCCCTCGGGATGCAGGTCGTGGGACAGTATCACTATCGACAGAAGAACTGAGCCCGTGAGGGGCCGAGCAGTGCGTGCAGGTCGCTCTTATCCGCTGATGCTGCTGTGCCTTGCCGCAGCGGGGCCTGCCCTTGCCATCGACCTTGCCCCACCCGCCCGCGTGACCGCGACCACGACCGAGGCTCCGGGCAGCTATCTTGTGCCCCTTGGACCATGGACGGCAGCGGGAATCCCCGGCCAAGAGGTCGAGGGAACCGTCACCCGGACCGCCTGGAGCCTTCCGCTGGATGGGCAGACCACCCTGGCACTGCTCGACACCCTGCGCCAGAAGATGCGTGACGAAGGCTTCGTCACAGTATTCGATTGCGCCGATGACGGCTGCGGCGGGTTCGACTTCCGCTATAGCACGACGGTTCTTCCCGAACCGGCGATGCATGTGGACCTGGGCGACTACCGCTTTGTCTCGGCACGGCGCGAGGGGACGGACGGGACAGACTGGCTGACGCTTCTGGTCAGCCGGTCGCAGGCCGAAGGTCATGTGCAGGTTGTGACGGTGACACCCCTCGGCACACCGCCCCCCGCGCGTCCGGCTGCGGTAAGCCAGCCGGAGCCTGCGGTCACGCCACCCCCGAGCGAAGCGGTCACGGCCCCGCCAGATGCGGCGCGCGCGGACAGCGGGGATCTTGTGGCTCGGGGCAGCGTGGTGCTGGAGGGGCTGGCGTTTCAAAGCGGCAAGGCGGCGCTGACCGATCCGGCCGCGCCGGCCCTGCAGGACTTGGCCGACTGGCTGAAGGCCCAGCCGGGCCGCCGTGTGACCCTTGTGGGCCATACCGATGCCTCGGGTAGCCTGGCGGCGAATGTGACCCTGTCGCGCCAGCGCGCGGCGGCGGTGCGCCAGGTGCTGATCGACCGCTATGGCATTCCCGCGGCCCAGGTCTCTGCGGAAGGTGTCGGCCCGCTGGCCCCGCGCGCCAGCAACGAGACCGATGAGGGACGGGCGCAAAACAGAAGGGTCGAGGCGGTTCTCGCCCCGACCCAGTAAGTGCAGGCCGCACGGGGAAACTCAGAAGGGACGGATCACCAGTTGTCGGGACCCTTGTCCATGAACCGACGCGCCATGAAGTCGATGAAGGCGCGGACCTTGGGCTGCGTGAAGCGGCCCGGCGGATAGACGGCATAGATGCCCAGCACCTCGACGGGCAAGCCGGGAATGGCCTCTTCCACCTGCCCGGCACGCATCGCATCGGCATAAAGGAACGAGGGCAGGAAGGCGATGCCAAGGCCCGAGATGGCAGCGTTCAGAAGCGACTGACCGTCGTTCACCGTCAGCCAGCCGGCGGTGCGGACCTGGCGCTTCTCGCCCGAAGGCGCGGTGATCTTCCAGACGTTGCCATTGGCCTGGTTGGAATAGTGCAGAAGTTTGTGTTCGTTCAGGTCGTCGATCTTGGCCGGGCGACCGAACTTCTGGAAATAGGCGGGCGAGCCGATCATCCGCTTGGACGTCTCGGTCAGCTTGCGGGCGCGCAGGCTGGAGTCTTCCAGCTCGCCCACACGGATCGCCAGGTCGAAGCCTTCACTGATCAATTCGACATAGCGGTTGTTCAGCACCATGTTCACGGTGATGTCGGGGTATTCCAGCAGGAAGTCGCCGAGGATCGGCGACAGCAGGTTCACCCCGAAATCGGTGGCGACCGAGATGCGCAGAAGGCCCGAGGGGGCCGATTGCATCGAGGTGACCAGCGCATCGGCTTCGCCCGCGTCATTCAGCACGCGGCGGGCGCGGTCGTAATAGGCGAGGCCGATCTCGGTGGGGCTGACGCGCCGGGTGGTCCGGTTCAGAAGCCGCGCGCCAAGCCGCGCCTCCAGCGCCGAGACGTGTTTGGACACAGCGGACTTGGAAATGCCCATCTTCTTGGCCGCGTCCGTGAAGCCGCCCTGGTCCACGACCATCGCGAAGGCTTCCATTTCAGTCAGTCGGTCCATTGTTCGCCCCTTGCGACGTGAGCAGCGTGATGAACCGTTATAGGCGACGAAATCGGGCAGGATCGGGGCGCGTCAGGGACCGATCCGGGGAAATGTCGGGGATCGTTGATGGCGCGTGAACGGCGGGGGTCAGGTGCTGACGCTGATGACGCGCGCCCGGAAGAAGGGTGTCCAGTCCGGCGTGCCCCAGAAATTGCCGATTTCCACCTCGGATGGCACGACCACCTCCCCAAAGGCCGCATCGGCCAGCATCCGGCCGCCGAACGGCTGCCAGCGGAAGGTCTTTTCCGGGTTGGCATCGCTCCAGCGTTCGGTGACGGCCTCGGTCACGCGGCCCTCCGGGTCGATGCGCAGCTCGATGGGGCGCAGGTCGGCCGGGCCGGGCAGGGTGACGCGGGCGCGGTCGGGGGCAAGCTCCTCCCAGACCGCGCCGTTCTGCGGCAAAAGCGCGGCCGGCGTCCAGACGCACTCCAGCGCCATGCGGCCGGCCGAGGCAAGGGCGTGATCGCGCGTGCCCCCGGCGCGCAGCACCGGGACGCCACCGCCGATACGGAACCGGGTCCAGCTGGTGTTGCCCGCGACATAGGCATCCGATCCGGCAAAGCCGGTGGGCCCGCGCCCGACCTCGGCCTTCCAGACAAAGCCGTGCGGCGGCGCGATGATCTGGCGCGCCGTCATGGGCAGCGCCTTGCCGTTCAGCGTGAAGGTGCCGCGCATGGCGATGTCGGCAACGCAGGACAGGGGCGCGCCGCTGGCCAGCGCGCGGCCAAAGTAACGGCGCGCGATGTCGGGCAGCCCCTCGACCATGGCAGGGTCATATCGGGGCGGTTCGACAGGACGCCGGGCGGCCAGCTTGTCCCAGACCGCCGTGGCGGCATCGTCGTCCCGCCTCCGGCCCCAGGCGAAGGCCGCCCAGGCAAGGCCCGCCACAACCGCCAGCCCCAGAACGATCCACTCCCAAAGCGCCATGTCCACCCCCTGCGATTCGCTCCCGCAGATTAGCGCAGCACGGCGCCGCTCTGGTGTCAGAGCTGCGCCGCCAGTCGCGCGCCTTCGTCGATGGCGCGTTTGGCGTCCAGTTCCGTGGCCACCGAGGCCCCGCCGATGACGTGAACGGCGCGACCGGCGCGTGTCAGGGTGTCCGCCAAGCTGCGCTCCGGCTCCTGCCCGGCACAGATCACCACGTCATCGACAGGCAGCACACCGTCCTGACCGTCGCGGGTGATGGCAAGTCCGTCGGCCGTTATGGCGCCGTAGCCAATGCCGCCCCACATGTGGACACCCCGATTGTCCAGGCTGGCGCGGTGAATCCAGCCGGTGGTCTTGCCCAGCCCCTTTCCGGGGCGGCCGGGGCGGCGCTGCAAAAGCCAGACCTCGCGGGCGGGAGCCGCGGGCTTCGGACCTTCCGGCGCAAGTCCGCCCGGTTCTTCGGCCGGATCGCCCACCCCCCATTCCGCGCGCCAGGCTTCGGCGTCCAGCGTGGCGCTTTCCCCGGATTGCGTCAGGTATTCGGCCACGTCAAAGCCGATGCCCCCCGCGCCGACGATGGCGACCCGCCGCCCGACAGGGGCGCCACGCAGCACCTCGGCATAGCCCTTCGCACGGTCCTGGCCGGGAAGGCCGGGGTCGCGCGGGCGGACGCCGGTCGCGATGACAACCTCGTCGAATCCGGCCAGATCGCCAGGCGTCACGCGGGTGGAAAGCCGCAGGTCCACGCCCGCGGCGGAAAGCTCGCCCGCGAACCAGTCCACCAGCCCGCGAAATTCTTCCTTCCCCGGCACCTCGCGCGCCAGCCTCAGCTGGCCGCCGACCTCTGCATCCGCTTCGAACAGCGCAACCTCATGCCCCCGCTGCGCGGCCACGGTGGCGCAGGTCATGCCGGCCGGCCCGGCGCCCACCACGGCAATGCGTTTGGGCGTGGTCGCGTGCGGATAGGTCAGCTCGGTCTCATGGCACGCGCGAGGGTTGACCAGGCAAGAGGTCAGCCGACCCGAAAAGGTATGGTCCAGGCAGGCCTGGTTGCAGGCGATGCAGGGCGCGATCCGGCGGGCCTGGCCCGCCCGCGCCTTGGCCATGAAGCCGGGGTCGGCCAGGAAGGGCCGCGCCATCGACACCATGTCGGCCAGCCCCCCGGCCAGCACGGATTCCGCAACCTCCGGCGTGTTGATCCGGTTCGAGGCGATGACCGGAATGCCCACTTCCTGCCGAAGCCGCCCGGTCAGATGCGCAAAGGCCGCGCGGGGCACAGAGGTGGCGATGGTCGGCACCCGCGCCTCGTGCCAGCCGATGCCGGAATTGAGGATCGTCGCCCCCGCGCCCTGGATCGCCCGCGCCAGTGTCACGATCTCGTCCCAGGTCGATCCGTCGGGCACAAGGTCGATCAGCGAGATGCGGTAGATCAGGATGAAATCAGTCCCGACCGCCGCCCGCACCTGGCGGACCACCTCGACCGGGAGGCGCATCCGGTTGGCATAGGCCCCGCCCCAATCGTCGGTCCGGCGGTTGGTGTGGCGGACGAGGAACTGGTTCAGGAAGTAACCCTCGCTGCCCATGATCTCGACACCGTCATAGCCCGCCTCGCGCGCCCTGCCGGCCGCGGCCACGATGTCGGCGATCTGCTTCTCGATTCCCGCTTCGTCCAGCTCGCGCGGCGCAAAGGGTGAAATGGGCGACTTCACCGCACTGGCCGAAACGCAATCGGGGCCGTAGGCGTATCGCCCGGCATGGAGGATCTGCATGGCGATCCGGCCACCCGCCTCATGCACGGCGGCCGTGACACGGGCGTGATGCGCCACGTCCTGCGGCCCGTACATGCCGGCCGCACCCGGAAACACCGCGCCTTCGCGGTTGGGCGCCACGCCGCCGGTGACGATCAGCCCCACGCCACCGCGCGCGCGCTCTGCATAGAAGGCAGCCACGCGCGCCCAGTCGCCGGTTTCTTCCAGCCCGGTGTGCATCGATCCCATCAGAGCCCGGTTGGGCAGGGTGGTGAAGCCAAGATCCAGCGGCTGGAAAAGATTTGGGTAGTGGGTCATTCGCGGCTCCTCCGTTCGTGTACCATGCCGCCTGCCCGCTCGCCTGTCAGCCCCGACGCCGCGTCATGCCGGTGCGGTCACTCGCCCCGCGGGACGCTGCGCTGCGAGACTGTCATCCTGCCGTCGCGCAGACGTCACGAAGCCCTGCCAGTCTCGGCAAACCCCGAAGGCCGATGACCGTCCAGATGCCCCGACCCACTCGCTTTGCCCCAGGTGCCGCATGACCCACGCGCTCATGCCCCCGGATTTCGCACCCGATCCGCCCGACTTCACCTATTCCCATGAAGGTCAAAGCGCCTTCCGCCAGAGCGTGATCCGCCTGATCGAACGCCTCGGCGGACAGCCGCAGCTTCTGGATCTCTATCTGGACTGGGCGGCCAACCCCGACCCGCGCGAAACCGTGTTCCAGGCCGCGCTGCGCCTCCTGCGGCTTGATGTCCGCCTTTCGGGGGCCCATCATCTGGATGCACTGCCGCGGCAGGGTGGCATCGTTCTGGTGGCCAACCACCCCTATGGCATCGTCGACGGCCTCACGCTCGGCTGGCTTGGATTGCAGCTGCGCGACCGCGTCCAGATCGTGACGAACAGCCTGCTCTGCCGTGTTCCGGCGCTGAACCCCTATCTCTTGCCCATCGACTTCTCAGGCACCGCCGAGGCCCGCCGTACCTCTGGCGACTCGCGCCGCCGCGCGATCCAGCGGCTCGAAGACGGTGGCGTCGTGGCGATCTTCCCCGGCGGCGGCGTTGCCACCGCCAATCGCCCGCTGACCGGGCGCGCAGTCGATTCCGACTGGCACCCCTTCCTGGGTCGCCTCGCCACCCACCCAGGCGTGACGGTGCTTCCGGTGCATTTTGCCGGCCAGAACTCGCGCCTGTTCCAGATCGCGAGCCACCTGTCCTATCCGGCCCGCGTCGCGCTGATCTTCCACGAAACCCGCCGTCGCATGGGCCTGCCACTCGATGTCACAATCGGTGCCCCTATACCGTCCGATGATCTTCGCCGCGCCGGCCGCACCGTCGCGGCCGCGTACCTGCGTGCACTGACCATGCGGCTGGATCCCAACCCGACCGAAGACCCGGACGAAGTCTTTCGCTGGCCCTCGCACATCCGCTTCTAGCCGATCAGGCCGATACCGGGCTTTCGACCATGAAACTCTTGCCATGCGGCGCGGGCAAGGGCACCGTTGCTGGAGGCAAGCTGCCCTACACCCGCACGGGCTGTCCGGCCCGAGCCCCGCAGGAGAGTCCGAATTGCGCCTTCTCCCCGCCCTCGCCGCCTGCTTCCTGACCTCCGCCGCGGGTGCCCAGGAACTCGCAAATCCCGCGGCCACCTTCTGCGGCGACCAGGGCGGCACCTTCCGCATCGTTACCGAACCCACCGGCCAGCGCGGTCTCTGCACCTTGCCCGACGGGCGTGAGGTGGATGCCTGGGACTACTTCCGCGAAAAGCACGGCGCGCTGCCCGCGCCTGAAGCCGATACCTCACTGGCCGACCGCATCTGGTCGGGCGGTCCGATCCTGACCATGACCGACGCCGCCCCCCGCGCCGAGGCCCTGGCCGAAAGGGATGGTCGCATCCTTGCCGTGGGCGCTCTGGAGGCGGTGCTTTCGCATCGCGGCCCCGACACGCAGATGATCGATCTGGCCGGCCGCACCCTGCTGCCCGGCTTCGTCGATGCCCACGGCCATGTCTACATGATCGGCATCCAGGCGATGTCGGCGAACCTGCTGCCCGCGCCAGATGGCGAGGTGAACGACATCCCCGCGCTGCAGGAAACGCTGCGCGCCTACACCGCCGAGTACCCTGACCGGGTGGAACGCGCCGGGCTGATCCTGGGGTTCGGCTATGACGACGCGCAGCTTGCCGAACAGCGCCATCCGACGCGCGACGACCTCGACGCGATCTCGACCGAGGTGCCCATCTATGTCGTCCACCAATCCGGCCATCTGGGCGTCGCCAATTCCCGGGCGCTCGAGCTTGCGGGCATCACCGCCGACACGCCCGATCCGACCGGCGGCGTCATCCGCCGCCGCGACGGCTCGACCGAACCGAACGGCGTGCTCGAGGAAAACGCCACCGCGCTGGTGCTCGGGGCCCTGTTCGGCTCCCTCGATGCCGAGGCGGGCCGCGCTATCTTCCGCGCGGGCGCCGATCTCGTTGCCTCCTACGGGTACACCACCGCGCAGGAGGGCCGCGCCACGCCCGCCGTGGCCCGGCTCATGCAGTCGGTGGCGACGGACGAGGGGCTCGACATCGACGTTGTCGCCTATCCCGACGTGCTGATCGACCGCGACTTCATCCTCGCCACCGCCGCACGCGACTACACCGACCGCTTCCGGGTCGGCGGGGCGAAGCTGACAATTGACGGCTCGCCGCAGGGCTTCACGGCGCTGCGCGACCGACCCTACTACAACCCGCCGCCCGGTTTCCGCGCCGACTACAGGGGCTATTCCGCCGCCACGCCGGACCAGGTTTTCGACGCCATCGACTGGGCTTTTGCCAACAACGTGCAGATCCTCACCCACTCCAACGGAGAGGGCGCCTCGGACATTCTGATCGCCGCCATCGGCACGGCGACCGAAAAGTACGGC
The DNA here is from genome assembly GCF_019623905.1 of Neotabrizicola shimadae. NCBI lineage: Bacteria > Pseudomonadati > Pseudomonadota > Alphaproteobacteria > Rhodobacterales > Paracoccaceae > Neotabrizicola > Neotabrizicola shimadae. The sequence goes on along the minus strand of NZ_CP069370.1, from coordinate 3,489,732 downwards.
CCGGCCGACCGGCGGCCGGTCCTGATCCACGGCCAGTTCCTGCGCGAGGACCAGGTGGACGCCTTCAACCGCCTGAACGTCTTCCCCTCGCTCTTTCCGATGCACACTTTCTACTGGGGCGATTGGCACCGCGACCGCACCGTTGGTCCGGTCTTGGCGGATAACATCTCGCCCACTGGCTGGCTGCGCGCGCGCGGCATGATGTTCTCCTCCCACCATGACGCGCCGGTGGCCTTCCCGGATTCCATGCGCATCCTTGATGCCACCGTGACGCGGCGTTCGCGCTCGGGCGACATCATCGGTCCGGACCAGCGTGTGGACGTCCTGACCGCGCTGAAGGCCATGACGATCTGGCCCGCCTACCAGCATTTCGAGGAAGGCTGGAAAGGCTCGCTCGAAGCCGGCAAGCTGGCCGACCTGGTGATCCTCTCCCAGGACCCGACGGCGGTCGACCCCGAGACGCTGGACTCGATCAAGGTGGTCGAGACAATCAAGGAAGGCGAGACGATCTACAGCATCGCGCAGAAGGAGGGGCGTCTCGACTATCGTCCGCTGCAGAACGGCACGGATCCCTATGCGGATTTCCTGCGTACTCTTGCGGTGATGCGGGACACTGGCGGCAGGGCGGTGAAGGGCATGTCTCCGGCAGCGCTGGCCCGCGGGCCCCATTCCGGCATCTGCGTCGCGGCGACGATCGGCGACATGTTGTCCCCGGCAGCGGATGGGTCGCAAGTCATTGCCAACTGAGTGCTGTCCGAGGCGGTTCCGAGTTAACCAAAGGTAAACATGGAACGGCAAGCCACTGATTCCATTTAATTTGCATAGGCGTCCGAGCTCGGACGCCTAGATTGCCAGCCCCAGCTTCCTGCCCTCGTGGATGGCGTAGGCCGCCAGCCGCGGGGCGGCGCAGTCGCCGATCCGATGGGTCTGCTTGCCGGCAAAGCTCTCAGGCCAGGGGTCGAAAGCCCGGTTCGTGGTGGCCATCACCAGCCCCGAGGCCGGGATGACCTCCTCCTCCCCGGTCAGAAGGCTCCGCACCGTCGCCCCGTTCCCGTGCCAGGCCGCCACCACCGCCTCGGTCACGAACCGCACCCCCAGCTTGGCCAAAGCCGCCCGCGCCCCGCCATCCGCGGCGGTCCGCGCGATCTCCTTGCCCACATGGGCCTCCGGGGTCACGATGGTCACCCGGTGCCCCCGCTCCGCCAGCGCCCAGGCCGTGCCCACTCCCCGCCAGTTCGACCCCTCGTCGTAAAGGATCACCCCGTCCCCCAGCCGGGCCTCGCGCCGCATCGCCGCCTCGGCCGGCCAGACCCCGCCCAGCTCGATCCCAGGCAGGCTCGCCTCCTGCGGCATCCACCGGCGGAACCCGGTGTCATCCGGTAGTGACCCCGTGGCTAGCACCACCACCTCCGCCCCGTGCGCCGCAATCTCCTCCTCGTCCAGGAAGCTGTTCAGCCTCAGCCTCACCCCCAGCCGGTCCAGCTCCCGCTCGTACCAGTCCAGCAAGTCCAGGATCTGCCCCCGCCGCGGCTGCATTCCGGCCAGTCGGAACTGCCCGCCCGTGACCGGCAGCGCCTCCACGACCTCCACCCGGTGCCCGCGCTCTGCCGCCACGCGCGCTGCTTCCAGCCCCGCAGGTCCCGCGCCCACCACCAGCACCTCGCGGGGCATGGCGGCAGGCTCGAACCGATCCCCACCCCATTCGAACTCCCGTCCCGCTGAGGGGTTCACCAGGCAGGAGATCCAGTAATCCCGCGACCGCCGCCCCCAGCACATCTGGTTGCAGGACAGGCAGGGCCGGATCTCTGCCGCCCGCCCCTCGCTGACCTTCCGGGCCAGATGCGGGTCGGCGATCTGGCCGCGCACGATGGACACCAGGTCCGCCTCGCCCGAAGAAAGGATCGTCTCGGCATTCTCGGGCGTCCGGATGCCTGCTTCCGAGGTGATCGCGGCGTGCCGGACCAGTGCCTTCAGCTGGGCGGTCATGGGCGTGGTCAGCTTCTCGGCCTTGGTGAAGGCCGGGATGATGCCGTCGAATTCCAGGTAGGACCCGAAGCCCACGGTGACATAGTCCACGTGGCCGGTGGCGTCGTGCAGGGCCACGATCTCGCCGAGTTGTTCGTCGGTCAGGGTCACGCCGGCATAGGCGGGGGAGTAGCTGGTGGCGAGGCCCACGATGAAATCCTCGCCGCAGTCGCGGCGGATGCGGTCGATCAGTTGCCGGGAAAAGCGGGTGCGGTTCTGCAGGCTGCCGCCCCACTTGTCGTCGCGGCGGTTGGACCAGGGCGTCCAGAACTGGTCGATCAGCGAGTGGTAGGCGGCCCAGACTTCCACCCCCTGAAAGCCGCAGTCCTTCGCCCGCCGGGCGGTGGCGGCATGGGCGTCCAGAAGCTCTTCGATCTCGGCCCCGGTCATGGCGTGGCTGCCGTCGCTGTCGTGGTAGGAGGGCAGGCCCGAGGGCGACCAGTGCGGCTGGAAGGAGAGGTCGGAGTCGCCGTGGGCGCCGACGTGGTAGATTTGCTGGATGATGACCGCGCCGGCGTCCTGGACGGCTTCGGTGATCCGGCGGAAATGGGGGATGATCTCGTCGGAGCCTTGCAGGAGGTTGCCGCGGGTCAGGACGCCGGTGCGGTGGGCCGGGACCGGCTCGCAGACCACCATCGCCGCCCCGCCCAGGGCGCGTTCCAGGAGGTAGCCGCCCATGCGGGGGCCCGGGAGGCCCTGGTCGGACATGTTGTTGGTATGGGCCCCGAAGACGATGCGGTTGCGGAGGGTCCGGCCCCGCAGGGCGAGGGGGGACATCAGGTGGGGATGCTGGGACATGGGGGCTCTTGGGCTCGGCCGGTCGGGGCAGAGTGAAGGCCTTTGGAGGGCCCCGTCAAGCCGGCCTGGTCCGGAGATTGGACCAGTTCCGAGGGGGCGTCCGAGCTCGGACGCGGATCAGAACCAATGAAATCAATATCTTGCGGACTCGAATTAACTCGGACGTAAGGATTGTCCGAGGTTGGACGGGTCAAGCCGCCGTAGGAAAACCCGCAGTCGCGGCATAAGCGGGCCGACGACCCGTGCCATTGGCCTTGTGGGACCGGGACGTCAGCCCTTGCGCAGTCCGGCAAGGGCGGCAAGGGCGCGGTCCACGCCTTCGGCAGTCGTCATCGCGCCCGGCGAGAGCCGCAGCAGCCGGCCACGGCCATCGGCGTGGACATCGGCCTGCGCCAGACGGGCCAGCGCCGGCTGAAGGGCTTCGGGACTGGGCAGCTTCAGCATCAGGCTGCCGCCGCGCCGGTCGAGGCTGGCGGGCGAGGCGAGGGGCAGGCCAAGCGTCTGCACACCGTCCTGAAGCCGCGACTGGAGCGCGCGGTTGTGGGCCAGAAGCGCGGCCTTGTCCTGCCGGGCGTGCCAGTCCAGCGCGGGCAGGCTGGCCGCTGCCGCCATGATGGCGGGGGTGCCGCTGTCGAAGCGGCGGATGTCGCCGGCATAGGAAAACCGGGTCAGGTCCCAGTTGAACGGGTCGGGCTGGCTGAACCAGCCGCGCAAGGGCGGGGCGGACTGCGCTGTGAGGTCTGGCGCGACGTAAAGCACGCCGGCGCCGGGCGATCCGCACATCCATTTCAGGCTGGTGGAGACGGCGAAATCCACCGCCGGAGCCCGCACATCGAAGGGCAAGAGGCCCGCGCCCTGGGTGACATCGACGCCGATCAGGCTGCCCATGCGGCGTCCATGCGCGACCATCGCGGCCACGTCAACGCGGTGCGAGGTGAGCGACGAGATCCAGGTGACAAGGGCCAGGCCCACATCGGGCGTCCAGGCGGCGAGGAAATCCTCGTCCTCGACCCAATCGGCGCCGGGGCGCAGCGGGACGGTGCGGAGCGTGAAGCCCAGCCGGTCGGCGAGGCCGGCCAGCAGGAAGTGGTTGGAAGGAAAGCAGTCCTCGGCGATCAGCACGGTGCGGCCGCGCAGATGGTGGTCCGGCAGGGCCAGAAGGATGGCGGCAACGGCGGAGGTGACGTTTTCGGTTGTAGTAAGGCTGGCTTCGGGCGCGTTCAGGATCGCGCGCCAGCGTCCAAGGAAGCGGTCGCGCAGGCCAAGCGCCATGGGCCATTGCGCGGTATCGGCCCGGCCCCAGGTTTCGGCGAAGGCCGCGAGGCCGCGCGCCATGTCCTGCGCCTTGCCGGGATACTGGCCGATGGAGTGATAGAGCAGGTAGCCGGAGCCGTCCGGGGCATCTGTCATGGGAACCTCATCTCGGAAGGGCGGCGGGGCTTTCCAGCCGGTCGCGCAGGATGCTGGCGGGAAGCAGCAGGTTGGGGGCAAGGCGGCTGAGGCCGTGCAGCGGGATGGTCTGAAGCGGCACACGCGGCAGGGCGAGCGCATCGGACGGGCGGCCCGCGGCCCAATCGGCCAGTTCGCGGCCCATGGCCGTTGTCATGGCGATGCCGCGTCCGTTGCAGGCGAAGCCCGCGATCAGGCCGGGGGCGGGTTCGATGACGCGCGGCAGGAAATCGGGGCTGACGGCGGCCAGGCCCGACCAGGCATGCGTCAGGGTGAGCCGCCCGTCGAGCCCGAGCGCCTGAGCGATACGGTTCAGGATGCGGCGCGGCACGCGCCGGTCGGCGCCGGGGCCGAGGATGTGCATACCGCCGGTGATGAGCCTGCCCTCGGGGTCGAAGCGGCAGGTGAAAAGGTTCCGGCGGCTGTCGGACAGCGCCATGCCCTGCGGGAGAAGTCGGGCTCGGTCGGCCTGCGGAACCGGGGCCGTCGCGATCTGGAAGACGCGGAGCGGGAAGAAGCTTTGCGCCAGGCCCGGCCAGAGGCTTCCGGCATGGGCGTTGGTCGCCAGCACGACGCGGCGGGCGGTGAGGCTGCCGCCGGGGGTGGCGACTTCCCAGTCCTCTCCGATGGGGCGGAGCGCGGTGACGGGGCTGTCTTCGTGCAGGTTCGCCCCGGCCAGGGCGGCCGCGCGGGCCAGGCCGCGGGCATAGGCCACCGGGTTCAGCGTGCCGGCCGAGCGGTCGATCCAGCCGCCGCGCCAGCCGGGAACGCCGGTGAGTTGCGCGATGGCAGTGGCATCGAGCAGCTCGACCGGGCGGCCTTCGCGCTGCCATTGCGCGACGCGCTGCCGGGCGCGGGCGAAGGCGGCTTCGGAATGGGAGGGCTGGATCCAGCCGGCCTGGGCGGCGTCGCAGTCGATGGCGTGGCGGCGGATCAGCCCGAAGACGAGATCTGCGCTGTCGGCGGCCATGCGGATGAGGCGGTCGCCCCGGTCGGCCCCGAGTGTCGTGCGGATGCCGTCGGGATCGGCCTTGGCGAAGTTGGGCACCACGAAGCCCGCGTTGCGCCCCGAGGCGCCCCAGGCGATGCGGTTGGCTTCCAGGAGGACGACGGTCAGGCCGTCCTGCGCGGCATGGAGCGCAGTGGACAGACCCGAGAAGCCGCCGCCGATGACGGCGAGGTCGGCCTCGGCCCGCCCGGCGAAGCGGGGGAAGGGCGCGAGGGGCGGCGCCGTCTGGTGCCAGAGCGTGGCGGGGTCGGGCAGGGTCATTCCATGCCACCGCCGCGGCGCGGGCCGAAGAAGCCCTGCGGGCGCAGGAGAAGGATGATGCAGAGCGTGACGCCGATGGCGACGATCTGCAGGCTGGCGGCGCGGGCCTGCCAGTCGCCGGGCACGACGGCCGAAGAGAGGCTTCCCGCGCCGATCCAAAGCACCCAGACCACCAGCGCGCCCATCAGCGCGCCGCGGTTGGACCCCGAGCCGCCCACCATGAGCATGGCCCAGACCTGGAAGGTCAGGGTGGGGACATAGTTGTCGGGTGCGATGAAGCCGATGAAATGTGCCTGCACCGCGCCGGCGAGGCCCATGACGGCGCCGCCCACGGCGAAGGCCTGGATGCGGTAGGAGCGGGCGCTTTTGCCCAGAGAGATGGCGGCGCGTTCGTCTTCGCGCAGGGCTTTCAGCACACGGCCCCAGGGGCTGTGCGCCAGCCGTTCCAGCGCAAGGTAGATGGCCAGGGTGACGGCGCCGATGACGGCGAGGTTCACCAGGTTGAAGGCCAGCGGATCGGATTGCAGGTCGGCGAAGGGGCGGGGGATGAAGGCCACGCCGAAGGGGCCGCCCGTCAGCCCCTGGGCGTTCAGCGCCACAAGTTGCACGACGACGGCTACGCCGAATGTGGTGATGGCAAGGTAGTCGGATTTCAGCCGCAGGGTGGCAAAGCCCGTGAAGGCGGCGGCGCCGCCGGTCACCAGCATGGCGGCCACCCAGCCAAGCGCGATGGGCCAGCCGAAGCCGCCGACACGATCTGCCGCCTCGGGCGTGGTGAGCAGCGCCGAGGTATAGGCGCCGATGGCCACGAAGCCCGCGATGCCCACGTTGAACAGGCCCGTCAGCCCCCATTGCAGGTTCAGCCCTAGGGTGATGATCCCGAAGATCAGGGCGGTCGACAGGAAGAAGGCGCCGTAGCCCAGAAGGTCGATCATCTCTCGGTCACTCCAAAGAGGCCCGTGGGGCGGACCAGAAGCACGGCCATCAGGATCACGAAGGAGACGCCGGCCCGCCATTCGGCGCCGATGAACTGCACGGCGGCTGCCTCGCTGAGGCCGATGATGAGGCCGGCGAGGACGGCGCCGGGGACAGAGCCGATGCCGCCAAGGATGGCGGCGGCGAACATGGGCAGGAGCAGGTCGAGCCCCATGAGCGGGCGGATCTGGACCAGCACGCCGACCATGACCCCGGCGGCGGCGGCGAGCGAGGCGCCGACGATCCAGGTCGCACGGATGACGGCGCGGGTGTCGATGCCGACGACGCGGGCCAGTGCCGGGTTCTGCGCATAGGCCCGCATCTCGCGACCGCGCTGGCTGCGGGTGAGGTAGAGGTGCATGGCGGTCACGAGGGCCAGGGTCATGGCCAGGAGCGCCACCTGGTCCGGCGTGATGCGGATGCCGAGGCCGAGGGGTTTGGCGATCTGCAGGGCGTTGGAATAGTAGGCAGGGCTCGAGGTGAAGAGGAACTCCAGCAGGTTGCGCAGCGCCATCGAGGCGCCGAAGGAGGCCATCACCACGATGATCGCCTGGCCGCGGGCGCGCAGCCGCGCGAAGAGGAGCCAGTCGAGCGCGAGCGCGATGGCCGAGGCCACGGCCATGGCAAGGAGGGTGGACAGGATCAGCGGCAGGCCGAAGGACAGGGGCAGGATGGGAGCGGCCCCGCCGAACAGGCTGCCGATGGCCCCTACGGCGACAAGGGCGGCATAGGCGCCCCAGGCCATGAGGTCGCCGTGGGCGAAGTTGGAGAAGCGCAGGATGGAATAGGTCAGTGTGATGCCGATGGCGCCGAGGCCGATCATCGCGCCGGAAATCACACCATCCAGAAGGAATTGCAGGGTCATGACGCCTCCTTCCGCTTGCCAAGGTAAAGCTCTGCGATCAGCGGGTCGTCCCAGAGGCTGCGGGCGGGGCCTTCATGCGCCTCGCGACCTTCGACCAGCACATAGGCGCGGTCGCCGATGGACAGGGCGGCGCGGGCATTCTGTTCGACAAGGACGATGGTGACGCCAGTGGCGCGCACCTCTTGCAGGCGGGCGAAGACCTGTTCCACGAATTTGGGCGAGAGCCCGGCGGAGGGTTCGTCCAGCATCAGGACGCGCGGCTTGACGATCAGCGCGCGCGCGGCGGCCAGCATCTGCCGTTGCCCGCCCGAAAGGCTGCCGGCGAGAAGCCGGGACTGGCGGGCGAGATCGGGGAAGAGGGCATAGGTTTCCTCGATGCCCTGCGCGACGTTGCGGTCGGGGAAGATGCCGATGGACAGGCGCAGGTTTTCCTCGACCGTCATGCGGGGAAAGACGTTTTCGGTCTGCGGCACGAAGGCCAGGCCCTCGCGGATCTTGCGGTGCGCGGGCAGGGCGGTGATGTCGCGGCCCTCCAGCGTGACGCTGCCTTCGCTGATGGGCACAAGGCCCGCGATGGCCTTGATGAGGCTGGATTTCCCGGCGCCGTTCGGGCCGAGGATCACCACGATCTCGCCGGCGGCGACGTTGATCGAGGCGCCCCGCACGATGGCGAGGCCCGGTTCGTATCCGGCGACAAGGTTGCGCGTGGTCAGGATGGTCATGCCGCTGCCCCGCCGAGATAAGCCTCGATCACGCGCGGGTCGCGCGCCACGTCATCGGGTGCGCCCTCGCACAGAAGCGAGCCGTTCGCCATGACGATCAGCCGGCTGCACAGCCGCGTCACCATGTCGATGTTGTGTTCGATCAGAAGGAAGGTGACGCCACGCGCGTTGATGGCCTGGATGCGGTCGATCAGCACCTCGAGGAGCGAGGGGTTCACCCCGGCGGCCGGTTCGTCCAGCAGGATCAATGCGGGGTCGGCCATCATCACCCGGGCGAGTTCCAGAAGCTTGCGCTGCCCGCCCGACAGGAAGCGGGCCGGCTCGTCCGCCAGACGGGTCAGCAGCATCAGGTCCAGAATCTCGTGCGCCTTTTCGCGGGCCGCGCGTTCCTCGGCCGCGATCCGGCGGGAGGCGAGGAAGTTTGCGAACAGCCGTTCGCCTGTCTGGTTCTGGCGGGCGATCAGCAGGTTCTCGGTGCAGGTCAGGTCGGGGAAAGGTCGCGGGATCTGGAAGGTGCGCCCCAGCCCCTGCGCCAGCCGGTGATGCGCCGCCTCGCGCGTCACATCGCGCCCCTTCAGCCGGATCGTGCCCGCGGACGGGCGAACCGATCCGGACAGAAGATCGAACATCGTGGTCTTGCCCGCGCCGTTCGGGCCGATCAGACCCAGGATTTCGCCGGGGGCGATGGACAGCGACATGTCGCGCACCGCCGCGATGCCGCCGAACCTGCGGGTCAGGGACCGGGCTTCAAGAATGGGTGGGGTCACCTCTGCATCCATGATGTTTGATCTGTGATCACACTTGATCTGATCACAGTAGAGTCGTCTAATTGACCGGACAAGATGATTCGTTCCGGGTGCAGTCGTGGACACAGAGACATCGACCGTGGGCCTTGCGCCGGTGGGGCGCGAAACCGTTCAGGACCGGGTTTACGGCGAATTGCGGCGCGCCCTGATCGGCGGGCTGTTCGAACCCGGTCAGATGCTGACGATCCGCCAGCTGGCCGATGCGCTGATGACATCGACCATGCCGGTGCGCGAGGCGCTGGGTCGGCTGATCAGCGAACAGGCGCTGGAGGCGCTGCCCAACCGGCAGATCCGCGTGCCGCCGATCACGCTGGACCGGCTGGCCGACCTGTTGCGCGCGCGCATCCTGATCGAGGGCGAGGCGATCGCGCTGGCCGCGCGGCGCATGACGCCCGAGGGGCTGGAGCGGGCGGCGAAGATCATGGCGGAGTGGGAGGCGCTGCGGCTGGGCGGCAACCCGCAGACGGTGGACCGCGAGGTCTCGCTGAACCAGGCCTTCCACTTCGAAATCTATCGCGCCTGCGGTTCCGAGGTTCTGATCCCGATGATCGAAAGCCTTTGGCTGCAATCCGGCCCCTGCACCCGGGCGGCGATCTTTGCCTTTTCCGACGCGGGCGAGACGGATGCCGCTCGGTATCACCACGCCATCCTGGAGGCGCTGCGCCGGGGCGATGCCGAGGCGGCGCGGCAGGCCCTGGTAGACGACATCAGCCGCCCCTTCGCCTTCCTGAAGGGCAAACTGGAAGCAAACGCAGGAGAGGCGACGTGAGCCGACTGATTTCCATTCGCGATGCGCGAAACGGCCTGGACGTGCAGGCCGCGCTTCTGGACGGCAAGGCGCCGGCCAACGCGGCCTTTCTGTGGGCCTGGGCGGCGGAGCCGCGGGTCGTGCCTTCGATCCATGCCATGTGGACAGGGCCCGAGATTTCCTGCCCGATCCCCTCGCCCCAATTGGCGGGGCAAGATTGGGCGGTGGCGCTGCCACCCGAAAACGCGACGTTGCATCCGCAGCCGGGCGATGTGGTGCTGGCCTATGTGCCGGCACGGATGTGGGGCGGCAACCCGGACCCGATCTTCGACGTGGGCCTGTTTTACGGACCGGGCGCGCGGATGTTCTTCCCCATCGGATGGCTGGCCGGTTCGGTTGTGGCGCAAGTGGTGCCCGAGGACCGGGCGGCGCTGGCCGACGCCTGCGGGCGCATCCGCCGGCAGGGCGCCACCGAGATCACCTTTGCGAGGATGGAATGAGCGACGATTCCTTCGAGCTGTACGACCTGCGGGTCGAGATCGTGGCACCCGAGGGGGCGAAGATCTATTGCGGCGCGCCGGGCGACTGGTTCGAGCTGCGCGGCGAGCAGCTGCACCTTCCGACGGGGCAGAGTTTCTCGATCTATTCGCTGTCGGCGATCCTGCCGCTTCTGCCCGCCAAGCAGCGCCAGACCCATCCGCATGACTGGATGACCTCCGACGCCGAGATCGCCTGCCCCGACCCGAACTGCCCCTCGCGGCTGCGCATCACCCGGCTGGGCAAGCGCCGCTTCAGCCATGCCGAAACCACTGCCGTTCCCCTGCCGAAGGAGCCGACATGACCGCGCTGCCCCTGATCGAGCTGCGTCCGGGCTATTCCATTACCCGGGTGATCCGTGGCGGCTGGCAACTGGCGGGGGGCCACGGCCCGGTGGACCGCGCCGAGGCGGTGGCCGACATGATGGCTTTTGCGGAGGCCGGCATCCTGACCTTCGACTGCGCCGACATCTATACCGGGGTGGAAGAGCTGATCGGTGCGTTCCGCAGCGCCTTTGCCGACAAGCACGGGCAGGCCGCACTGGCAGCGGTGCACGTGCATACCAAGCTGGTGCCGGACCTGACGATGCTCGCCACCTGCGACCGCGCCTATGTGGCCGGCATCGTGGAGACATCATTGAAGCGGCTGCGGCAGGAGCGGCTGGATCTGGTGCAGTTCCATTGGTGGGACTATGCCGTGCCGCGCTATCTGGACGTGCTGGGCTGGCTGAAGGAGCTGCAGGCCGAGGGCAAGATTGCCCAGATCGGCGCGACGAACTTCGACACGCAGCGAGTGGGCGAGATCTTCGACGCCGGCATCCCGCTGATGTCGATGCAGGTGCAGTATTCGCTGTTGGACCGCCGGCCCGAGCGCGCGCTGGTGCGGCTGGCGCAGGACCGGGGGCTGTGGCTGTTCTGCTATGGCACGGTGGCGGGCGGCTTCCTGGGCGACCGCTGGCTGGGTGCGGCTGAGCCGCGGGAGCCGATGGAGAACCGGTCGCTGACCAAGTACAAGCTGATCATCGACGATTTCGGGGGGTGGGATCTGTTCCAGGCCCTGTTGAGCGTGCTGCGCGGCATTGCCGACCGGCATGGCGTGGACATCGCCACCGTCGCTTCGGCGGCAATGCTGGACCGGCCGGGCGTGGCCGCCGTCATCGTGGGGGCACGCAACCGGGCGCATCTGGCGGGCAACGTGGCTGTGGCGACGCTGCGGCTGACCGATGCGGACCGGGCAGAGATCGCCGCGATCCAGGCGCAGTCACGCATTCCCGAAGGCGATGTCTATACGCTGGAGCGCGACCGCAACGGGCCGCATGGCCGGATCATGAAATACAATCTGAACGCGGCCAGCTGAGGCCGCCCACCGCCGGACTTTGCCCGGTCCGGCGCGAAAGACGGGAAAACCCCAGGGCGAACCAAGAAGACAACCACAGAGAGGATCCCATGAAGAAACTGCTTCTTGCCTCGGCCGCCGCGCTGGCCCTTGTGCCAGGCCTGGCCGCCGCTTGCGACATCACCGTCGGTGTCGTGCTGGAACTCACTGGGCCTGCCGGGGAATATGGCCAGGCGGGCGCCAAGTCGATCGAGATGGCCTTCCGCGACCTGAACGATGCGGGCGGTGTGGCCGGCTGCACCATCAAGACCGACACCCGTGACAGCCAGACCCAGGCCAACATCGCCGTGGATGCGGCGACGCAGCTGGTGCAGGTGTCGAAGGTGCCGGCGATCATCGGCGGCATCATCAGCCCGATGTCGATCCCGATCCTGACCTCGGTCACGGCGCCGGCCAAGGTGTTGCAGGTTTCGCCCGCCTCGTCCTCGCCGACGCTGACCCAGCTGGGCCGCGACGGCAAGACCAACGGGGTGTTCTTCCGCACCATCACCTCGGATGCGCTGCAAGGCGTGGCCCTGGCAAAGTTCGCCGTGGACAACGGCATGAAGAAGATCGCCATCATCCATCAGAACAACGACTTCGGCGTGAACCTGGTGAAGGAGTTTTCCGATCCCTTCGCGGCGCTGGGCGGTACCGTCGTTTCGGTCACGCCCTACAACGCCAAGCAGTCCTCTTACGCGGCCGAGGTCACGGCGGCGATGGCAGGCGAGCCGGATGCACTGTTCCTGATCTCGGACCCGGTGGACGGCGCCACGATTGCCCGCACCTGGGTCAGCCAAGGCGGGGTGCAGAAGTTCCTGCTGAATGACGGGATGAACAGCGACGACTTCATCGCGGCGGTGGGCAAGGAATACCTGGCGAATGCCTTCGGCACGTCCTCGGGCACCGATCCGACCGCCTCGACCGAGTATTTCAACGCCAACTACCAGGCCTTCTCGGGCATCGACCCGGCGGCTCCGGCGGCGGACCGGTCATATGACGCAGGGGCGCTGGTGGGCCTGGCCATTGCCATCGCCGGCGGACCCGATGCGTCCAAGCTGCCCGACGCGCTGCGCAAGGCCGTCGATCCGGCGGGCGAGCCGATCTATGCCGGCAAGGACGAATTCGCCAAGGCGCTGAAGCTGATCTCGGAAGGCAAGCCGATCCGGTATGAGGGCGTCATCGGCCCGGTCAACTTTGACCAGTATGGCGACATTTCCGGCCCGTTCCGGCTGTGGCAGATCGTCGATGGCAAGGTGACGACGGTGGGCGAGATGACCACCGCCGATGTCGAGGCGATCAAGGCCAGCATGAAGTGACGTCAGCGCGCCGGGGCAGGTGACTGCCCCGGTGCCCGTCAGGTCGCCGGGAACAGGTGGGCCTTGTCCGGATCGAAGCTCAGGTTGACCGGCGTGCCAAGCGGGAAGATCGCGTCCTGCGACAGCGCCGCGATCAGCGGATTGCCGTCCTTCAAGGTCACTTCCACCACGGTTTCCGCGCCCAGTCGTTCGGTCAGGGCGACCGCGCCGTGCAGCCGGCCGGCGTCCTTCACCACCGAAAGATACTGCGGGCGCAGGCCCAGGATCGCACTGTCGCCCGGCTTGAACGGCCCCCGCTTGCCCGAAACCTCGACCGGGTCCAGCGCCGCGTTCGACACCAGAACCCGGTTGCCGTTCACCGCCTGCACCGTGACTTTGACGAAGTTCATCGAAGGGGCACCCAGGAAGCCCGCAACGAACAGGTTGGCCGGGTCGTGATACAGGTCCATCGGCGCGCCGATCTGCATCACCTGACCGTCCTTCAGCACGACGATCTTGTCGGCCAGGGTCATCGCCTCGACCTGGTCGTGAGTGACGTAGATCATCGTCGCGCCAAGCTGGTTGTGCAGCTTGCCGATCTCCATCCGCATGTCCATGCGCAGGGCGGCATCCAGGTTGGACAGCGGCTCGTCGAACAGAAACACCTCCGGCTTGCGCACGATGGCGCGGCCGATGGCGACGCGCTGGCGCTGGCCGCCCGAAAGCTGGCTGGGCCGGCGGTCCAGCAGATGCTCCATCTGCAGGATACGGGCGGCCTCGGCGACCTTGGCATCCTTTTCCGCCTTGCTGGCGCCGGCGATGGTCAGGCCGAAGGCCACGTTTTCCCGCACGGTCATGTGCGGGAAAATGGCGTAGGACTGGAACACCATGGCGACGCCGCGATCCTTGGGCGGAAGCTCGTTCACCACCCTCTGGCCGATGCGAAGCTCGCCCGAGGTGATGTCTTCCAGCCCGGCGATCATGCGCAGGAGGGTGGACTTGCCGCAGCCCGAGGGACCGACAAAGACACAGAACTCGCCGTCCTCGATCTCGATGTCGACGCCCTTGATGACATGGGCGTTGCCATAGCTCTTGCGGACGTTCTTGAGGGAAATGCCAGCCATCTGCCTACTCCGCTGCAAGCGCAATCGGGGTGACGGACAGAAGGCCGTCAGGTCCAACGGTCACGGGTTCGGGGTCCATGACATAGCCACCGAACTGCGCCTTGCCGCCATCGGCAAAGCCCAGGATGAACAGGCCCTGCGGCGTTTCCACGATGCGCGCGGCATAGCGGCGGCAGGGATCGGCACCATCCAGGAAGGGGCCGGGTGCCACCCGCCAGGGCCCGCGCGGATGGTCGGCGATCAGGTAGTGCGTGCCGGTGACGGGGGCCTGGGTATTGGTGGCGCGGTACTGGTTGGACCAGTGGACACTGGCCGTGCAGAACAGGCAGTACCAATGGTTGCCCTGGGCGAACACCTGCGGCACCTCCAACTGGCCGAAGCCGCCGGTGAAGACGGGGGGGCACAGCGTCCAGGTCATCAGGTCGGGCGAGGTCGCAAAGCCCACCGCCCCGCCGGCGTTCGGCTCGGGGATGCCGGGCGCGCGGGCGGTGAAGTACATCATCCAGCCGCCATCCGGGTTGCGCATCACCCAGGGGTCGCGCATGGCGCGGTCGTGCCAGTGGCCGACGATGTGATCGGTCTCGTAGCAGTCGGCGTTCGGACCGGTCAGGTCGAGGCAGAGCCCGTCGCCCACGCGGGTCCAGTTGTGCAGGTCGGTCGAGGTGGCATGGCCGATGCGCTGGTACATGCCGCGTTCGGCCTTTGTGGTGCCGGTATAGAACAGGTGCCACAGCCCGTCGTCGCCCTGAACCACCGATCCGGTCCAGGTGGTGTAGTCGTCCCAGGCCGGGCCAGCCGCCGGCGCGAAGGTGGTACCGTGATGCGTCCAGGTCTTCAGGTCGGTCGAGGTGGCGTGGCCCTGGCTCACGTTGAAGTGGCGCAGGTCGGGGTCGCCCAGGGCGCGGTCGGCCTGGAGGAAATAGCCGTGCCACTGCTTGCCGTCATGGGCGTACCAGCTGTCCCAGAGCCACTTTCCTTCGATTGCGATCGGCATAGGTCGGTTCCTTCGTTCAGGCAGTTGTGTCGCGGCCGGAGGCCGCATGTCGGTTGCACGCGGTGTCGCCGGGCGGTCAGCCCTTGACGCCAGTGGATGCGATCGAGGCGATGAAAGCCTTCTGCAGGTACAGGTAGAAGGCCAGCACCGGCAGGGTGATGAGGCTGAGGTAGGCCATGATCTCGCCCCAGGCGCGGTTCAGCTGGAAGAAGTACTGCAGCCCCACCATGACCGGGCGATAGCCTTCTTCCTGCGTGACCATCAGCGGCCAGAGATACTGGTTGTACATGACCAGGAACTTCAGGATCGCGGCGGTGGCCAGCACCGGCCCGGACAGCGGCATGACGATGCGCCGGTAGATCTGGCCCCAGCTTGCGCCTTCGACCCGCGCGGCTTCGATCAACTCTCCCGGCAGATCCTTGAAGTATTGCACGAAGAGAAAGATCGTCAGGCCATCGGCGATGAAGGGCACGATCTGCACGCGGTAGCTGTTCAGCCAGCCCCAGGTCACGCCTTCGACCCCGATCCAGGGCAGCTTGGACGCCACCAGCAGAAGCGGGATGGCGATGGTCTCGAAGGGCACGATCAGCGTGGCAAGGATCAGCGACAGCATCAGGTTGCGGCCCTTCCATTCGACAAAGACGAAGGCGAAGGCCGCCGCCGAACAGGCCAGCAGCGACAGGGCCACGGTGACGCCTGTCACGATGACCGAGTTCAGGATGAACAGCCCCACCGGCGCGCGCTTGAAGGCGGCGAAGTAGTTGTCCAGCGACACGTCGCCAACCGGCAGGAAGGCGCGGAGCGATGCGGTGTCTTCAAGAAGCTGCTGGTCGGGCTTGAGGCTCGACATCAGCATGAAGACCAGCGGGAAGATGAAGATGACGGCGATCAGCCCCAACACCACATAGCGGGTGGCAAGGCGCAGGCCGCGGTTGTCGGCGGAAATCTGGGCCATCAGCTTTTCTCCCGCGTCAGCCAGCGTTGGATGAGGGAAATCGACAGCACGATCACGAACAGCACGACCGAGATGGTGGACCCGCCCGAGATGTCCTGCTTGCCGTAGCCGCGTTCGACCGCCTGGAAGACGATGGTCTGCGTGCTGTCCAGCGGGCCGCCCCCCGTCATCACGTCGATCTGGGCGAACAGCGCGAAGGCCTGCATGGTGATGACGATCAGCACCAGCACGGCGGTGTTCCGCAGGCCGGGCCAGGTGATGTAGCGGAAGGTCTGCCACTTCGACGCGCCCTCGATGGCACCCGCCTCGTACAGCGTGGGCGAGATGGTCTGAAGGCCCGAAAGCCAGATCACCATGTGGAAGCCCACCGCCTGCCAGATCGACATGGCGATGATCGCGCCAAGCGCGGTGGAGGGGTTGCCCAGCCAGTCCACCTTTGGAATGGCGCCGAAGCTGAGCGCGCCAAGCAGGTTGTTCAGAAGCCCCGACTGCCCGTCGTAGATGAACCGCCACAACAGCGAGACCACGACGATCGAGACGACCACGGGCATGAAGTAGATCGTGCGGAAGACGTTGATACCGCGCAGGCGCTGGTTGATCAGCAGCGCCAGCCCCAGGGCCAGGCCGCCCTGGACGGGGGCCACGACCAGCACGAAGATGAAGGTGTTGACCAGCGCCTTCATGAACACCACGTCGCGCGCCAGTACATAGGTCCGGCTGTCGCCATGGCCGAAGCTGAACCATTCGCGCATCCCGTTCAGGTCAGGCCGGTCGGGGTTGTTGCGCGTCAGGCTGCGGACCGAGGGGTACTTCGGAGCGCCGTCCTCGATCACCACGGCGCCTGAAGCGTCGCGTTCGGGTTCCACCGTCAGCGTCGTTACGTCCAGAAGCTGGCGATAGTTCGCGAAGCCCACGAACTCTGCCGCATTGGGCGAAACGAGCCGCTGGTTGGTGAAGCTGAACAGGATGGCAAAGAGGAAGGGCAGGACGATGAAGCCGGCGATCAGCAGGATCGAGGGGCCTGCCATGAGCCAGCCCGTCCGGTTGGAGACGAGGAACTTCGATGCCATGTCGGCCTCAACGGATGCGGGGAAAGGGGGGCCGGGGCGGGAGCGCGCCCCGGCCTTCGTCCCCCCGGGAGGAGGGGGGACAGGCGGGGCGGCCTTAGTGGCCGTACCCGTTGTTCTTTTCGATGTCGGCGTTGATCTCGTCCGTCGCCGCATCCAGCGTGGCCGCCACGTCGGCGCCGTTGGCGATGTCGGCGACGGCCTTCTCGAAGACCTTGGCCTGAACGACATAGCCGGGGGTCACCGGGCGGACGAGGCCCTGCTTGGACGACAGGTCGAAGAACACCGCCAGCTTGCCGCCCGGCGCATAGTTCTCGGTCAGCGCGGCGGCCGAGGGGGTGGCCGGGATCAGGCCGATGCCGTTCGAGAAGGCGGCAAGGTACTTGTCCTGCAGCGCGAACTCGATGAAGGCGGCAGCGCCTTCGGGATGCTGCGACTTGGCCGAAACGCCGAACTGCCACGAGGCGGCACCGATCTTCGGGCCATTGCCGAAATCGGGCGCTGGCAGGAAGACCACGTCGTCAAAGGCGGCAAGCGAACCAAGCGCCGCCCAGTTGCCGTTCCACGAGAAACAGTACTTGCCGGCGTTGAAGCCGCCGTCGCGGTCGGCTGGGTCCTGCGTCGCCTGGGCGTAGCCGTCCGTGAACAGGCTTTGCCACCATTCGCCGAACGCCATCGCGGCATCGCCGTTCAGCGCGCCTTCCGCGGTCTTGTAGGTGGAGCGGTCCACGATGTCGCCGCCGAAGCTTTGCAGGAAGGGCGAGAAGGCATAGGGATACCATTCGCCAGTCCAGGCCATGCCCAGATCAAGCGCGTATTCGCAGGTGCCCGAAGCTTTGGCCTTGGCCAGTGCGTCCATGAACTCGTCCTTGGTCCAGGGCTGGTCCAGCGTCGGGGTGCGCAGGCCCAGGGCATCCAGCGTGGACTGGCGCGTCACCATGGCCACGGCGGCATCCCACAGGCCGATGGAGTAAAGTTCACCATTCCAGATGCCCTTGGTGCCGGGCAGGAACTCGGCGATCTTGGTTTCGTCGATCTTCAGCGGCTGCATGTAGCCGGCCCAGGCCCAGTTGGGCATGTTCGGGCCGTCCACATCCAGGATGTCGGGCAGGTTGCCCGCCAGGGCGCCCGCCACCACGGAATCGTTGTAGGCGGCCTGCGGGAAGCTTTGCAGCTCGACCTTCCAGTCGGTCTGGCTGGCGTTGAAATCGGCGATCACTTCGCCGATCAGCTTCTGCTCCACGTCATTGCCGGCGCCATGATACCACATGGTCAGCGTCTGCTGGGCAAGCGCGGTGCCGCCCCAGGTGGTGGCCGCCAGAAGCGCGGCCGCAAGCGTCAGTTTCGTCATTTCCGTTTCTCCTCCCCAAGGGCAGTCAGTTTCACGACTTTCGGCTGGACCAGCTCGGTCACCGAGCTGCGCCAGTGCACGGGCCCCGACACCAGGACGGGGTTCGTCTCGTCTGTGCCGGTCCCTCCGATAAGGGCCAGCAGCCTTTGCGCGGCGCGCACGCCCATGGCCGTGTAGGCCAGTTCCACCGTCGTCAGCGGCGGATAGAGCGTTTCGGCGATCACGCGGTAATTGTCGAAACCGGCGACCGAGATGTCCTCGGGCACCTTGCGGCCCATCGACCGCAGGATGCCGTAGACCATCAGCGCCATCTGGTCGTTGCCACAGCACAGAACGGTCGGCGGATCGGGCAGGTGCAGCATCCGGTCGATGGCATCCCACAGAAGCTGTGGCCCGGCTTCGGGGACGTCGAAATCCACATGGGCCAGAAGCGCGGGGTCAAAGGCGATGCCGGCCTCGGCCAGTGCGTCGCGATAGCCCAGGGGACGCAGTTGCCCGGCCACCATGGAGTCGCGCAGCGACAGGAAGCCGATGCGCCGGTGCCCGGCGGCGACAAGGCGGACCACGAGGTCGTGCTGCAGGCGCCGGTCGTCGGGCAGGATCGACGGCGTGCCATGCGCGTCGAAGCAGTTGGCCAGGACAAGCGGCGTGTCCTCAGGCAGCTTCGGCAGGTTCACTTCCTGGTGGTATTCGGCGACATAGATCAGCCCCTCCACGCGGTGCGACAGGAAAGTGTCAATCAGATGCGGCACGCGGTCCTTGCGGCCCAGGGTATCGGCGATCATCACCGTCAGGCCCGAGGATTCCAGCGCGCGCTGGATGCCCTGGACGATCAGAAGGTCGGGCAGGCCCTGCTGCGTGGGTGTCTGCTTGCTGGTCGAGATGGCGCCGGTGATCAGGCCGATGATCCCGGACTTCTGCGCCCGCATCATCCGGGCGGCGTTCGACCGGACATAGCCCAGTTCGCGCATCGCCGCTTCGACCGCCTGGCGGGTGCGTTCGCCCACCGGCCCATCGGCATTGAGCACACGGCTGACCGTCTTTGGCGAAACGCCGGCAAGCCGCGCAACGTCGTAGATCGTCGACATCGAACCCTCCCCCGCCCGACTCGATGACATTGATGTCATGACACCGATGTCATAAGTGGGCAGCCCCTGTCAACAGGGTTGGGCAGGTGTGCGTTCTGCGCGGTTTGCCGGGCAAGAAACCTTCCCCGCGGGGAAGGTTTCTGGCTCCCTGCGCCAGTGCCCCACAGCCAATGCCCCGAAAGCGAAAACGCCGCGCTGGGCGCGGCGTTCCTGGGCAGGCCATTCGTGGTGGGTCGCTACATCCCCAGCAGGGCGGGCAGCGCCAGCGAGATGGCGGGAACATAGGTCACCAGCAACAGGAAGATCAGCATGGTCAGAAGCCAGGGCCAGACAGCCACCGTCAGCTCGGTGATGCCCATCCGGGTGATGCCGCTGGCGACATACAGGTTCAGGCCCACCGGCGGGTGGCACATGCCCACCTCCATGTTGACGACGATCATGATGCCGAAGTGCACCGGGTCGATGCCAAGCCGCACGGCAACCGGGAACAGGATCGGCGCCATGATCAGCACGATGGACGACGGCTCCATGAAGTTGCCGGCGGCCAGCAGCAGCAGGTTCACGATGATGAGGAACATCCACCAGCTGAGCCCCGCATCCACCATCCAGTTGCCAAGCGTCTGGGGAATGTTCTCGGACGTCATGAGGAAGCTGAACAGCACCGCATTGGTGATGATGTACAGCAGCATCGCCGACATGTTGGCCGAGGACAGCAGCACGCGCGGCACATCGGCGAGCTTCATGTCCTTGTAGACGAAGACCGCCACCACGAAGGCATAGACGGCAGACATCGCGGCGGCCTCGGTGGGCGTGAAGATGCCGGTGTAGATGCCGCCAATCACCACGACGATCAGCAGAAGGCCCCAGATCGCCTCGCGGAAAGCCGTCCAGCGCTGCGCGAGGTTGGCCTTGGCCAGCCGCGGATAGCCGTACTTGCGGGCGCGGTACCAGGTGGTGAAGCCCAGGAAGCCGGCCAGCATCAGCCCCGGCACGACGCCGGCCATGAACAGCTCGCCCACCGAGGCGGAGTCGACCAGCTGGCCGTCGGGGCCCTGCACCTGCATGCCGCTGGTGGCGACGGCATACATCACCATCACGATCGAAGGCGGGATCAGGATGCCAAGCGCGCCCGAGGTGGTGATGACCCCGGCCCCGAACTGGCGCGGGAAGCCCTGCGCCACCATGGCCGGCAGGATGACCGAACCGATGGCGACCACCGTGGCGGGCGAAGACCCCGAGACGGCGGCGAACAGCGCGCAGGCGATGACGCCCGCCAGACCCAGCCCGCCATGCCAGTGCCCGACCATCGAGGTGGCGAAGTTGATCATCCGCCTGGCGACCCCGCCATGCGTCAGGAAGTTGCCGGCCAGGATGAAGAACGGGATCGCCATGATCTCGAACTTCTCGATGCCGGTGAACAGCTTCAGCGCCACCGTGTCGATCGGCACGTCGGTCATGGTGAACAGGAAGCTCAGAACGGTCAGGCCAAGCGCGATGGAAATCGGCATCCCGGTCAGCATGAGGGCCACGAGCAGCCCGAAGATGATGAGCGCGCTCATGTCACTTGTCCTTCTCGGTCAGGTCGCGGGGGGTCAGCGGCGAATGAAGGATGGCTTCGCCCACTTCCTCGACCCCGTCCTCCAGCCCGTCCACATGGCCGTGGTCGTGGTGCGGCAGCTCGCCCGTGCGAAGGAAGCCAAGCGCCACCTGCAGGAAGCGGAAGCACATCAGGGCCGAGCCCAGGGGGATAGCAAGGTAGACGATCCACATCGGCAACTCGAGGTCGGGCGAGATGGCCGAGGCATGGGCCATGTGCCAGACGAAGTTGGCCCCCAGTGCCGCGATGGTGCCGGTGAACAGCGCCCCGGCCAGAAGGCCGAACAGCACAAAGCCCTTACGCTTCGCCGGCTCAAGCCGGTTGATGACCACGTCGATGCCGACATGGATGCCGGTCCGCACGCCATAGGCGGCGCCGAACTTGGCCATCCAGACGAACATGATGATCGTCAGCTCCTGCGCCCAGACAAGGTTGACGGACCGCAGGCCGAAATAGCTGGTCTTGGCGAGCGCAGAGAGCCCGTCGAACCCGTGCGACCGGAAGAAGGCCACGCCGTCGGCCACAAGGCCAAGCGCGTAGCGGTGGGTGACGGACAGGAAGATGAGCAGGGTCGCCGCCGCGATCAGCGAGGCGATCAGCACTTCTTCCAGCCGGTCGAGCAGGCGCAGCATGGCGCACCTCCTGGGCTGGGGATGTGGGGAAAGGGATGGCAGGCGCGGCCGTCAGGACCGCGCCCAGGCCGGGTTCACGACCCGGAGGCGGACTTCACGGCTTCGATCACATCGGCACCGATGCGGTCGGTCATCTCCTCGGCAACGGGCGCCAGCGCATCCTTCCATGCCTGCAGTTCTTCGGGCGTCAGCTCGTAGAACTCGGTGGTCCCGGCGGCCTTCATCGCCTCCAGCGCCTTTTCGTTCTCTTCGCGGGCGATCGAGTTGGCGTAGTCGGTCGATTCCGCCATCGCCTGTTCCAGCCCGGCGCGCACCTCGGCGGGCAGTCCATCCCAGAACTGCTTGTTCACGATGACCGCATAGCCCAGGTAGCCATGGTTCGACACCGTGGCATGGGTCTGAACCTCGTTCATCTTCTGGGTGTACATGTTCGAGGGCGGGTTTTCCGTGCCATCCACCACGCCGGTCTGCAGCGCCTGATACACCTCCGAGAAGGCCATCACCTGCGGCACGGCCCCCAGGGCATTCATCTCGGCCTCCAGCACCTTCGACGACTGGATGCGCATCTTCAGGCCCAGGAAGTCGTCTGTCGTGTGCAGCGGCGAATTGGCCGACATGATCTTGAAGCCGTTGTCCCAGTAGGCCAGCCCCTTGATGCCCTTGTCCTCCAGCTTGGAAAACAGCATCTGCCCGACCTCGCCCTTGGTCACACGGTGCAGGGCGTCATAGTCGGCAAAGATATAAGGCAGGTCGAAGACTTCGAAGGCTTGCACGCCCAGGGGGCCGAACTTGGCCAGCGAGGGGGCAAGCATCTGGACGGCGCCCAGTTGCAGCGCCTCCATCTCTTCCTTGTCCTTGTAGAGCTGGCTGTTGGGATAGACTTCCACGTCCACCGCGCCGTTGGTGTATTTCTCGGCCAGCTCTTCGAACTTGGCCGCGCCCTTGCCCTTGGGCGTGTCGGGCGCCACGACATGGCTGAACTTGATGATGATCTTGTCCTGCGCGGCGGCAGGGGCGGCGACCGAAAGGGCCAGCGCGGTGGCGCCCATAAGGGCGCAAAGGCTGCGACGGTTCAGCATGGTTATCTCCTCCGATTGACCGCTCCTCCGGGCGGAATGGACAGGGGATGCCGGAAAAGTGAGACCGGCGCTATTGTGGCTTACCACAATGGACAGAACACGCCCGCCGGTGGCAAATGGGGTGTGGCTTCCTGGGAGGAGAGGGCACGGCCGCAACAGATGCACCCACCCCCGCCGTGGCGGGGCAGCCGGATTTCCGGGTCACCGAGAGCCTGATCCGCTCCCGGCGATGGGACGTGTTGTCGATCGTTCCGCTCGCGGCCATCGTAGCGCTGGTTGCGCTGGTCGGCACGCTGGTCTGGGTTCTGGCCCGGGCCGATGCCGAACGCGCGCAGACCACGCTGGCCACCGATGCGCTTTGGGTCGAACAAAGCCTGCGCTTCCAGATGGCGGTGGACGAGGACATGCTCGTCCGCCTTGCGCTGGATGGCGCCAGCGGCACCGATGGCGAAACGCTGCGCAGCCGCGCCCGCGTGCACATTGCTGCCAACCCCGAGATGCTGTCCGTCCAGTGGTACGACAGCGCCGGGCGCCTGGTCGAATCGGTGCCGCAGGGCGTGGCGCCGGTCGGGCAAGCCCTGGTGGATACGCTGCGCAAGGCGCCCGCCGGCCCGGCCCGGCCGGTCTATGGCGCGGCGCAGGGTGGGATCGTGCCAATGGCATTGCGCCAATCCGATGCGGATGGCGGCGTGCTGGTGGCCGCCGTGTCGCTGCCCCTGATCCTTGAGCGCCATATCCCATGGTGGATCGCGGAGCGCTATGCGGTGCGCATCTCTGATTCCCGCGAAACGCTGGCCGACCGCAGCCGCCGCCCGCTGGCCGAAGGCGCGCCGTCGCACAGCATCAGCTTCGATCCGCCGCTTGCCGGCACCGTGCTGACGATCACCGCCTATGACCGCCCCCCCGCCCTGGGCAACACAGCGCTTCTGGCAGCGATCATCGGGCTCGCGACCTTTTCGATCCTCTCGCTCCTGGTGTTGCAGCGCAATGCCGCGCATCGCCGCCGGGCCGAGGCGCGGCTGAGCGCCGAGATGGCCTTTCGCCGGGCTATGGAGGAAAGCCTGACCGTGGGCCTGCGCGCCAAGGATCACGCGGGTCGTATCCTTTACGTCAATTCGGCCTTCGTGAAGATGGTGGGGATGCCCGCCGAGACCCTGATGGGCCATGCCCCGCCCATGCCCTATTGGGCACCCGACCGGATCGAGGAAACCATGGCGCGCCAGAAGGCGCTGGCCAGCGGCGCCGTTGCTCCGCAAAGCTTCGAGACCCGGTTTCGCCGCGCCGATGGAACAGAGATCGACGTGCAGGTCTATGAGGCACCGCTGATCGACTCGGCGGGGCGGCACCAGGGCTGGATGGGTTCGATCATCGACATCACCGAGGCCAAGGCGGCAGCGCGGCTGGCGCGGGCGCAGAACGACAGCCTGGCGCGGACCGGACGGCTTGTCACCCTGGGCGAGATGGCCTCGACCCTCGCGCATGAACTGAACCAGCCGCTTGGCGCCATCGCCTCCTATGCCGCGGGCGGGCTGAACCTGATCGAGGCTGGGCAGGCAGACTCGCCTCAGGTGCGGACGGCCTTCGAAAAGCTCGGCGCACAGGCGCGGCGGGCCGGGCTGATCATCCGCCGCATCCAGGATTTCGTGAGGAAGCGCGAGCCGCAGCTGGTGGCCCTGGACCTGACCGAGGTTGCCGCCGATGCCATCGGCCTGATGGCGGGCGAAGCGCGCGAACGGCAGGTCACGATTGTGATGGACGCACCGGAACCGCTGCCACCCGTGCTGGCCGACCGCATCCTGGTGGAACAGGTCATGGTCAACCTGATCCGCAACGGTCTGGAAGCCATGGCCGAAGGCCCGCGCGCCGGCGACCGGCTGACCCTGCGCCTGACGGCAGAGGGCGGCATGGCCCGGCTGGACCTGGCCGACCAGGGCCCCGGCATCCCCGAAGACGTGGCCGCCCAGCTGTTCGATCCCTTCACCAGCACGAAAAGCCAGGGCATGGGCATGGGACTGAACATCTGCCGCTCGATCGTCGAGCTGCTGCATGGCGGCCTGTCCCATGCGCCGAACCCCGGTGGCGGCACGGTGTTCACCGTGCTGCTGCCCTTCGCGCCCCTTCCCCCCGCCCAAGGATCCGCCCCATGACCGCAGCTGCCGCGCTTGCTGTCCACATTGTCGATGACGAGGAACCGCTGCGCGACAGCCTGGGGTTCCTCTTCGCCTCGCGCGGCATCGCCACACGGCTCTGGCCTTCGGGCGAGGATTTCCTGGGTGCCTGGCCGCAGCCCGATTGCGGCTGCATCATCCTGGATGTGCGCATGGGCGGCATGTCCGGCCCACAGGTCGCCGATGCGCTGCAACGGGCCGAGGGCGGCAGCGCCGCCCTGCCGCCGGTGATCTTCCTGACCGGCCATGCCGATGTGCCGCTGGCGGTTCAAAGCCTGAAGTCCGGTGCCTTCGACTTTCTGGAAAAGCCCTTCAACGACAACCAGATCGTCGATCTTGCGATGCAGGCCATGGCGCTGCACCAAAGTCGGGCGGCCGAACACAGCAGCCGGGCCGAACTGGCGCACCGCTTTGCCAGCCTGTCCGAGCGTGAGGCCGATGTGATGCGGCTGATCCTGGAGGGCCAACTGAACAAGCAGATCGCCGACAGCCTTGGCATCTCCATCCGCACGGTCGAGGTGCACCGCGCCCGTGTGCTGCAAAAGACCGGCGCGCGCAATTCGGTGGACCTGGCGCGGATGCGGGCGCTGATCGACTGAAGTGGCTTAGCCCTGCACGGGGTAGGCCGCACCGCGGTCCAGTGGCCAGACCGGGCGGCGGACGTGCGTGTAGGGGCGCAGGTGGGCCTGCGGTGTGGCAAGCGCGCCGGTATCGCAGACAATGACGCGGCCCGCCACCGGCTCGAAGGCGGCGCGGAAATGCTGCATCGACTTGACCACGAGAAAGCGTTGTTCGGCCGGTTCGATCCCGAAGGCGCGGACCTGCTGCAAATCCAGCATCTGCCCCGGCAGAGAGACGACGAGGATGTCGATGCCCTGCACCCGCAGCACCGCGGTCGGGCCGAAGCTGTGAGTGATGCCGCCCAGGATCGGGCCGTCGCCGGTGTAGGTGCCGTCCGACAGATGCCGGATCTCGCCGGTCAGCCGCAGCGGACCGCCGCCGAAGGTGGGGTCGCACTTGCCGCCAAGGTCCAGCGTGACCGTGTCGCCGACCGCATGGCGATGCAGGATCGCGGCCGCTTGCGCGTCGATCATCGGGGCAAAGGCGCCGGGTGCGGCTCCGGCCTCCAGCAGGGCGGCCAGCAGGGCGGTCGCATCGCCATAGGCGCCCGCACCGGGGTTGTCGGCATAGTCGGCAATCACCAGCGGCCCCTTCGCGGGATCGAAATCCCGCGCTTCGGCTGCGGCCTCGGCAGGGGTGAGGAAGGTATTCGACACCTTGCCGCGCCCGGCCCAGATGCTGTGGGCCAGTCCTTCGGCAATCTCGCGCGCCCGCGTCTCGCGACCCTGGTCGAAGGTCACCAGCACCGTCGGCCCCATCTCGGTGATGTCGGCCTCGGAAAAGCCGGCGTTGACCGAGACGGCCTGGATTCCCGGCTCGGCCTCATGCTCGGCAGCGCGGGTGTAGAGTGCCGCCGTCTCGGGCACATCGGTGCGCCCGGCATTGGCCTCGTCCAGCATCGGCAGGTGGACGCGCAGGGTGCGGGGCCGGGTCTCGCCCCGCATCGCAGCGTCCAGCAACTGGCCGGCGTGCCGCCCGGTCTCGCGCATGTCCACATGCGGGTAAGTCTTGTAGCTGACGAAGATCTGCGCCTGTTCCACCATCGCCGGCGTCACCATGGCGTGCAGGTCCAGCGTCACGGCAATGGGAAGATCCGGCCCCACGATCGCGCGCAACCGGCGCAGCAATTCGCCCTCGCCGTCCTCGCAGAACACCGGCACCATCGACCCGTGCAGCGCCAGAAGGATGCCGTCCAGCGTGTCGCGGTTGGCCCGTGCCGCATCGCAGATGATCCCGGCGATGTGGTCGAACGCCTCTTGCGCGACGCGGGCGCCTGGCGTGGCATGGGCGCTGACGGTATGGGTGATGCGCCAACCGGCGGCCCGGCCGGCATCCAGAAACCCCGCCACCTCGTCGTTCACGTCGCCGAAGCGGTCGATGGCGGCCTGACCGAGGTCCAGCACATCCTCGCGGAAGTCCTGCAGCGTGGTCTCGCCCTTCTTGAACGTGTTGCTTTCATGGACGAAGGCGCCGGTCAGGACGTGGAAGGACATGGGATGGGCCTTTCAAAGCGGGTGGAAGCAGGCAACGGGATGGGCCGGGTCGCCCGAAAGCGTGGGCACCTCGGTGCGGCAGCGGTCGGAAGCGCGCGGGCAGCGCCCGGCAAAGGCGCAGCCGGGCGGCAGCGCGAAGGGGCTGGGGATTTCGCCCGACAGGGGTTCGATCCGGCGGCGGTGAACCGGATCGGGCGCAAAGCCCGACTGCATCAGCGCGGCGGTATAGGGGTGGCGGGGCGCGGCCTGCGCCTGGGGCAGAATCTCGACCACCGCGCCCAGGTACATCACCACGATCCGGTCGCAGAAATAGCGCACCAGCCCCAGGTCATGGCTGATGAAGAGGTAGGTCAAGCCAAGCCTGTCACGCAGATCGGCCAGAAGGGAAATGATCTGCGCCTGGATCGACACGTCCAGCGAGGCGGTGGGTTCGTCCAGCACCACGAAATCGGGGTGCAGCGCCAGGGCGCGGGCAATGCCGACCCGCTGGCGCTGGCCGCCGGACAACTGGTGCGGATGGCTGGAGGCCATCGCAGCTGGCAGGCCCACGGCTTCCAGAAGATCTTCAATCTTCCCCGCGGGGAAGGTCTGGCCCTGCACCCGGAAGGGTTCGGCCAGAACGTCGGCCAGGGTGTAGCGCGGGTCCAGGCTGGAATAGGGGTCCTGGAACACCATCGCCATGCGCCGCCGCATCCGCCGCATGGCCCCGGCGGGCAGCGCGGTCAGGTCGGTGCCGTCAAAGACGACGCGGCCCCCGGTCGGCTCGATCAGACGCAGCACCAGCCGCGCAAGGGTGGACTTGCCGCAGCCGCTTTCGCCCACAACGCCAAGCGCCTCGCCCCGGCCTACGGTCAACGACACGTCGCGCACCGCCAGCATGGCGCGCGGCGCCGAGAACAGGCCGCCGCCCGACTGGAAGCGCCGGGACAGGTTCTCGATGCGGATCAGGGGATCGCTCATGCCGCGCCCCCCGCGTGATGGCAGGCGACCCGGCCCGCGCCGTGCGCCGTGAGAACGGGCACGTTGCCTGCGCAGTCCGCCGTGGCGCGCGGACAGCGTGGATGGAATCGGCAACCCGGCGGGAAGGCCGCGGCCGAGGGCACCGCCCCGGCAATCCCGCGCAGCGTGCCCTTCGCCATGCCCTCTTGCGGGATGCAGCCGATCAGCGCCGCGGTATAGGGATGCGCAGGCGCGGCGAAGATCGGCCCGACCGGCCCTTCCTCTGCCATGCGCCCGGCATAAAGCACCGCCACCCGGTCGCAGACCTGCGCCACCACGCCCATGTCATGCGTGATGAGCAACAGCGCCAGCCCCCGGTCGCGCACCAGGCTGCCGAGGATCTGGATGATCTGCGCCTGTACCGTCACGTCCAGCGCCGTGGTCGGCTCGTCGGCGACGATCAGGTCGGGCTCGCCCGCCAGCGCCATG
This sequence comes from Neotabrizicola shimadae, assembly GCF_019623905.1. Lineage (NCBI taxonomy): Bacteria > Pseudomonadati > Pseudomonadota > Alphaproteobacteria > Rhodobacterales > Paracoccaceae > Neotabrizicola > Neotabrizicola shimadae. The sequence goes on along the minus strand of NZ_CP069370.1, from coordinate 3,461,268 downwards.
GCAATGACGATGCGCTGCTTCATGCCGCCTGAAAGCTGGTGCGGCCAGGCTTCCGCCACCGCCGCCGCCTCGGGGATGCGCAACTGCGTCAGCAGGTCCAGCGTGCGGGCGCGCGCCGCCGCCCTGGACAGGCCCAGATGCAGGCGGCTGACGATATCCACCTGCGCGCCGATGCGCTGCACCGGGTCCAGCGCCGTCATCGGGTTCTGCGTGACAAAGCCGATGCGACCACCGCGCAGGCCCCGGCGCTGCGCCTCGGTCATCGCCGCCATGTCCTGCCCGTCAAACCGGACCGCCCCGCCTGTGACGCGCCCGCCGATCAGCGGCAGCAGCCCCATCGCCGCCATCGCGGTCAGCGACTTGCCCGACCCGCTTTCGCCCACCAGCCCCAGGATTTGCCCGCGTTCCACCGTCAGGCTGATCCGGTCCAGGAGGGCCGCGGTGCCGATGGCCACGCTCACCTCATCCATCTGCAACAGCGCGCTCATACGGCCCTCCGCAGCTTGGACCGGATGTCCAGTTCCGCGATCAGCGCATCGCCGTACAGGTTGATCGCCACCACGGTAATCGCCACGGTCAGGCCGGGGAAGATGATGATCCAGGGTGCCTTGAAGGCCAGGGCCGACCCGGCCGACATCATGCCGCCCCAGCTGGGCACCGGCGGCTGCGCGCCCAGGCCAAAGAAGCCGAGCGTGGCTTCAAGGATGATCGCGTCGCCCGTGGCGAGCATTGCCGAGACGAGAACCGGCGCCAGCGCATTGGGCAAGAGATGGCGAAAAAGGATGTGCCCGTCGCTGGCCCCCAGGCTGCGTGCCGCCTCGATGAAGGTCTCTCCGCGCAGCGTCATGATCTGCGCCCGCGTCAGACGGGTGAATTGCGCAAGGTAGGCCACGGCGATGGCGATCATGGTGCCTGTGGTGCCGGGACCGATGATCGCCACCAGGATCAGCGCGATCAGGATTTCCGGGAAGGACCAGGTCAGGTCCACCACCATGGTCACCGCCCGGTCGAGCCATCCGCCGAACCAGGCCGCCGCCGCCCCAAGCACCATGCCAGAGATCACCGACAGGCCGATGGCCGTGGCGCTGACCGAAAGCGAGGTGCGCGCGCCATAGATCAGGCGGGTCAAGAGGTCGCGCCCGAACTCGTCCGTGCCCAGCCAATGCGCGGATGAGGGCGGTTGGTAGGCGTCCTTCAGCGCCTGCACGTCATAGGCATAGGGCGTCAGCAGCGGCGCGAAGATCGCGGCGGCGATCACCAGGATCAGCCAGCCCCCTGCCAGCCCGCCAACGGGGCGGCGCAATGCGCGGATCGGTGCGGCGATCATGCCAGCGATGCCCTTACGCGCGGGTCCATCGCGGCCTGAAGGATATCGCCCAAGAGCGTGCCCAGCATGACCGCCATGGCCAGCATCAGAAGGCAGGCCTGCACCACCGGATAGTCATGCTGGCTTAACGACTTGATCAGAAGCGTGCCCAGCCCCGGCCGGGCAAAGACCACCTCAACCGTCACCGCCCCGCCCAGGATCCAGCCGATGCGCAGCGCCAGGATGGTGACGACCGGGATCAGCGCGTGGCGCAGAACGTGGCGAAGCTGGATGCGCAGCGGCGACAGGCCCTTGGCGTGCAGAAGCGTCACGAAATCGCGGCCTGCCGCCTCGATCATGGACACCCGCGTGATGCGGGCCACCAGCGCCGTGCCGCCCAGGCCGATGGTCAGGACCGGCAGCACCAGCGACGACCAGCCCCGCGCGCCTGAAACCGGAAACCAGCCCAGCCAGACCGAAAAGATCAGCATCAGGATCAGCCCCAGCCAGAAGCTGGGCATGGTCGATCCCAGAAGCACCCCGCCCATGATGGCGCGGTCGGCCCAGCCGTCGCGGTTCAGCGCGGCCACGATGCCAAGCGTCACGCCCACGAGGGTCGAGAACAACAGGGCGAATCCGCCCAGTTGCAGCGAATGGGGCAGGGCCTGCGCGATCAGGTCGGCCACTGGCCGCCGTGCCACGATGGCGGTGCCCAGGTCGCCCTGCAGCACCTTGCCCAGCCAGATGCCGTATTGCACCGGCAGGGGCCGGTCCAGCCCATAGCGCGCCTCGATCTGCGCGCGCGCCTCAGGCGAAGAGCCGACCTTCAACAGGTTGTCCACCGGATCGCCGGGGATGAAATGCAGGATCGAGAAGATCACCACCGAAACGGCCAGGAACACCGGCACGAGCATCAGCACTCGCCTGACGAGATATGAGATCATGCCGGTGGCCCCAAGCCGCTCAGGTCATTCCTTCACTTCAAGGTCCAGGAAGGCCGCCGCGCCGAACGAGGGCGCGTCGATTTTTTCCGGCAGTGCGATACGGTCGGTGTTGTAGGCAAAGGCCTGTACCGGCTGGTAGATCGGCGCCATCGGGAACTGGGTCAGGACATATTCATGGTAGGCGGTGAAGTTCTTCACCCGCTCGTCCATGTTCTTCGATCCGGTCATGGCGACCGTGCGCAGCTCTTCGGCCTTGGGGTCGTTGAACATCGACACGTTCGGATAGCCCAGCCGGTCGCCGCCGAAGAACCAGTCCACGATGTCGGCGTTGTCCCAGTTGTAGGACCGCACCGCCAGCTGCTGTTCGCCGGTCTTGTACTGGTCGCGGATCATCGAGCTGTCGAAGGTGGTGATCTCGGCGTCGAAGCCCACCGCCTTCAGCTCGGCCTGCACCACTTCCGTCAGGCGCCGGAAGATGGAATCGCTCTGCGTCCACAGGCTGACCTTCAACGGCTGACCGTCCTTGGTGCGGATGCCGTCGGCGCCCATGACCCAGCCCGCCTCGTCCAGCAGCGCGTTCGACCGCGCCGGGTCGTACTTGATCTTCGCGCCGTCCGAGACCTGGCTTTCCGGCAGGGCCGAAATCAGGAAGGTATCGGCGACCGCGCCCACGCCGCCAAAGACCGAGGCCAGGATTTCATCCTGGTTGATCGCCTTCGCCGCCGCTTCGCGCACGCGGATGTCGTCGAAGGGCGCCTTGGTCACGTTGATCGGCATGTACCAGACATCCTGCCCGGCCATGGTCAGCACCGCGAGGTTCGCTTCCTTCTGGACCTCGCCCATCAGGTCGGCCGGCACCGAAAGCAGGAAGTCCACGCCGCCGGTCTTCAGTTCCAGAAAGGCCGTGGAATCCTCGGGGATCTCGCGGAAGGTCAGCCGCTCCACCTTGGCCGGGCCGTGGTTCGCCGCCGGCGCCGGGCCCCAGGTGTAATCGTCGTTGCGCACCAGCACGGTTTCCTGCCCCACCGTGAAGCTTTCCAGCTTGAACGGCCCGGTGCCATAGACCTCGGTCACGCCATAGTTGTCGCCAAGCGCGGCAAAGGACTTGGGCTCGACCACACCCATGAAGGTCGAGGACAGGTTGTACAGCAGGTTCGGCTCGGGCCGCGCCATCACGAACTTCACGGTGTTCTCGTCCACCACCTCGACCGAGGCGATGGCCTCGGCCATGTAGGTGTTCTCGCCCTCGGTGGTCTTGAACAGGTCAAGCCAGCCCTTTACCGCCTCGGCATTGAAGGGCTCGCCGTTGTGGAACGTGACGCCCGGCTTCAGGTGGAAGGTCCAGGACATGCCGTCCGGCGCCTCTTCCCAGCTTTCCGCCAGCCAGGGGTGATAGGACAGGTCGGCCGACTGGCTGACCAGCCGGTCGAAGATCAGCCCGGTGGCGGTGTTCAGCATCGTCGCCTTGATCGGGTTGTAGGTCGGCGCGCCCACCTCGTTGGTGGACATCACGAAGACGGCTTCCTGAGCGGCCACAGCCCCCGCCGCCATCAGGGCGGCAAGGCTGACCGAGGCCGAAAGCAGGGTATGGCGGAAGGGGAAGGTCATGTCGGTCCTCTCTGTTGATCCGTTGGGTCAGGTCCTGCCCGGGTTTCGCCCCGGGACGGTATGTCCGATAAAGTCGCCATAAAGCGCCGAGACGCGGGCCATGCGGTCCTCGACTGCGGCGCCCAGTTCGCGGAAGACACCGTTCACCATCAGCCCGATCAGCGACGACATGGCCGATGTCGTGTCCCAGAAATGGTTCAGGTCGGTCGGCACCGGGAACAGTTCGGTCACGACGCCCGGCGCCCAGTCGCAATAGGGATCGGTGACCAGGGTCACCGGGATTCCCTCGTCGCGCGCGGCAATCGCCAGGTCGCGTGTCAGGCGCGAATACCGGCGGCCGTCCACCAGGACCAGCGTCGTCTCCTCCGGCTCGGACAAGAGCACTTCGGCGAAATGCCCGCCCGAGGCATCGGCCAGATGCACGCCGCCGCGCAGGTATTGCAGGTTGTGCACCAGTTCCGCCGCATGGCCGCGCTCGGTCTGGAAGCCGGCCACCCAGACGGCACGCCGGTGCGCCAGCCGTTTGACCGCGGCGTCAAAGGCGGGCGAGGCGGCCAGTTCATAGACGGTGACCAGCGCGGCGATCTCGCGCTCCAGCGCCTGTGACAGTTCGGCTCCTCCGGCCTGGCTGCGGCGGTGAAAGTCCTTCAGCCGGTCGCCGATCAGCCAGGCCTTCTCGCCCAGATCGACCTGCAGGCTGGATTTCAGATCCTTCAGGTGGCGATAGCCGATTGACCGGCAAAACCGGCCGACCGAGGCCTCGGAAACCCCCACCTTGGCTGCGACCGAGGCCGCCGTCTCGAACGGCAGCGAAGACAGGTTGGCCAGCAGGTAATGCGCCAGGGCGCGCTCGCCCGGCGTGCCCGTTTCTGCGGCTGTCGTCAGGCGCTGGCGCAGGTCGCCGGCGGGCGCGGCCTCGGCGTCCCTGACTTCGGCTTCCGGCGCTTCGCTGGTCACGGCTTGCCCCCTGCTTTGCAAGAAGGCTGTCAGGAATCTTTCATTCGGTCAACATTGCAAGTAAACTGATTTGTGTCTCGCATCGAAAGGGAGTCCGTCATGCCGCCTTCTTCCGCAACGCGGTCGCCCCTGCGCATCGACGGCGCGACCCTGCGGCTCGTCCGTCTGCCGCTGGTGACGCCCTTCACCATTGCCACCGGCACGTTGACCGAGAAGGTCTTTCCTCTCCTGACCCTGCGGGCCGACGGGATCGAGGGCCATGCCGAAGGCGTGATGGACCCGCTGCCCGACTATCTGGAAGAAACCGTCGCGGGGGCGATGGACCTGTTGGAAAAGGTGCTTCTGCCGCAGGTTCTGGGGCAAAGCTTCGCCCACCCCGACCATCTGGCGCGGAGACTGGCGCCCTGGCGGGCCAACCACATGGCCAAGGCCACGGTGGAGATGGCCTTCTGGGATCTGTGGGCCAAGTCACTGGACCTGCCCCTGCAAACCGTGCTGGGGGGCGAAGGCGATGCGATCGACGTGGGCGTGTCGCTGGGCATCGGCCCGATCGACAGCACCCTGGACCGCGTCGCCGCGCATCTGGACCAGGGCTACAAGCGCATCAAGCTGAAGGTGAAGCCGGGCCATGACCTTGACTTGCTGCGGGCGGTGCGGGGGGCGTTCCCCGGTGCGCATCTGACGGTGGATGCCAACTGCTGCTACACCCTGGCCGACAGCGACCTGATCCGCCGGATGGATGATTTCGACCTCGACTACATCGAACAGCCGCTGGCCTGGGACGACATCCATGACCATGCCACGCTGCAGGGCCGCATCCGTACCGCGATCTGCCTGGACGAATGCATCCGCACCGTGGAACACGCGCGCAAGGCGCTGCAATCCGATGCGGCGCGGGTCATCAACATCAAGGTCGGCCGGTCGGGCGGCCACTCTGCCGCGCGGCAGATCCATGACCTGTGCCAGGCGTTCCAGGTGCCGGTCTGGTGCGGCGGGATGCTGGAATCGGGAATCGGCCGCGCGCATAACATTCACCTGTCGACCCTTCCGAACTTCACCAAGCCGGGAGACACCTCGTCGGCCAGCCGGTACTTCACCCGCGATATCATTGAACAAAGGCTGGAATGCGAGAACGGCCGGATGCCGGTGCCGCAGGGTCCGGGCATTGGCGTGACGCTGGATCTGGACTACCTGAAGACGGCAACCCTGTCGCACCAGGACTTCCACGCATGACCGACGTCACCTTCCGCGACCTTTCCGGCATGGCCGAGTTCCGCGAGGCCGAGGCGCTGCAACGGGCGGTCTGGGGCGAGGGCGACCAGCCCGACCCCGCCGACCTGATGATGGTCGTGCAGGCCGAGGGCGGGTTGGTGGGCGGTGCCTTTGTCGAAGGGCGGCTTGTCGGCTATGTCTTCGGCTTTCCGACCCGCGACCCGCAGGTGCAGCATTCGCACCGGCTGGCGGTGCGAGCCGAAGCGCGCGGCCTGAGCCTTGGGGTGCGGCTGAAGCATTACCAGCGCGACTGGTGCCTTGCGCGGGGCATCGGCCATGTGCGCTGGACCTTCGACCCTCTGCGACATGTCAATGCAACGCTGAACATCCACCGCCTGGGCGCCGAGGCGGTGGAGTATCTGGAAGATTATTACGGCGAGATGGCAGGCATCAACCAGGGTCTCGCCTCTGACCGGCTGCTGGTGGATTGGACGTTGGCCGCGCCCCGCGTTGCCGCGCTGGCCGAGCGGCAGGCATTGCCGGTGCCGGGTGGCATCCCGCTGCCGGTGGTTTTGCCCGAGGATATCGGCCATCTTGCGGCGACCGACATGGCCGCCGCCGCCGCGCTGCGCCTTGAATTGCGCGATGCCATCCGCGCTGCTTTCGGCGCCGGCCACCGGATCGTGGATTTCGACCGCAGGTCCCGCGTCTATCTGCTTTCGGCCTGATCCGGGCCAGTGCCCTGGCAGACCCGATCTTCCGACCGGATCTTCCCCGCGGGGAAGGTTTTCACGGGAAGGGGCGCGGAGTTTCGGCGGCACGCGCCGGGAAAGACGTGGTCCCGGTCAAGGCCGATGACCGCCTCGGCCTGCCGGGCTGGAGGAACGGTTTGACTGAAGGGGCCGCCTTGCATTTCGGGCGCCAGAACAGTCGTATGGCGCCAGGGGAGACAGAGGGCAATCATGGCACGGACGGACGAGCGGTTCCGCGAGGCGTACAACCGCTTTCTGGACATTGTCGTCACGATGGAGCCGGACAGCGCCTTGCCATCGGAAATCGCCCTGTCCGAGCGCCTGGATGTCAGCCGAACAGTGGTGCGGTCGGTTCTGGCCCGCCTGCAATCTGCCGGTATCATCACTTGGGCCGGGCGTGAAAAGCGGTTGATCCGCCGCCCGCGCCCCGACGACCGGCTTGCCACGCTTTCCACCCAGGTCAGCGCCTCCGAACTGGAACGTCAGTTCCTGGACTGGACGCTGCGGTTCGATGTGGCGCCCGGCACGGCCCTGAACGTGGCCGACCTGTCGCGCCGCTTCAACGTCAGCCCGCATGTCCTGCAGGAATTCCTCGCATCGCTCAGCCGGTTCGGTCTGGTTCGCCGCCGGGCCCGCGGCGGGTGGAAGCTTCTTGGCTTCACGAGGGACTTTGCGCTGGAGCTTTCGGATTTCCGGCTGGTGCTGGAACTGAATGCCGTGGGCCATGTCGCCGGCCTGCCATCCGATCATCCGATCTGGGCCGAACTGGACGCGCTGGAGGCCCGCCACCACGCCCTTGCGGCCGAGATCGACGAACGTTTTCATGACTTCTCACTGCTGGACGAGGCGTTCCACACCACCATCGGCGCCACCGTCAAGAACCGCTTCGCCGCCGAGTTCAGGAAGATCATCGCCCTGATCTTTCACTATCATTTCCAGTGGGACAAGGCAGAGGAGCGCAACCGGAACGCCGCGGCCATCAGCGAGCACCTGCGCATCATCTGGGCGCTGAAGGCGCGCGACCGGGCGGCCGCTCTGGCCGCGACCGAGGATCACCTGAAAACCTCGAAGGTGACCCTGCTGCAATCCCTGCGCGACCACGCCGTCGGCTGACGCCTTGTCGAGGGGGGTTGCCGGACTTCGCCGAAGGCCCGGACGCGCCAGCTTGACCGACTGTCGGAAATCATAAAAGACATACTTGAGGGAGCCCGCCATGCCAAAGACACCCATCCTGCAATTCGGAACCAGCCGGTTCCTTCAGGCCCATGCCGATCTGTTCCTGTCCGAGGGGCGGGCGTCACAGGGGCCGGTCACGGTGGTGCAGTCGTCGGGCGATGCGGGGCGGTCGTCGCGGCTTGCGGCGCTGGCAGGACCGCAAGGCTTTGCGGTGCGCATCCAGGGGCTTGAGCGGGGCCAGCCGGTCACGCGCGAACAGCGCGTCACCTCGGTTGTGCGCGCGCTGAACTCGGCAACGGACTGGACGGAGATCTGTCGCATCGGGGCCGAAGAAGCGCGGATCATCCTTTCCAACACATCCGAGAAGGGCTTCGTTCCTCAGCCGGCTGACGCGGCGCCCGCTTTCGACCAGGCCATGTCCTATCCGGCCAAGCTGACCCACCTGCTTCTGGCCCGGTTTCGTGCCGGGGGAGCGCCCGTGCAGGTGATGCCGACCGAGCTGGTCGCCCGAAACGGAGAGGTGCTGCGCGACCGGGTGATGGAGCTGTCACGCCCGCTGGACATGGCCTTCGCTGATTGGGTGGCGGGCCAGGTGATCTTTGCGAACTCGCTTGTGGACCGCATCGTTTCCGCCCCTCTGGAACCCGCAGGCGCCTTGGCAGAACCCTATGCGCTTTGGGCCATCGAGGCTCGGCCCGGCCTGATTGCCCCCGTCCTGCATCCGGCGGTCCAGATCGTGGATGATCTGGGCCCGATCGAACGGCGCAAGCTGTACATCCTGAACCTTGGTCACACCTGGATGGTTGCCCGCTGGGCGGGCCGCAGCGACATATCCCTTGTGCGCGAGGTAATGGCCGACCCGGCATGGCGAAGCGAGCTGGCCGCGCTGTATCGCGACGAGGTGCTGCCAGTCTTTGCCGCCGCGGAGGACGGAACGGCCGCAGCCTATGTCGATCAGACGATGGACCGCTTTGCCAATCCCTATCTGGACCACCGCCTGTCGGACATCGCGCAAAACCACGCCGAAAAGCTGCAACGCCGCGTCGCGGCCTTTCTGGCCTGGGCAGAGACCCTGGGGTTGGCAGGGCGGCAGCCAAGGCTCGCGGCGCTGCTGGCCTGAATTGTTTTTGCATCGAATGATTAAAAACAATTGCGAGGGGGCACCGCTGTCCCTAATCATCAAGGACATCTCCGGGGAGGGAGAGCATGACCGACGCCCGCATGTCCTGCGGCCTGTGCGTTGCGCCAGGACGCTTTGCGATTGAACAGCGCCCCGTGCCGCAGGCCGCGCCTGAAGGCTGGCTTCTGGTCGATATCGCCGTGGCAGGGCTTTGCGGCACCGATTACCACATCTTCGAAGGCAAGCACCCCTACCTGGAATATCCCCGCGTGATCGGCCACGAACTGTCTGGCCGCGTGGTCGAGGGTGGGCACGGCTTCACCGCCGGACAGCTTGTCGTGATCAACCCCTATATCGCCTGCGGCACCTGCCACGCCTGCCGGCGCGGCAAGCCCAATTGCTGCATGGCCATCGGCGTGCTTGGCGTTCACCGCGACGGCGGCATGTGCGGCCGCATCGCCGTGCCCGCGATCAACCTGATCGACGCCTCCGGCCTGACCCCGCGCGAAGCTGCGATCGTCGAGTTTCTCGCCATCGGCGCCCATGCCGTGCAGCGGTCGGAACTGACCTCGGCCGACCGCGTGCTGGTGACCGGCGCGGGTCCCATCGGGCTGGGCGCTGCGATCTTTGCGCGGTTGCGCGGCGCCGAAGTGCACCTGCTGGACACCAGCGCACAAAGGCTGGACGCGGCCGGCAAGCTGGGCTTCACACATCTGCATGCGCCGGGCACTGTTCCGGCGGATGGCTTCGACGTCGTGATGGATGCCACCGGCAACCCCCGTGCGATGGAAGCCGGCTTCGCCCATGTCGCCCATGGCGGGACCTATGTGCTGATTTCGGTGGTGAAGGACGATCTGACCTTCAACGATGCCGAGTTCCACAAGCGCGAGATGCGCCTGATCGGCAGCCGCAACGCGCTGGCGGCGGACTTCCAGACGGTCATGGACGCGCTGAAGTCCGGCGCCGTCCGGCAAGAGGCCCTTGTTTCGGCGGTGCTGCCCCTGTCGGACCTGCCGCGCCGCATCGCGGAACTGGCGGCCGACCGTGGCGGGATCATCAAGGCCGTGGTCGAGATCGCGCCATGACAGAGTTGATCCGCCTTGCCGACATCGAAAAGCGCTTCCCCGGCGTTCACGCCCTGAAGTCCGTGGGTTTCGACCTGACGGCAGGCGAGGTTCACGCCCTGATGGGCGAGAACGGCGCGGGCAAGTCGACGCTGATGAAGATCATGTCGGGGGTCTATCAGCCCGACAGCGGTCTGATTCTGCTTCAGGGCCAGCAGATCCACTTACCCAACCCCGCCTCGGCACAGCGCCTGGGGATCGGCATGATCCACCAGGAACTGGCGCTGATGAACCACCTGACGGTGGCGCAGAACATCTTCATCGGCCGCGAACCGCGCCGCAGCTTCGGCCGCCTGGACGAGGCCGCGCTGAACCGCGCCGCGGAAGAAATCTTCACCGGCATGAAGGTCGACATCGACCCCCGCGCCGAGGTGATGGAGCTCTCCGTCGCCAAGCAGCAGATGGTCGAAATCGCAAAGGCGCTGTCCTTCCGCTCGCGCATCCTGATCATGGACGAACCCACCGCCGCGCTGAACGACCGCGAAGTCGGCGAACTGTTCGCCATCATCGCGCGGCTCAAGTCCGAAGGCGTGGGCATCGTCTACATCAGCCACAAGATGGACGAGATCAAGCGCATCGCCGACCGGGTCACGGTCATGCGCGACGGCGCGACGGTGGGCACGGTCGAGGCCGCCCCGACCCCGATTTCCACCATCATCTCGATGATGGTCGGCCGCGAGCTGGATGGCTCGACCGTCGATATCCCCGACCTTTCCGCCGCGCCGGTCGCGTTGGAGGTGCGGGGCCTCAGCCGGGGCCGCATGGTGCGCGACGTCAGCTTCAGCGTGAAGGCCGGCGAGATCCTGGGCTTTGCCGGGCTGATGGGCGCGGGCCGTACCGAGGTTGCCCGCCTGATCTTCGGCGCCGACCGGCGCGACGGCGGCGACATCCTGGTGCACGGACGGCCCGCCCGCATCAGCACACCGCTGGATGCGGTCGAATCCGGCATCGGCTACCTGTCCGAAGACCGCAAGCATCTTGGCCTGGCCCTTGGACTGGACGTGCGCGACAACATCGCGCTGCCGAACCTGAACCGGTTCCGCCGCTTCCTGGGCATTGTCGATGACAGCGCGCTTGGCGCCAAGGCGCGCGACTACATCGCCTCGCTGTCGATCCGCACCCCGTCGGAACGCCAGGAGGCGCGGCTCCTGTCGGGCGGCAACCAGCAGAAGATCGTGCTGGCGAAATGGCTTCTGCGGGATTGCGACATCCTGATCTTCGATGAACCCACGCGCGGCATCGACGTGGGCGCCAAGGCCGAAATCTATCGCCTGCTCCAAAACCTTGCCGCCGGGGGCAAGGCGATCATCGTGATCTCGTCCGAACTGCCCGAGATCATGCGCCTGTCGCACCGCATTGCCGTGATGTGCGAAGGCCGGCTGACCGGCATCCTGCCCGGAGGCCCAGAAACCACCCAGGAACAGATCATGCGGCTGGCGACCCTGCGCCAGGTGCCGAAGGGAGAAAGCGCGGCATGACCAGCGCAGCCATGACTCAACAGAACCGCAAGTCGCGCGCCGGGCTTCAGCAAAAGCTGCTGGCCTTTGCCAGCCTGATCGCGCTTCTGGTCTTCTTCTCGCTGGCCTCGGACAAGTTCCTTCAGATGTCGAACGTGATCGGCATCCTGCAGGCAACCTCGGTGAACGGGGTGCTGGCAGTGGCCGCCACGCTGGTCATCATCACCGGTGGCATCGACCTGTCGCTTGGCACACTGATGACCTTCTGCGCCGTGATCGCCGGCGTGGTGCTGACCTACTGGGGAATGCCCCTGCCGCTTGGCATCCTGGCCGCACTTGGCGCAGGGGCGTTCTGCGGCATGATCTCGGGCACCCTGATCGCCAAGATGAAGATCCCGCCCTTCATCGCCACGCTTGGCATGATGCTGATCCTGAAGGGCATGTCGCTGGTGATCTCTGGCACGAAGCCGATCTACTTCAACGACACGCCCTCGTTCCCGGAAATCTCCACCGGCTCGCTCATCGGCGACATCATCCCTGCCCTGCCGCTTCCGAACGGGGTGCTGATCCTCTTCATTCTGGCGCTGACCGTATCCTTCGTGCTGAACCGCACGGTGCTGGGCCGCTATACCTTTGCGCTTGGCTCGAACGAAGAGGCGGCGCGCCTGTCCGGGGTGAACACCGACTTCTGGAAGATCACGGTCTACAGCCTGTCGGGCGCGATCTGCGGCCTGGCCGGGCTGATCATCGCTTCGCGCCTGAACTCGGCACAACCGGCGCTTGGCTTGGGCTACGAGCTCGATGCCATCGCCGCAGTGGTCATCGGCGGCACATCGCTGGCCGGTGGGCGCGGGTCCATCCTGGGCACGATCATCGGAGCGCTGATCATGTCGGTGCTGCTGAACGGCCTGCGGATCCTGTCCGTCGCCCAGGAATGGCAGACCGTGGTGACCGGGCTGATCATCATCGTCGCTGTCTATGCCGACATGATGCGCCGCGCGCGCAGCACCTGAGAGTCAAGCACAACATTACAAGAAGGGCGGAAAGCGCCCCGGTCTGAATGGCAAATCCGACATAGGGTCGGTCAAGGAGGAGAAGACATGTTCAACCGCAGAACCCTGCTCACCGCGGTGGGAGCCAGCATGCTGCTGGGCTCGGTCACCGTCGCCTGGGGCCAGGACAAGATGTACATCCCGCTGGTGTCGAAGGGCTTCCAGCACCAGTTCTGGCAGGCCGTGAAGGCCGGCGCCGACAAGGCGGCGACCGAGTTCGGCGTGGAGGTTACCTTCGAAGGCCCCGACAATGAAACCATGGTCGACAAGCAGATCGACATGCTGTCGGCCGCGCTGGCCAAGAACCCCAAGGCCATCGGCTTTGCCGCCCTGGACACCCAGGCGGCGATCCCGCTGCTGAAGCAGGCGCAGGAAGCCGGTATCCCCGTCATCGCCTTCGACTCGGGCGTGGACAGCGATATTCCGGTCACCACCGTCACCACCGACAACCTTGCCGCCGCTGCGTTGGCAGCCGACAAGATGGCCGAACTGATCGGCGGGTCGGGCAAGGTGGCGCTGGTCGTGCATGACCAGACCTCGCGCACCGGCATCGACCGCCGCGACGGCTTCGTCAACCAGATCAAGGCCAAGTACCCCGATATCGAGATCGTCGACATCCAGTACGGCGGCGGCGACCAACTGCAATCGACCGAAATCGCCAAGGCCATCCTGGCCGCGAACCCCGATCTCAAGGGCTTCTTCGGCGCCAACGAAGGCTCGGCCATCGGTGTCGTCAATGCGATCCGGGAAACCGGCACGCAGGGCGTGGTCGTCATCGGCTATGACTCGGGCGCCGCGCAGAAGCAGGCGGTGATGGACGGCGTCATGGCCGGCGCCATCACGCAAAGTCCGGTCGGCATGGGCTATGAAACGGTGAAGGCCGCCATCGCTGCCGTCAACGGCGAGACGCTGCCCAAGGTCATCGACTCGGGCTTCGCCTGGTGGGACAAGTCGAACATGAACGACCCCGAAATCGCGGCGGTTCTTTACGACTGATCCTCGCCTTTGCGGGCATGAACGGGGGCCGGCCACCGAAAGGCGGCCGGCCCTGCCACAGACAGGCGGGCGCCGAAGGACGGACAAGGAGAGACGGGCATGGATCTGGGTCTGAAGGGCAAGCTGGTCGTGGTGACCGGGGGTGGGGCCGGCATCGGCGGCGCAATCTCGCGCGATCTTCTGGCCGAAGGAGCCCGCGTCGTTGTCGTTTCACGGCGGCGGCCCGAGGAAGAATGGTTCACCGCAAGCGACGCGACCTTCGTGCAGGCCGAACTGTCCGAAGATGCCCAGGTCCGCGCGGCCGTGGACCAGATCCGCAGTCTTGGCCGGGTCTATGGCCTGGTCAACAATGCCGGCGTGAACGACGGCGTCGACCTTGCCGCGGGACCCGAGGCGTTTCGCGCCTCGCTGAACCAGAACCTGATCCACTACTATACGCTTGTTCACCTGCTGCAGGATGACCTGCGCGCCGAAAAGGGCGCCATCGTCAACATCAGCTCCAAGACCGCCGTGACCGGCCAGGGCAACACATCCGCCTATGTGGCGGCCAAGGCGGCGCAACTGGGCCTGACCCGGGAATGGGCGGCTGCCTTTCTGAAGGACGGCGTGCGTGTGAACGCCATCCTGCCGGCCGAGGTCATGACCCCGCTTTACGCCCGCTGGATCCGCACCTTCGACGATCCCCAGGCCAAGCTGGCCGAGATCACCGCCAACATCCCCCTGGGCCAGCGCATGACCGAAGACCACGAGATCGCCGCGATGGCGGTCTTTGCCCTGTCGCAGCGCGCGTTGCACCTGACGGGCCAGTGGCTGTTTGTCGATGGCGGGTATGTCCATCTCGACCGCGCTCTGGCCGGCGTCTGACCTCCCCCCGGAGCGTTGAACCCTTTCGGCGCTCCGGATGCCCCGACGATCCGTTCCGCCGTTCCCGGCACGGCCGGGCGACAGGAAGAAGCCGCGCGGGCGCTTGATACCGAACGCCTGTTCACGTTCCGTCGGGTGACAAAGCTCCTGACCCGGCGGGGCCCGGCCCTACCCCGCCGCGCCCATCTCGCGCAGGGTCTGCTCCATCGCCTGCCTGTAGGGCAGGGGCATTGCGCCCCCGGCGGCGAAGGTCGCCTTCGCCCCCTCGCGAAACAGCACCACGATGATCTGCCGGCGCAGGTCCTCCGTCATCCGATGGGCCGGCGTCGCCACGGCAATCGCCCCGGCTGCCAGGCCATCGCCATGAAACACCGGCACGGCGATCCCGTGGACATCCTCCTCGTTGCCCTGGTCGCAGACGGCAAAGCCGCCCTGCCGCACCGCCGCCAGCTGCGCGCGCAACGCGCCCGCATCGGTGATCGTATGCGGCGTGATCGCCGCCAGTGCCGATCCCAGCACCCGCTCGCGCAGCTCGGGCGCGGCAAAGGCCAGCGCCGCATGGCCCGAGGCCGTGCTGTGAAACGGCAGGATCTGCCCCGCCACCAGCGAAACCCGGCTGGCCCGCGCGCTTTCGATGACCTCGATCGTTGCCAGCGCCCGGCCTGAAATCAGCGAGGCATGGGCCGTCTCGCCGGTCTCGGCCACCAGGGCCTGCAAGGCGGGCTGCAGGGCCGCCGACATGGGAAACACCTTCTCGCGCACCCGCGCCAGCCGCAGCACCCCCGGCCCCAGCCGGTACAGCCGCGACGTCCCGCGCTGCTCCACCAGCCCGGCATCCGCCATCACCGACAGCATCCGGTGCACCGTGGCCTTTTCCAGACCAGCCCTTCGCGCCAGATCGGAAAGGCCAAGCTCCGGCACCTCCTCCGAAAAATGGTCAAGCAGGGTCAGCGCCTTCGCAACCGTGGATGACATCGCATGTCCTTGCGCAGGCCAGGCACTGCCCGGCTTTCCATTGACAGGCTGCCTCTTGACCGCCTAGAATTGAACCATCGGTGATAATAATGAAACGATCAACTCGCGCAAGTCAAGTCCCCTCCCCATGACCGGATCTTCCCCGCGGGGAAGGTTTCACGAAGCCCGCCGCATCCAGGCGACCGCAACGCCCCACCTTCCCCGCGGGGAAGATCCGGGGCGCCAAACCGAAAGACCGCTCCAATGTCCGACCTGATGAAGCGCCGCCGCGACCTGCTTGGCCCGAATGTCTCGACCTTCTACGACGATCCGGTGCATCTGGTCCGGGGCGAAGGCGTCTGGCTCTGGGACGCGGCCGGTCGCCGCTATCTCGACTGCTACAACAACGTGCCGCATGTCGGGCACTGCAACCCCCGCGTGGTCGATGCCATCGCAGCCCAGGCACGGACGCTGAACACCCACACCCGCTATCTGCACGAAGGCATCCTCGACTATGTCGAACGGCTGACGGCCACCTTCGCCGATCCGCTGAAGACGGCGATCCTCACCTGCAGCGGGTCCGAAGCCAATGACATCGCCCTGCGCATGGCCGAGGCGATGACCGGCAAGCGCGGCATCGTGGCGACGGACGCCACCTATCACGGTAACACCACGCTGGTCAGCCATCTGTCGCGCAGCAATATCCCCGAAGTCGGCTTCGGCCTCGCCGGCTGCTTCCGCCATGTCGAGGCGCCCGACAGTTATCGCATCGAGGACCCCGACGGGCAGCGGTTCGCCGCAAGGGTGCAAGAGGCCATCGACGATCTCGAAGCCTCGGGCACGGGCTTTGCCGCCCTTGTGGTCTGCCCGCTGTTCCTGAACGAAGGCTTCCCCACGCAGGCCGAAGGCTGGCTGAGGCCCGCTGCCGAGGCCGCCCGCCGCGCCGGCGGCCTCCTGATCTGCGACGAGGTGCAATCCGGCTTCGGCCGCTGCGGCAGCCATTTCTGGGCGCACCAGAAACAGGGCGTGGTCCCCGATGTCGTGACCCTGGGCAAGCCCATGGGCAACGGCCATCCGGTGGCCGGGCTTGTCACCAGCCCCGAGATCATGGCCCGCTTCCGCACCGCCTTCCGCTATTTCAACACCTTCGGTGGCAATCCGGTCTCCTGCGCCGCGGCCATGGCCGTGCTGGACGAGCTTCAGTCAAAGGACCTTCAGGCCAATGCCCGGCACATCGGCCTTCTGGCACAGGACCGGCTTCGCGCCCTTGCCGCGAAGCACGAAGTCATCGGCGATGTCCGTCAGGCTGGCATGGTCTTCGGCGCCGAATTCGTGCTGGACCGCGCGACGAAGGCCCCCGCCGCCGACCTTGCCGACCGCGTGGTGAACGCGATGCGCCTACGCGGCATCCTGCTGTCCAAGCTCGGGCGCCACAAGAACACGCTGAAAATCCGCCCGCCCATGCCCTTCGACGAGTCGCACCTGGATCTCCTGATGACCACGCTCGACATCGTGCTGACCGAAACCGCGGTGCAAGGGTGAGCGATCCGGTCCCTCAGGCGCTGGCCCTCTGGGGCCTTTCCGGTGCGGCGCATGACTTTGTCGCCGGGCGCGAGAACCGGGTCTACCGCGTCCGCTCCGGCAAGGGCGACTTCGCCCTTCGGATCAAGCGACCGGGATACCGCACCAGACCGGAACTGGAATCCGAACTCCAATGGCTCCGCGCCATGCACGACGCCGGACTTTCGGTTCCGCTGCCCGAACGCTCCCTCTCGGGCGCCTTCCTCGAACAGGTCGAAGGCTTCGACGTGGACCTGATCGGCTGGCTTGACGGACGCCCGCTTGGGCACAGCGGCACCCGGCTTGACCTGAACGATGCGCCCGGCACCTTCGGCCGCCTGGGCGAACAGATCGCCCGTCTGCATGACGCCTGCGATGCCTGGCGTCCCGCTGCCGGCTTCACCCGTTGCGCCTGGGATCTGAAGGGTCTTCTGGGCGAAACGCCGATCTGGGGCCGGTTCTGGGAAAACCCGACGCTGACGCCCGACCAGCGCGACATCCTGGCCCGCTTCCGCCAGCGGGCGCATCAGGAGCTGACGGCAACGCTGCCCGACCTCGATCACGGCCTGATCCACGCCGACCTCGTCCGCGAGAATGTGCTGATCGACGGCGACCGGCTGCACCTGATCGACTTCGATGACGGCGGCTTCGGCTTCCGGCTGTTCGACATCGCCACCGCCCTGCTGAAGAACATGGCAGAGCCGGACTACCCCATGATGAAGGCCGCGCTTCTGGATGGCTACCGCACCCGCCGTCCGCTGGACACGGACCGGCTCGACCTTTTCATGGCACTCCGGGCCGTCACCTATGTCGGCTGGATCATCCCCCGGATGCAGGAAGACCAGGCCCCGGCCCGAAACCGCCGGTTCATCGCCGATGCCGACCGGCTGTGCCGGGCCTATCTCGGCGCCTGAGACCGGCGGTCGCCCGGCGATCAGGACACCGCAGGGCTAAAGCCCGCCGTGCACCACGCGGCCCTCAAACAGGGTCGCGGCCGGCCGGATTGCGGCAATCTCTTCGGGCGGCATGGTGTCCAGGCCTTCGTCCAGCACCACCATGTCCGCGCTCGCCCCCGCTCGGATCACCCCGGTCAACCCCTCCAGCCCCAAGGCGCGCGCGCCGTTGACGGTAAAGATCGGCAGCGCCTCGGCCAGCGGGATCGCCTCGGCGGCGCCCACGCTGCCGGGGAATCGGCCCGACGGGTCGCGCCGCGTGATCATCCCGACAAGGCCGATCCAGGGATTGGCATCCGGAACGGCGGCTGGCCAGTCGGACCCGTAGACCACCTCGGCGCCTGCCGCGCGCAGGCTCCGCACGGGATGGCAGGTCTCGACCCGCGCATCCCCCAGCACCGCCCGCTGCCCCGCCGTCACAGGGTTGGGCATCCACAACCGCGGAGACACCTCGGCCACCGCCTGAAGCGCGGCAAAGCGCGGCAGGTCGTCGGGATGGATGAAATTGGCATGGGCAATCTCGTGCCGCAGGCCGGAAAACCCGTTGGCCCGCCGGGCGGCCGCGATGGCGTCCAGCCCTGCCCGCACCGCCCGGTCGCCCACGGCGTGCATCTTCACTGTCAATCCGGCCCGGTCCAGCGCAACCAGCTCATCGCAAAGCCGGTCGGGCGCGATCAGCAGGTGACGCTCGGGGTCATGGCCGGCCGGATCTTCCCCCGGATAAGGGTCGATGAAGGCCGCGGTGCGCGCGATCGGCACGCCGTCCAGGAACAGTTTGGCAAAGCCGGTGTGCAGGTGCGGCGCCACGTGGTCCCGGCGCAGCCGGGCCAGATCCTCCATCGGCACCCAATCCTCGGAGGCGGGCGAAAAGCGGGTCAGATGGGCCGCCACATGCAGGTTCAGCTCGCCCGCCAGGTCGGCTCCGGCATAGGCCCGCAGCTCCGGGGCAAAGGCCATCGGCTCCTTGAACCCGGTCAGGCCAAGGCTGTGGAACAAGCCGGCCATGTGGCGCGCCGCCCGGTCCAGCTGATCGGCCGACGGGTCAAGGAACCGCTGGATCAGTGCCCCCGCCGTTTCGATCAGGATGCCGGTCGGCTCGCCCGTCTCATCCCGTTCGATGGTGCCGCCCGCAGGGTCGGGGGTTGCAGGCCCGATCCCTGCCGCGCGCAGCGCCGCAGAGTTGAGCCAGAAGTTATGGTAGGTGGCATCCTTCACGACCACGGGCCGCCCGTTCGCCACCCGGTCCAGCAGCAGCCGCGGACAGGGGCCCAGTGCGGGCCGTTCGTTCGGCCGCCAGGCGCCGGCGATGATCCAGCTGTCGGCGGGCCAGTCCTGCGCCCGGGCCGCGATGGCTTCCAGCACCGCGCCGACCTCGGCGCTCAGGCCAAGGAAGATCTGGTAAAGCTGCTGGCAGGCGCCCCACAGCCCGTGGGTGTGGCTGTCGATCAGGCCCGGCAGCAGCGTCTTTCCGGCCAGGACATGGTGTCGTGTCAGGGGACCGACCAGCGGCTCCATCTCGTCCGCGCGGCCCACCGCCAGGATCCGGCCGCCTCCCACCGCGACCGCTTCGGCCACCGGGCGGGCCGGGTCCAGCGTCAGGACCCGCGCAGCCGAAAGGATCATGTCCGCCTTTGCCATGTCACCTCTTCCCCGGCGGCAGGTCCGGCATGACACGCGGCAGATCGGGCAGCGACTCGGCCACTTCGCGCAGGCGGACCAGCATCTCCACCAGCCGCTGCAGGTCTTCCCGTCCATAGACCGACTCGATGTCGCGATACACCGCCTCCGAGATCATCGCGACCCTTTCAAAAAGTGCCCGCCCCTTGGGCGTCAGCGCAAGAAGCCGGCGGCGCGCGTCGGTCCCTTCGACATTCTCGATCAGCCCGCGTTCGACCAGACCCTTCAACAGCCGCGAGACCGAGGGCTGCATCAGGACGCACCGATCAGAAATCGTACTGACATCAAGGGGTTCGCCCGCCGCCAGTGCCCGCAGGACACGCCATTGGGGCTGGGTCAGTCCTTCGGCATCGGTGTGCCGCTTGAACTTGTGCGCGGTCGCGTGGCGGGCGCGCAGCAGGGCAATGGGCAGCGATGCCTCGAATCCGCGCAACTGAGGGGGGGAACCAGGGGTGTCTGACATTGAAACCTGCATCCGTCGAACTTGACTCTATAACGTGTTATTGTTTAACCCGTTATACATATAAACATCAAGCGGCCGGGTCCGCGCAACACGGGAGTAGGACGATGTCGATGCTGAAGGGCGGACTTCTTTCCGCGGCTATCCTGGCGGCCGGACCGGCCGCCGCCGATACCACCATTGTTTTCAACAACTTCCTTGCGCCGAACGATTCACTGTGGACCGATGTCATCAAGCCCTGGATCACCGATATCGAGACCGTGACCGAGGGTCGCGTGAAGTTCACGGTGCCCGACTCATCACTGGCGCCGCCGCCGGAAATCCTGAACTCGGTGCAGCAGGGCGTGATGGATGGCGGGTTCCAGATGGTTGGCTTCCTGCGGGAGTCCAACCCCGAGCTGCAACTTCCGCTGCTGCCGATGACCTATTTCGGCGACGTACCGACCTCGGTGGCGCTGTGGCGGACCTATGACCAGTTCTTCAAGGGCAAGAACGGCCTGAAGGACGTGGAGCTTCTGGGCCTTGTGACGACGCCGGGCAACAGCCTGATCAACATGAAGAAGGAGCCGTTCGAGAGCATCGCCTCGCTTCAGGGCGTGAAGATGTGGTCGCTGCCAGGCATCCCGGCCGAGGCGCTGACGGCGGCCGGCGCCGTGGTGTCGCCCGGGCCAGCGGTGCGGATGCACGAGATCATCTCGGGTGGCGTGGTGGATGCCTTCTGCTGCATCAACTTTGAATCGCTCGAAGTCTTCAACGTCATCGAATACGCCGGCGCCGCGACAGAGATTCCAGGCCATGTCTTTGCCCCGGCCTTTGCGATCTATGTCCGGTCCGATGTCTGGGGCACGATCAGCCCCGAGGATCAGGAGAAGATCCGCGCTGTTTCGGGCGAGGCCATCTCGCGGCGCACGGCAGGCGGCGATGCGAAGGAGGCCGCGGCACGCCAGCGCGCCATCGACAAGGGCGTGCCGATCGTGCCGGCTTCGGATGCCTTCGTCGCAGAGCTGGAAACCGCCTTCGGCCCGGTGCGCGACGCCTGGTTTTCCGCTGTGAGCCCGCTTGGCATCGACGGCCAGGCGGCGCTGGACTTCTATCTTGCCGAACAGGCCAAGGTCGCGGCCGGAAACTGAGCCATGGCGGTGATCTGGACCTGGATCGAACGGTTTCTGGAGCTGGTCATCAGCCTCTGCCTGCTCGCCATGGTCGGGATCACCGTCATCGACGTGGCGGGGCGCTATTTCCTGAACGCCCCGCTGCGCGGCGGATATGAAATTTCGGAACTGCTGATGGGCATGACCGTATTCGCCTCGCTGCCGCTGGCCAGCCGGGCCGAAAACCACCTGACCATCGGGCTGCTGACAGACAATCTGCAAGGACCTTCGCGGCGCTGGCACCGCATCGCGGTGCTGCTGATCTCGGCCGGATCGCTGGCCTTCATCGGGTGGCGCATGTCCGTGCAGGCCGGGATCGTGCAGGGGTCGGGGGCCACGACGGGCTCGCTTTACATCCCCATCTGGCCCTTTGCCGGCGCCATGGCCGTGCTGGCCTGGCTGTCCTGCCTTGTGACAACGGTCCTGCTTGTGCGCGCGCTTGCCGGTCTTGACCGGGACGCCCATGCCGCCCGGGGGTCTTTGGAATGATCGTTTCGCTGATCGGATTCGCCGTGCTGCTGGCGCTGATCTTCCTGGGCGTTCCGCTTGGCTTTGCCCTGATGCTGGTTGGCCTTGTGGGCTTTGCCTATGTGCGCGCCGACATGGTGGGGCAGGCGCTGGTATCCTGGGGCGATGCGGGGCTGGAGTTCAACGCCCGCGCAATCAACGGTGCGCTCGTGATGACCGGCCAGCAGATGTACGACCAGGTCACCGCCTACAGCATGACGGTGATCCCGCTGTTCGTGCTGATGGGCGCCTTCATTCACCGCAGCCAACTGGCGCAAGAGCTGTACGACGCGGCAAACGCCTTCGTCGGCCACTTCCGCGGTGGCCTGGCCATGGGCACCGTGGTGGCCTGCGGGGGCTTCGGCGCGGTCTGCGGCTCGTCGCTGGCGACGGCCGCCACCATCTCGCGCGTCGCCATGCCCTCCATGCGGCGCTATCGCTATGACGACTCGCTTTCGGCGGGCGCCATCGCGGCAGGGGGAACGCTGGGGATCATGATCCCGCCTTCGGTGCCGATGGTGATCTATGGCATCCTGGCCGAGACCGACATCGCCAAGCTGTTCATTGCCGGCATCCTTCCGGGCATCCTGCTGATCCTCCTGTTTTCGATCGCTGTCGCCGTCACGGTCGCCCGCCACCCCGAACGCGGGCCGCGCGGCGACCGGATCGCCTGGCCCGAACGGTTCCGCCTGCTGGCCAAGGTCTGGGGTGTGGTGCTGATCTTCGTCATCATCATCGGCGGCATCTACGGCGGCCTGTTCACCCCGACCGAGGCGGCCGGCATCGGCGTTGCCGCTGCGGCGGCCTTTGCCATCGCGCGGGGCAAGCTGGGCTTTGCCGCGCTGCGCGACAGCCTGATCGAGACGGGCGTGACGACCGGGATGATCTTCGTCATCTCGTTCGGCGCGGTGATCTTCGCCAATTTCGTGAACCTTGCGGGGTTCACGGGGTCGATCTCGAACTGGCTGATCTCGCTTGAAATCAACCCCATCGGCATCGTCATCGCGATCTGCGTGATCTATCTGATCATGGGCTGCATCTTCGACAGCTTGTCGATGCTGATCCTGACCATCCCGATCTTTGCCACGATCCTGAAGCCGATGGGCGTGGACATGATCTGGTTCGGGATCGTTGCGGTGATCACGGTCGAGATGGGTCTGATCACGCCGCCGGTGGGGCTGAACGTCTTTGTCGTCAAGGCCACCATCGGCGACATCAGCCTTGGAACCGCCTTCCGCGGTGTCTGGCCCTTCGTGATTGCGATGATGCTTGGGCTTCTGGCAGTGCTGTTCTTTCCCCCCATCGCCACCTTCCTGCCGGACCTGATGAGCCGCTGAACAAAGGTCGAAATGTCATGGGCCAGATCCGTAACATTCTTTTCGTCATGTATGACCAGCTTCGGCACGACTACCTGTCTTGTGCTGGCCACCCCACGATGAAGACCCCCAACTTCGACCGCCTGGCGGCGATGGGGGTCAGGTTCAGCCGGGCCTATGTGCAATCGCCCGTTTGCGGCGCCAGCCGGATGAGCTTTTACACCGGCCGCTATGTCCATTCGCATGGCGCGGCCTGGAACAACTTTCCGCTGAAGGTCGGCGAGGCGACGCTGGGCGATCATCTGCGCCGTCTGGGAGTGGAAAGCTGGCTGGTGGGAAAGACCCACATGCGCGCCGATGCCGAGGGCATGGCCCGCCTTGGCCTGTCCCCCGACAGCGTGATCGGCGCGCGGGTCGCGGATTGCGGCTTTGACGTCTGGATCCGGGACGATGGCCTGGTCGCCGAGGGGCCCGAGGGATTTTATGACAGCAAGCGGTCGCCCTATAACGAATGGCTGCGCCAGCAGGGCTATGAGGGTCACAATCCCTGGCACAGCAACGCCAATTCCGGCATCGACGAGAACGGCGACCTGGCATCCGGCTGGCTTTTGAAGAACGCGGCGGAGCCGGCGAACATCCGCGAGGAAGACAGCGAGACCCCCTGGCTGACGCGGCAGGCCATGGCCTTCATCGAAGGCCACAAGGGCGGAGCGCCCTGGCTGTGCCATCTGTCCTATATCAAGCCGCACTGGCCCTATATCGTTCCCGCGCCCTGGCACGACCTGTACGGGCCGGACGATGTGGTGCCCCCCGTGCGCGACATGGCCGAACGGGATGACCCCCACCCGGTCTTCAACGCCTTCATGAACAACCAGCCGGGCCAGGCCTTTTCGCGCGATGACGTGCGGTTGTCGGTGATCCCGGCCTACATGGGCCTTGTCGCCCAATGCGACGATCAGTTCGGCAAGCTGCTGGATTACCTGCAGGCCAGTGGCCGGATGGACGACACGATGATCGTGCTGACCTCGGACCACGGCGACTATCTGGGCGATCACTGGATGGGCGAGAAGGACCTGTTCCACGACCCTTCGGTGCGCATTCCGCTTATCGTCTACGATCCCAGGCCCGAGGCCGACAGGACCCGCGGCACCGTCTGCGATGCGCTGGTGGAAGCCATCGACCTGGCGCCCACCTTCGTCGAGGCGATGGGTGGCGTGCCCCCGGCGCATGTGCTGGAGGGCCGGTCGCTGGCGCCCTTCCTGCACGGCGAGCCGGTGACGGGCTGGCGCGAGGCGGTGTTCAGCGAATACGACTATTCCGCGATGGCGCTGGCCGGCAATCTCGGGCTTGGCCCGAACGAGGCGCGGCTCTTCATGGTCTTCGACGGGCGCTACAAGTTCATCCATGCCGAGGGCGGTTTCCGGCCCATGCTCTTTGACCTGGAGACGGACCCGCAGGAGCTTGTCGATCTGGGCAAGCTGCCCGGCCACGAGGCGGAAATCGAGCGGCTGGAGCGGATGCTCTTCGACTGGGCGCGGCGGCCGGCGCAGCGCACGGCGATCTCTCATGACGAGATCCTGGGGATGCGGGGCAAGTCGCGCCGCTATGGCATCATCATCGGTGCCGTGGACCCGGACGAACTGGCACCCGACCTGCGCGCCAAGATCAGCGGTCGCGCCGGGCGCGACTACCGGGGCTGAGGCCGGGACGCGGGATCAGCGGCTGCGGTTCGCCCAGGTCGGGCGGGCCAGCTGGAACGTGTCGTGGCTGCGGATGTAGCCCGCGCCGAAGGATCGCGCCACAAGGTCCAGCGCGTCGGTGTCCACATGGGCGCGCACCGGATCCAGCAGGAAGCGGTCCTCGATATGCACCGTGGTGACCTGGCCGATCACCACCACCTGGTTCGGCCCGGTCTCGACCGAGGTATGCAGCCGGCATTCAAAGGCGACCGGGCTTTCGGCGATGCGGGGCGGGGCCACGCTGTCCGAGGGCAGGGTGGCAAGACCGGCCAGCTCCAGCTCGTTCACGCCGCGCGGCGCATCGATCGAGGTCAGGTTCATCGCCTGCACCAGCCGTTCCGGCACAAGGTTCACCACGAACTCGCCGGTGTCCAGGATAGCCTGCGCCGTATCCTTCAGCCCCCGCGCCGGATCGGCCAGGATGCCAAGCGCCACGGTGGGCGGCGCAGACCCCATGACGTTGAAGAAGCTGAACGGCGCCGCGTTCAGCCGGCCTTCGGCATCCTGCGTCACCACCCAGGCGATGGGGCGCGGAATGACAGTGGCCGCCAGCAGCTTGTAGGCGATGGGTTCGGGAACAGCGGACAGGTCGTAGCGCATCAGATCTCGCGCACCGCCGGTTTGGCGCGGGTGTCCACCGTCAGCTGGAAAACGTCGGGCCGGGCATAGTGGCCCGTCACGTCGAAATCGTACTTAGCCTTCATCACTTCGGACGGGTCGAGCGTGGCATAAAGCACCGTCTCGCCGCTGAAATCCGGCCCCGCCAGCACCTGCCCCAGCGGGCCAAGGATGGCAGAGCCGCCGCGCATCATCACCCGGTCCGGGTCGTCGCCCAGGGCGCTCTCGTGGTCTGGCCCGAAGGCCGCGCGGGTGATGTACTGGCAGGCGGTCAGAACGAAGGTCCGACCCTCCATCGCGATATGCTGCATGGTGGGCAGCCAGGTGTCGCGGTCGTCGGCCGTGGGTGCGCAGTACAGGGTCACGCCTTGATGGTACATGTGCATCCGCAGGGCCGGCATGTAGTTTTCCCAGCAGATCACCGCGCCGACCGTGCCGAAATCGGTGCGGAAGACCGGCATCGTCGATCCGTCGCCAAAGCCCCAGATCAGCCTTTCGGCGGCCGTGGGCATCAGCTTGCGGTGCTTGCCGACCAGCCCCTTAGCGCCGTCGAAGTACAGCACCGAGCAGTAAAGCGTGGCCCCGTCCCGTTCGATCACGCCGACGACGGCAAAGGCACCGGTATCGCGCGCGGCTTCGGCCAGGCAGGCGACCTCTGGTCCGTCCAGGTCGATGGCTGCGGCATGATAGCGGGCAAAGGCGGCGCGGCCCTCGGGCTTGCGCATCCCGATGGGCGCGCCGAAGCTGGCGCCCTTTGGATAACCGCCGATCAGCGCCTCGGGAAACACCACCAACCGGGCGCCTTCCGCCGCGGCCTCGCGCAGCCGGTTGGCGGCGGCCCCGGCCGTGGCCAGCGGATCGGCGGGAACAGAGGCCATCTGCACGACGGCGACCTTGAACGGGGTCATCTGCGGCTCCTTGCCTTGGGGGAGCGGCCGGACCGCCCTGCAACGGGCAACACGTGAACCGGCCGGATGGAACGGAAAAAAAGGTCAGTCGGGCGTGGCGTTCACGACGGGATGACGGATCGTGCCGATGCCTTCCACGCAGGCCACCACCACGTCGCCGGGCCACAGCCATTCCTGCGGGTCACGCCCCGCGCCCACGCCCTGGGGTGTGCCCGAGGCGATGATGTCGCCGGGTTCCAGAGTGATGCCCTGGCTGATGTCGGCGATCAGGTCATCCACCTTGAACAGCATGTGCCGGGTGTTCGAACGTTGCTTTTCCACGCCGTTGACCGTCAGCCACAGGTCCAGCACCTGCGGATCCGGGATCTCGTCGGCCGTCACGATGCAGGGGCCGAAGGGGGCGAAAGTGTCCATCCCCTTGGAATAGATCCACTGCCCCGCGCGACGGTTGTCACGGGCGGACACGTCGATCATCACCGAATAGCCGAAGACGTGATCCAGCGCCCGTTCCTTGGTGACGCGCCGCGCCGTGGTCCCCAGGATCACGGCAAGCTCGACCTCCCAGTCCAGTTGCCGGGTCAGGCGGCTGTTGTGCTCGATTCCTTCGCCCGGCCCGATCACCGTGGTCGGCGGCTTCGAGAAGATCACCGGCTGTTTCGGCAGGTCCTTGGATGTGTCCAGGCTGCGGGCGCTTTCCTCGACATGTTCCACGTAGTTCAGGCCGATGCCGAAGATGTTCTTGCGGGGCCGCGGGATCGGGGCCAGCAGGCGCACATTTGCCAGCGGTTGCGAGGTGCCCACCGGCGGCATTCCCGGTTTCGCCAGCAGATCGCGCAGGACGGCAAGGGCCGGCGCACCGGCGTCGATCAGGTCCAGCATGGTGTCGGGCAGGGCCTCGCCATACGCCGCGCCCAGCAGGGCCGCGTCGATCACCCGGTCGTCCCGCAACACGCCAAGACGGGCGGGGGCTTCGATCCCCGCGCGATAGGTCACAAGTTTCATTTCCGTTCCTTACACAAGCGGCTGGTGGCCGCCGTTGTCGCCAAAGGCTTCTTCCCGATACAGGCCAAGCGCGCGCATCACCGGCAGGTCGTTCAGGCAGAACAGGCAGGCGTCGTCGCTGGCCGATCCGTTCACATGCTCGTGCCAGGCCCAGGACGGCACGCAGAAGATGTCACGCTCCTGCCAGTCGAACCGCTTGCCATTGATGATGGAATGTCCCCGACCCTTTGCGACGTGGTACAGGTAGCTGCCGGTATGGCGGTGCGCCCGCGTGTGCTCGCCCGGTCGCAACATCTGCATCGAGGCACCCAGGGTCTGCATCACCGGCCCGTTCGTCGCCGGGTTCACGTATTCCATCATGACCCCGTCGAAGGGGGAGCCGTCGGTGCACTGTGCAAATTTGCCAAGCGCCTCGTAGGTGGGCGCCCATTCATACTTGAACATCGGGCTATAGCCTTTGGACCAGCGCTGCCCGGCCGGGGTCAGCCCGGCATTGCCCCAGGTCTTGGTCATGTCATCGACCGCGTAGCCCACCGCCTGCGACAGGTCGGGGTGAACCTCGTAGAAGTTCGCCTCCATCGCATTGACGAAGGGAATGTCCAGCCCGTCCTGCCACAGGCAGGTGGTGCCATCGGCGGAAACGCCGTGTTCGTGCCAGGTGCCGTTCGGCGTCAGCACGAAATCGTTGGCGCCAAGCGTCATCTTGTGGCCATCGACCACGGTATAGGCGCCCGACCCTTCCATGATGAAGCGGATCGCGCTGGCCGAATGGCGGTGGGCCGAGGCGACCTCGCCGGGGTTCATCACCTGCAATCCGGCATAGATCCAGCCGACCGCCGCCGACACATCCGTGCGGCCGGGGTTGTTCAGGTAGATCACCCGCCGCCCCGCCTTTTCCGGCGTCACCAGCTGGACAGAGCGCAGCACATGTTCGCGCAGGTCCCTGTAGCGCCAGACCACGGGCACGGACTGGCTTTTCGGTTGCCAGGGTTCGATCTTGTTGGCCACGGTCCACAGGGCGCCCGCCGAGTGGCGATCAAGCTCGTCGTAATAGGCCAGAAGCTCTGGCGTATCCTCGACATTGGCGCGGCCGATCACATCCTCGCGGTGGTTTTCGCGGCTGCCGGACATTCTCATCTCCTCTACGGCCCTGGAACTGCCGCCATGCTGACGGAAGTTGCTTTCGCAAGCAACAAGGATTTTCGAAAATCTGTCGTTTGCATCCACCACCGCCCATTCTATAGTCATTCCGAAAGGTGCCCCATGACCCTTGCCGAAACGGCCTATCAGTCCTTGAGGAACGCCATCGTTCGGGGCGAAATCGCGCCCGGCAGCGCGCTGAAGATGGCCGATCTTTCGGCGCGGTA
Source organism: Neotabrizicola shimadae (assembly GCF_019623905.1). Classification (NCBI taxonomy): domain Bacteria; kingdom Pseudomonadati; phylum Pseudomonadota; class Alphaproteobacteria; order Rhodobacterales; family Paracoccaceae; genus Neotabrizicola; species Neotabrizicola shimadae. The sequence continues at coordinate 3,432,488 of NZ_CP069370.1, read as the reverse complement.
TGACATGGGCTTTTCTCCGCTGCGCGAGGCGCTGAGCCGGCTGCTTGGCGAGCGGCTGGTCAAGGCCGAATCGCTGCGCGGGTTCAAGGTGTCGGATCTGTCGCTGGCCGAGTTCGAGGATGCGCTGCAGGCCCGGCTGCTGGTCGAGACCGAGGCGCTGCGCCTGTCGATCCTTCGTGGCGATGACGCCTGGGCGGCGCAGATCGTGGCGGCCACCTATGCCCTGCGCCTGCAGGCCGAGCGTCAGGGGCAGGGGGCAGATGTCTGGGAGCTGGAGGCGCGGCACCACGCCTTTCACCGCGCGCTGCTGGCGGCTTGCGGCTCGCACTGGATGCTGGATTTCTTCGAACAGCTCTACCTGGCCACCGACCGTTACCGCCTGCCGATCCTCACCAGCGGAAGCGGGCGGTCGGACCGGAACGTGGTGGCGGAACATGCCGCGATTGCCGATGCCACCCTGGCGCGGGATCCGGACCTCGCCTGCCGCCTGCTGCGCGATCACTATCAGGCGACGGCGGCCACCATTCGCAAACGGCTGAGCGTCGGGCAAGGCGCCTGACCAGTCCTGCGCCCTTTACATCCCTGCCTCTTGCCCTGTTCACTGGACCGCGATGACCACGCTCGCCCTGCCCGGTTACGCCCAGCTTTCCGCCGCCGACGAGGCGGCGCTGACCGAGCTTTACCGGCGGGGAACACCGGCCAACACGCTGCGCGCCTGGGAAAGGGACCTGGCGTACATAGCCGCCTGGAAGATGGCCGCCTTCGGTCAGCCGCTCGCCTGGCCCGAGGACGAGACGGTCGCCCTGCGCTTTGTGCTGGACCATGCGCAGGAACTGACCGATCGGCCCGGCGCGGCCCAGGACGTGGCGATGGAACTGATCGCTATCGGCCTGCGGCGTGACCTCGCCTGCCCGGCGCCCGCCACGCTGGACCGCCGCATCGCAAGCTGGCAGGCGTTCCACCGGATGCGGAATCTGGTCTCGCCTTTCTCGCGGCCGCTGGTGAGCCAGGCCCGCCAGAAGGCCCGCCGCGCCAATGCGAAACCCCGCGTCCCGAAATCGCCCAAACCCGTGACGCGCGACGTGCTGGAGGCGCTGATCGCCACCTGCGATGCCACCCACCGCGGCCTGCGCGACCGCGCCATGCTGATGCTGGCCTTCGCCAGCGGCGGGCGCCGGCGATCCGAGGTGACGGCGCTGAATGTCGAGGACATCGGCCGGGACGAGTTCGTCGCGCGCGGACTGGTCTGGATCCGCCTGTTGCAGACCAAGACCACGAAGAAGGACCAGGCCCCGCGCCTGCCGCTGAAGGGCCGCGCCGCGCGCGCCGTGGTACACTGGCTGGAAGTGACGGGCCTGACAGAAGGCCCGCTGTTCCGCCCCGTCTCGACCGCAGACCGACTGCTGTCCCGCCGCCTGGCCCCCGATGCGCTGCGCATCATCCTGCGCCACCGGCTGAAACTCGCCGGCCTGCCGGAGGATTTCGCCTCGCCGCACGGGCTGCGGTCGGGCTTCCTGACCCAGGCCGCGCTGGACGGCGCGCCCCTGGCCGCCGCCATGCAGCTGTCGCTGCACCGCTCGGCCGTGCAGGCGCAGAAGTACTATGCCGATGTCGAGATCGGCGAAAACCCGGCGACCGACCTTCTGGGAGAGTGAAGGGCCAAATCATGGCCTGATGGCCGGGAAGCACGTCGAAGACCTGGATACCTTTCCCGGCGTGCCGACAGAGCTTCCCGCCTGCTTCGCCGGAATCGCTCCGCGCTGGCAGCCTTGGACCGCCATGAGCGCGCGATCCGTGGGAACATGACCAGAAGATCGAATGGCGCGAAGGGACCAACCGCATGGCGCTTCTGCTGGCGCTGCATGATAGTGAGTTCTGCAAGAGGCCGTTTCCGGTGCGCGTGATCGGCTGCCGCGGCCGGCCGGGGCGATGCAGCAGGGCGGGCTTTGAACCCAGGCGGATCGCCTTGGAGCTTGAGTGGATCATGCTTCCAGGCACGGCCAGATGAAGACAGGAGTGGCGCGATGAAGATCGGAATGTGCATGTTCCTGTGGACGACGCGGCTCGAGGCCGGGCACGAGCCGCTTCTGGCGGACATCCGCGCGACGGGCTTCGACGGTGTCGAGATTCCGGTCTTCGAGGGAACGCCGCAGGACTATGCCGCACTCGGACATATGCTGGATCGTCTGGGACTGGCGCGCACGGCTGTGTCGGCGCTTGGCGATCCTGCGCTTGACCTGATCTCGCCGGACGCGGCCGTCCGGCGGGCCGCAGTGGACCGGATGCGTTGGGTTCTCGATTGCACGGCCGAGTTGGGCGCCGACCGGGTCTCGGGCCCGCTTCACTCCGTCCTGGGCCAGTTCTCGGGCCAGGGCCCCACGGCGGACGAATTGTCGCGCGCCGTCGACAGCCAGCGCGAGATCGGCACCCACGCGGCCAGTGTCGGCGTGACCGTGGGGCTCGAAGCCCTGAACCGGTTCGAATGCTATCTGCTGAACACCATGGCCGACCTGTCGGCTTTTGTCCGCAAGGTCGGTCACCCGAACATCCGGGCGATGTACGACACCTTCCACGCCAATATCGAAGAAGCTGACCCCATCGCCGCGCTTGTCGAGCACCGCGATACAGTGGTCCATATCCACATTTCGGAAAATGACCGGGGCGTTCCAGGCCGCGGCAACATCCCCTGGGACCAGACATTCCAGGCAATCCGCGACATCGGCTATGACGACTGGCTGACGATCGAATCCTTCGGTCGCGGCCTTCCCGATCTTGCCGCCGCCACAAAGGTCTGGCGTGACTTCGCGGAAAGCCCCGAGGCGGTGTACCGCGAGGGCTTCGCACATATCCAGGGCCATCTGCAGCGACTTGGCCTGCGCTGATCCGCAATGGCCGACAGAAAGGCAAACGAGGCCCCGCCGATGGTACAACGGTCTCGGCCTTGGGCTGCACCGGCGCTTCAGGTTTCAAGGCGCGGGCATCTTGCAAGCGTGACAGCGCGGCCGGTCAGCCGATGCGCTGGCCGCCCGAGTCGAACAGGATCGCTTCTGTCAGGTCAAGTGCGACCTCCACCCGGTCGCCGATCCCCTGGGGGCTCTCGCCGGGCACCTTCACGGTCAGCCGGCCCTGCGGGCCGTCCAGGTGCAGGATCGTCTCGCCGCCCAGATGCTCGGCCAACGTGACCACGCCGGACAGGAGCGGCCCGGCGCCGCTGGCCGGGCGCAACCGCTCCGGGCGCAGGCCAAGGGTCACGCGGTCGCCGGCGCCTACGCCGGTCCAGGCTCCCGGCAGCCGGCATTCCACCTCGCCCGCCAGACGCAACCGCAGCGCGGCATCCTCCCTGTCAAGCACCTCGGCCTTGAGAAGGTTGATCGCCGGGCTGCCGATGAAACCCGCCACGAACAGGTTGGCGGGCCGGTGATAGACCTCGCGCGGGGTGCCCACCTGCTCGATCCGCCCGCCGTTCAGCACCACGATCCTGTCGGCCAGCGTCATCGCCTCGACCTGGTCATGCGTGACGAAGATCATTGTCGCCTTCAACTCATGGTGCAGCCGCGCGATCTGCGTCCGCATCTCGACCCGAAGCGCCGCGTCCAGGTTCGACAGGGGCTCGTCGAACAGAAAGACCTCGGGCTGGCGCACGATGGCCCGGCCGATGGCCACCCGCTGGCGCTGGCCGCCCGACATGGCCTTTGGCCGCCGGCCCAGCAGCTCGGTGATCTGCAACATGGCCGAGGCGTCGCGCACCCGCCGGTCCACCTCTGCCGCCGTCATGCCGGCCCGCCGCAACCCATAGGCCAGGTTGTCATAGGCCGACATGTGCGGGTACAGCGCATAGTTCTGGAACACCATCGCCACACCGCGCCGCGCGGGCGCCAGTTCGGTCACGTCGCGCGCGCCGATCATGACGTTGCCATAATCCACATCCTCCAGCCCCGCGATCATGCGCAGAAGCGTGGACTTGCCGCAGCCGGAAGGGCCGACAAAGACCACGAACTCGCGGTCCTCTATCGCAAGATCAATGCCCTTGATGACCTCGTGGATGCCGTACAGCTTGCGCACACCGGACAGGGTGACCGAACTCATTGCGGTTTCATCCTCATCAGAACCCCTTGGTCGCCAGCCCCTGCCGGAAGAAGCGTTGGGTGAACAGGAACAGCACCAGCAGCGGCAGCGCGGTAAAGGTCGCGCCCATCATCGCCATCGACCATTCCGCGGCGCGCTGCGACCGGAAGGTGAACAGCCCGACCGACAGCGGAAAGTCCTCGCGGTTCTGCAGGTAGATCAGCGGCGTGAAGAACTCGTGCCAGGTGTAGACAAAGGCGAACAGCCCAACGATGACCAGCGCCGACTTCACCTGCGGCAGCACGATCTGCCACCAGATGCGGAACTCCGACGCGCCGTCCAGCCGGGCCGCGTCCATCAGCTCACGCGGGACGCCCAGGAAGAACTGGCGCAGCATGAAGATATAGAAGGCATCCCCCAGGAAATAGGGCGCGATCAGCGGCCAGTAGCTGTCTTTCAGCCCCAGCTTCGACCAGCCCAGGAACACCGGCAGGAAGGTGACGATGGGCGGGATCAGCAGCGCGCAGATCGTCAGGCCGAACACCAGATTGCGCCCCCGCCAGCGCAGGCATCCGAAGGAATAGGCCGCCAGCGAACAGGACAGGCAGGTGCCGATCGCCACCATGCCGGCATAGAAGCACGAGTTCAGGAATTGCTGCAGAAACGGGAAATCCGGCCGGGTGAACAGGTCGGCCACGTTCTCCCACCGGATCGGGTCGGGAAACCACCGCATCGGCCGGGCGAAGATTTCGGCGTTGTTCTTGAAGGCGGAAACCACCATCCAGTAGAACGGCAGCAGGAAGATCGCCGAAACCGTCAGCATCACCGCGTGATAGACGATCCGCGCCACTGTCTTGCGGGGCGGCTTGCGGCGGGCTGCCAAGGGCGGTGCGGTCATCGGCTTTCCCCTTCGTAATACACCCAGGACCGGGCCGTGCGGAACACCAGCAGCGTCAAGAGCAGCACCACGACGAACAGCACCGTCGCCATGGCAGCGGCATAGCCGATGTTGAAATAGCGGAAGGCCGCCCGGTACAGCACGACCATGTACATCAGCGTGGATTCCGCAGGCGTGCCCGTGGTGCCGCCGATGACGATGGCCTGCACGAAGACCTGAAAGGACGAGATGATCCCGATCACCAGGTTGAACAGGATCATCGGCGTGATCAGCGGCAAGGTGATCCAGACCAGCCGGTGCCAGGCCTTCGGGCTGTCCAGCTCGGCCGCCTCCTGCACGTCCCTGGGGATGTTCTGCAGCCCGCCCAGAAACACCAGCGTCTCCACGCCAAGCGGCCACAGGCTCAGAAGCACCAGCGTCCACAGGGCGACCGAGGGGTCGCGCAGCCAGTCCGGCGCGTCAAAGCCAAGCGCCCCCAGGATCAGGTTGACCGGCCCGCCGGTGGGCGACAGCAAGAGCATGAACACGATGGCCCCCGATACGGCAGGCATCAGGAAGGGCAGATAGAACACCGTCCGGTAAAACCCGGCCAACCGCGTTACCCGGTTCAAGAGCAGCGCCAGGATCAGCGCCAATACCAGCTTGATCGGCACCGAGAGCACCGCATACAGCGCCGAGTTCCTGGCCGAGGTCCAGACCGCAGGGTCCTTCAGCATGGCCTCGTAATTCGCCAGCCCGACCCAGGTGGGAAGGCCGATGATCTGGAACTTTGTCTGCGCGATCACAAAGGTCAGGATCAGCGGAACCAGGGTAAAGACCACCAGCGCAATGATCCAGGGCAGGGCGAACAGCACGCCCGCCCTGGCTTCGGCCCGACCGGCCTTGCGCCTGCGCCGGGGCAGGGTTGCCCCGGCGGCGATCTCGCCGCTGTCGGCCATCAGCCCGCCAGCACCCGCTCAAGCTCGGTCTGGCAGGCCGATTGCGCTTCGGCCAGAGCCTCGGCCGGGGTGGCGGCCTTGGTGTAGATCTTCTCCACCGCCCGGGTCATCTGGTCGGTCGCAAAACCCTGTACCGGCGAATCCCACATCGGCGTCACGATCGAGGCCTGCTCTTGCAGGAAGGCGCTGGCGCTGTCGGCGAACTCCTGTCCGCGCCGTTCGACAAGGCTGGCCGGCGGCTTTGCCTTCACCTGGCTGTTGGTCGGCACGTCGGGGATCTGCTCGTACCACTTCACCACGCCCTCGACCGACAGGTAGGCCAGATAGTCGAAAGCCGCCTGCGGGTTCTTCGACCCCACCGGAATCACAAACCAGTTCGGCCAGATGCCCGCTGCCGTCGCCGATCCCGAAGGGCCGACGGGATGCGCCGCCAGATCCCACCGCTGGAAGTTCGGCACCGGGTCGCTGTAGAAATCGCCCATCAGCCAGCTTCCCGACTGCATCCCCGCCAGCCGCGATTCCCGGAAGGCCGGGCCCATGCCCGTTGTCGTGTTGGGATAGCCATCGGTGAAGTTGCCCGACCGGTCGATCAGGTTCACGTCGCCCTTGTACTCCTCGTTCAGCCAGTCGAGGAAGTAGTTGAACATCTCGATGTTCTGCTCGCTGTCCAGCATGTATTTCAGGTTCGCCGCGTCATACAGCTTGCCGCCGTTCAACGCCGACCAGACGGCCATCGGCTCCACCGCGCGCGGCGGCACAAAGCCCGCAACCTGCAGGTAGTCGCCATCCCAGACGGTGAACTCCTTCGACAGTTTGCGCATCTCGTCCCAGGTCTTGGGGAAGGACGCCCGATCCGTGGGGATGCCCTTCGCCTCGAACATGTCCTGGTTGAACCACATGGTATAGATGCCGGCCGTCACCGGCAGGCCATAGGTCACGCCCCGGAACTGGCACGAGGCCAGAAGCCCGCCCGGCCAGGTTTCCAGCGGGATCGTCGATCCCTTCATCATCTCGTCCAGCGGCATGAAGGCGCCCTGCGCGCCAAGCGAAACCGGGCTGTCCCACAGCATCGAGATGTCGGGCGGGTTGCCCGAGGCGATGGCGCCGATCAGAGACTGGTTGAACTCGGTGTTCTGGCCCAGGCCGCAGACGGTTTCCGATGCCGAAAACCCGCCGCGCTCGGCAAAGCCCGCCAGCAGCCCCGTGTGAATCTCGCAAAACAGCGGCGATCCGCCCGGCAGCCATTCCACCAGCGGGCCCAAATCCTGCGCCATCAGGCGACCCGGAAGCATCAGGGCACCGGCCGTGGCCGCCGTGCCGCGAAGGAAGCCCCTGCGGCTGAACGAACCGCCGGGGATACTCACTTGAAAAGCCATCTGCGTCTCCCTCTCTGTTTCATGTGATCTGCATTGGCCGTTTCGACGGCTCTTGGTGATGGATGGATGCCGCCGCACCGATCAGGCCGGCGTCCGGGCCGATGAACGACCTCATGATGGGCAGGTCGCGGCTGTCCTCGTGCCAAAGCCCGGCGCGCACCGCGTTGCACAGGGCTTCGAAATAGATGCCGGGCGCCGAGCCAAGCCCGCCGCCCAGAACGATCCGCGCCGGGTCCAGACTGTTGGCCAAGAGCGCCAGGATGCGCCCCAGATCCTGGGTTGCCGCGTCGATCACCTCGACCGCCGCGGCATCGCCGGCCTCCGCCGCGGCCAGCACCTCCTCGGCCTTGTCGCCCTTGCCCCAGGCCGCGGCAAGCCCGGGGCCCGAGGCGATGTCTTCGGCAATGGTGGTGGTGATCTGCCCGCAGGCCCGGCAACGCAGCCGGGTCTGGCCGTTGGCGATGACCAGAGCCGCCCCGCGCGATCCGGCATAGGGCCGCCCACCCTGGACCAGCACGCCGCTGACGCCGGTGCCGATGGTGACGTAATAGAAATCCTCTACGCCCCGGCCCGCCCCATACAGGGCCTCCGCCAGGGCCGCCGCTCGCACGTCTGCGTCAAGACCGACCGGCCGGGAACCGACGACCGAGGCAATCGCCCCCGCGACGTCCAGGTTCCGCCACTTGATGCGGTAGTCGCTGAAGACCCGGCCGCCGGCATCCACAAGTTCGGCCACGCCGATGCCCACGCCGGCCAGGTCCAGCCCCTGCCCCGAAGCCTCGGCCACCAGCCCCGCCGCCATCGCCGCCACATCCGCCAGCACCGGCTCGCCGCCGCGATGGTAATCGGTGGCCAGCTGCCGGCGCGACACCACCCGCCCGCTGGCAAGCTCCACAATGCCACCCGCGATCTTCGTCCCGCCCACGTCGATGCCCACCGCATGACGCGCGGCGGGTTCCGGGCCGGGGTGAAGGGGGGCGGGCGCCTGCATCAGCTTTCCGGCAGGTAGTGAGGCGCCACGCCGAACAGGTATTCCGCCGGCTCGCCTCCCATGTTGAAGGCGCGGTATCCCGCGCCCGGCGGCACATAGAACCCGTCCTGCGGATGCAGCTCGAACCACACGGGCGAGGCCTCGGGATCGTCGATCAGAATGTTGACCCGCCCCTTCAGCACATAAAGCCCCGCCGCCCCGCCATGCCGCAGCGTGCCGCTGCGCCCGCCGGGGTTCAGCCGCACCGACCCCGCCGTCAGCTGGTCGGTCGAGGCGATGATCCCCGTCAGAACCCGCGGATCGCCCGCATCCAGCGACCACAGCCGGTCCTCCTCGCGCAGCACCTTCATCGTGGCCCGCGCCTTCGCCTCGGCCTGCCGCGCCGGCCAGTGGCCGATCAGCTCGTCGCGCTGATAGCGCGGCGTCGAGACATAGGGCCGGGTCTGCGCATAGGCGCCCGAACTGCCGGTCGAGGGTGGCGGCGCGAAATACTCCAGCACCCGCAACTCCTCGGACCCCCAGGCCCAGGCATGGTGCCAGGTGTCCTTCTGGAAGAACACCGACTCGCCCTGCTTCACCAGATGAACCTCGCCCGTCTCGGGATTGGCCATCACCATGGTGCCCATCAGCACATACAGCACCTCGTCCGCGCCAAAGACCGTGCGAAAGCTCTCCGAATGGCGGAACCCGTCGCCCGGCGGCAGCCCGAAGACCAGCTGGTGGATCTTGTCCGACGACACATAGATCCAGTCATCCACCTGCCCCGCCGCCACATCGCCCCAGATATGGCGCGTCACGCTGCGATAGGGGATCGGCGTCGGTCCGGCAAAGACGGGGCGGGGCGAGGATTTGTAGGCCATGGCTCAGATCTCCGGCGCGTGGTCCAGATGCGGCGCAACCCGCTGCCCCACGGCATCGAACCGCGGCGGCGTGAAGGTGGACAGGATCGGCAGCGCCTGCCCCAACCGCCCCGATTCCATGGATTTCGCCATGATCTCCAGGACATGATAGGCATGTTCGGGCGAATTCACCGGCTTGCGCCCCTCGTGGATCGCCTGGATCAGGTCGCGGATCCCGTCCGTCCAGCGCCAGCGGTTGCGGTCGGTATGGTCCTGCCAGAACCCGTCCTTATTGCGCCACAGCTTGTAGCCATGCGGATCCCAGTCGTCGCTCAGCATGTTGATCGTGCCGTCGCTGCCATAGATCTCGATGCCCGCTACGTCATAGCGCTGGATGGTGAAGCCGGTCGTCACCACGCCAAAGCACTGGTTGCCGAAATCCAGAAGCAGCTGGAAATTGTCGTCCGTGCGGACGGTCATCTTCTGGTTGTTGACGATGCGTTCGGGAATGGCGATCCCGGTCATCGCCATCACCCGCTTCGCCGGACCGATCAGCCCCGTCAGCGTCGTCACGTTGTACACGCCCAGGTCATACATCGGCCCGCCGCCCGGCTCATAGAAGAACGGGTCCCAGTCCGGCCCCGCCCAGCCATACATGCCGCGCGCCGACAGGGGCCGCCCGATGTCGCCCGCCGCGATGTGCCGCCACATCGCCTGATAGGTCGGCGACAGTGTCACATGCGGCGCGCAGACCAGATGCCCCTTCGACACCTTTGCGAGCGCCACCAGCTCGGCCGCGTCGTTCAGGTCCATCGACATCGGCTTTTCAACCAGCACATGCTTGCCCGCCAGCAGGGCTTCGCGCGTGATCCGGCCATGGCTCTGCATGTCGGTAAGGATCACCACGGCATCGACATCGGGGTGGTTGATCACCTCGGAATGGTCGGTGGTAAATGCCGGGATGCCCCAGCCTCGCGCCCGCTCGGCCTTGCCCGGCCGGACATCGCAGCCGATGATGACCTCGCAGTCGTTGCCCTCAAGGTTCAGCGCCCGGATATGGGGGACGTACTTCTCCGAAACGCTGCCCAGGCCAATCACACCAAGGCGCACCGTCTTGCCCATCGCTCTCTCCCTGCTGGCGGTACGCCCCGATGATGCGGCCGGTCCCGCCGGGCTGGCAATCGTGCCCGCGGTCACATGACCGCGGTCAGGCACGCATGACCCACTTCCCGCTTGACGCCCCCGCGCCAAGACGTTCCCCTGCCGGGGAACCCAGCTTTCCCGGAACCCGAAGATGGCGGCGCAGTCCAACGGGGCGACCCTGTCCCTGCTGACAGCAAGGGCAATCGACCGCCTCGGGGCCGCCGATTTCTACGATTGCCTGCTTGCCATCCTTGGCGCGGCCGTGCCGCACGATCTGGCCGCGATGGTGCGCTACTCCCGCGCCACCACGCCCGATCTGATCCTGCCGCGCATCGAGCCCACCACCTCGATGATGGCCTACTACGAGCATTTCTACGCCTTCGACCCCTTCTACAATCACTGGATGCAGTCGGGCGAGATCGGCGTGTTCCGCCTGCGCGAGATGGATACCAGGATCGGCCGCAGCCTCTATGCCCGCGAGTTCCTGACCGCGATGTCGATCTATGACGAGATCGCGGTGTTCCTGCCGCCCTTCGGCAATGCCTCGCCCACCCTGATCCTCGACCGTGCGAAAGGCGCCTTCACCGCGGCCGAGATGCGCCGCGTGCGCGAGATCTTCCCCCTGCTCGCCGCCCTGCATCGCCGGCACATCAGCGCCTTCATCGCCGCCGGCAGCGTCACCGAACGCTCGCCCATCGGCCAGCCCCGCCCCTTGCGGCTGGTCGATCACCAGGGGGTGACGGTGTTCGAAACGCAATCCTGGGCCGAAGTGACCGGCCGCGATCCTGCCGTGGCCGATGCGCTGGCCGTCATCGCGGCGCGCGGCCCCTGCGTCATCGACCTGCCGGGCCGCATGTCGCTGCGCCGCACGCAACTTCCGGCCGATTTCGGCCCCGCGCCGCGCGGCTATTGCGACGAGGTCACGACCGACGGCACCGCGCATGGCTTCGGCGGCGAATCCGGGCTTCCGCCCCAGATGGTCGACCTTCTGTCGGAACGCGAACAGCAGGTCGCGCTCAAGATGCTTCAGGGCTACCCGGTGATCGAGATCGCCCGCAAGCTTGGCCTTTCGCGCGGGACGGTGAAGAACTACCGCCTCTCGATCTACCGCAAGCTCGACATAACCAGCGAGCGCGAACTGTTCGGCGAATACATCGCCGCCATCCGCACCCCCTGACGGATCGCGCCCGCCCATCCGGCGCCCACCCTGCGCGCGGCGGTGAAAGCCTTCGTAAACCGGTTTCCCGGCCATCTGGACCCGCACCAGTCCGCCAGGAGACCACCATGCCCGACCCGCGAGGAACTCTTGAAATGCGCCTCTCCGTGGCGCCACCAACGGGCGGGCCTGCCACCTTCCCCGCGGGGAAGGTCTCCGCCGCGCCACACCGTGCCGCCTATGTCGTCCAGCCGGTTGCCCTGGACCGCATCTGCATGGTCAAGCTGGTGCGCGACCGCAAGAAAGTGCCCGATTTCGAGCTTTCCGAACTCAAATCCTCCATCGCCGAGCTTGGCCTGTCCAACCCGATCCGGGTGGAATCGCGACCCGATGGCGACTTCGATCTGATACAGGGCTACCGCCGCCTTTCGGCCTACCGCGAGCTTCTGAAAGAGACCGGCGATGTCGCCGCCTATGGCGCCATTCCCGCCGCCGTCACCGAGCCCGGCGCCGACCTCGACGCGCTCTATCGCCGGATGGTGGACGAGAACCTTGTCCGCAAGGGCATCTCCTTCGCCGAAATGGCGATGCTGGCGCTGGACTTCGCATCCGACCCAGGCACCTCCGAGGACGATCCCGAAAGGGCCGTGGCCGTCCTGTACAAATCCGCCAGCTATCAGAAGCGCAGCTATATCCGCAGCTTCATGACCATCGTGCGGCGGCTGGACAAGGCCCTGCTCTACCCGCAGGAAATTCCCCGTTCCCTTGGCCTGACGCTGGCCCGCCGCCTGGAAGAGGTCGAAGGCCTGGCCATGGCCATCCGTGCCGAGCTTGCGGATTGGGACAACCGCTCCATTGCCGACGAGCTCGATGTGCTGCGCCGCCTGTGCGGCGCCGTGGAGGATGGTGCCGGCCAGGCTATCCGGCCGGCCCCGCGCCCGTCGCGCGCCGCGGCGGGCACAAGGACCAGCTTCACCTTCGACCGCCGCCATGAACGCTGCCTCTGCATCGCAGCCAAAGGCCGGCTGGACATCCGGCTCGACCGCGACTTTTCCGCCATCGACCGCACCCGTCTGGAACAGGCCCTGCGCCTGATGCTGGACCAGGTCGCGCCCTGAAGGCGAAACCTTCCCCGCGGGGAAGGCTTCATCTCGCGCTGCCGCCGTCTTGCCCCGCATCCGGCCATTGGCTCCGCCCGTTTTCCGGCGATAATGCGCAAGACATCGGAAAGGCGGCAGCGGCATGGGACAGGGGCCCGAACCCTTGCACAACCCCTTCGACCCGGCAGACGCAGAGGAAGCCGATCTGTGGTTCCTGCCCGCCCCGCCCGAAGACGAACCGCCCGGCGCGGCGCCCTGGGCAGGCCCCCGACCTGAGGCCGCCCCGGTCTGGCGCGCGGCCGAGGCGGCACTCGCCTCCGACCTGGCCGAGCTTGCCTTCGATGCCGGCCGTCTTTCGGAACGGCTGCGCGCCTCTGGCCCCGGTGCCCTTGGGCGGATCGCGCTGGACGAGGCCGCCGCTCTCAGCTGGTGGACCGGTGATCGTGTGACCTCTGACCGGCTGGCGCTCTGGCTGTCGTATCGCGTCGGCGCGGTGGGCGAGGGCGGTGACGGGCTGATCCGCACCGCCTGGGCCGCGCGTCGTCTGGCCGCGCCCAACCGCCCCGCGCCCCTTGCTGCCGCGCTGGCCGAGACCTTGGGCGGCGAGGGCCGCCCCGACCCGCAACTCGCCGATGAGGTCGCCGAAGCCCTGCGCGAGACCGAGCTTCTCTCTCCCGTGACCCGCGGCTGCGCGGCCTTCCATCTCTGGCGCGGCCTGACCGAAAGGCCGGCGCACCTGGCCGGGATCGAGGCGGCGGTGCTGGGCCAGCGCCTCGCCGCCGGGTCCGGCCGCGCGCTGCCCTTCCTGCCCCTGTCGCTGACGGGCGTCACCGCGCTGACCGTGACGGGCGACCCCGACCGCCGGCTTGCCGGCTGGATCTCGGGCGCGCACCGGGCCGTGCTTTCCGCCCTGATGGCGCTGGACCGGCTGGCCGCCTGGCAGGCCCGTGCCCAGGCCGGCGTGGCCGATCTGCAGGGCCGCACCCCCGCCCGCCTGATCGCGGCGTTGGTGGCCCATCCCACCCTGGCGGCCCCCCAGGCCGAAACCGAGACCGGCGCCAGCCGCGCCGCCGTCCAGCGCAACCTTGACCTTCTGTTCGCCCGCGGCCTGGTACGTGAGGTCACGGGCCAGGGCCGCTTCCGCGTCTGGGGGGCGGCGCTGTAGGGCAGGCTAGCGCCGCAGGATTTCCTTCAGCAGCGGGTTCGGGAACCGGCGCCTCTGGGTGACGGCGAAGAAGGTCTCGCTGATCCCATCGAGCCGCGCCGCCTCGACCAGGGTGCCGGCTCCCAGTTCGTCGCGGACCACGATGGGCGGGATGATGGCAAGCCCGGCATCCTCGCGCGCCAGAAGGCGGATCATGGCCATGTCGTCTACCTCGGCCGCGAGGGTCGGGGTGACCTCCAGCCGCGTCGCCAGCGCGTCGAAGGCGGCGCGCAGGGCGGTTTCGCGGGTGGGCAGGATCAGGGGCTGGCTGGCCAGCAGCTCGCGCAGGGACTGGGGCACCGGGCCCACCCTGGCCGGCGTGCCGATCAGGCCGACCGGCTGATCGTCGATCCGGTGCACCAGCCAGTGGCTCACCGCATCCGTGGCTGGGGCGAGGTTGGTCAGCACCACATCTAGTGCCAGACCTTCCAGCCCACGCAACAGCTCGTCTTGCGAACCCGAGCGCAGGACGACCTCGACATCCGGCTGGCCGATCAGGGGGCGCAGGAACTGCATCTGGAAGTTGCGCGACAGGGTGGCCAGGGCCCCCACCCTCAGCGCCCGCCGCTGGCGGCCGGTGTCGCGCAGGGTGGCGGTCAGGTCGTCGGCGGTGCGGAAGATCGCCTCGGCATGGTCCAGGGCAATGCGGCCGGCCTCGGTCAGCACCAGGCCGCGGCCCTGGCGTTCGAAAAGGTCCTGGCCGAGAGAAGCCTCTAACATCTTGATCTGTGTAGATAAAGCGGACTGAGACAGGTTCAGGCCGCGCGCCGCGCCGGTCAGGGTGCCATCGCTTGCGACGGCACGGAACAGGCGGAGGTGGTGCAGGTTGAGCTGGGCCATTGTTCCATCAGACAGAACGATTACTCACAATATATGTAATTTTCTGAATGGCGGACAAGCCCTAAATGCCGGTTCGAGAGCCCGATCCGGAGACCGAGATCATGTACCTTCCTCTGATTTCCCTGGCGCCTGCGCTGCTTTTCCTGGTGGCCTTACCCTTTGCCCTTTCGCCCGGCAGGCGTCCCGGCCGCCTGCCCGCGCTTGCCGAGGGCGCAACGCTTGCCGCGCTGGCGCTTGGGGTGGCCGGGTTGATGCAGCTGTGGCTTGGCGGCGCGCTGACGCTTCAGGCATCCGGGCTTGCACTGCTGCGGCTGGACGCGATCAGCGCAACTCTGGTTCTGCTGGTGGCCTTCGTGGGCTGGGTCGTGGTGCGCTATGCGCGCCGGTACCTTGACGGAGAGGCGCGGGAGGGACGGTTTCACGGCCTGGCCCTGACGGCGATCGGCCTGGTCCTTCTGCTTGTCCAGTCAGCGAGCCTGCCGGTTCTGGTGTTGGCCTTCGTGGGCCTGGGCCTGACCATGCGGCAGCTTCTGCTGTTCTACCCCGACCGTCCCGAGGCGCAGCGCGCGGCGGCGAAGTTCATCCGGGTCTGGGGTGCGGGCGACGTGGCGCTGATCCTGGCTTCGGTGCTGCTGTGGCAGAGCCTGGGAAGCGTGAACATCGCCGACCTGACCGGGGTAACGGCCCTGCCGGGCATGGCGCAGGCGGCAGTGGGCCTTCTGGTGGTTGCGGCGGCGATGAAGACCGCGGCCTTCCCGCTGCATGGCTGGCTGACCGAAGTGATGGAGGCCCCGACCCCGGTTTCGGCCCTGCTTCATGCAGGCATCATAAACTCGGGCGGCGTGCTGCTGATCACGCTGGCGGGACTGGTGCAGCACAGCCCCGGCGCCATGGCGGCGTTGGCGGTGCTGGGCGGGTTCACGGCGCTGTTCGGGGCGTTGGTCATGCTGACGCAAAGCGCGGTCAAGACGGCGCTGGCCTGGTCCACCGTGGCGCAGATAGGCTTCATGCTGCTGCAATGCGGCCTGGGGCTTTGGGCGCTGGCCCTTCTGCACATCGTGGCGCATTCGCTGTACAAGGCGCATGCCTTCCTGTCTTCGGGCGGTGCGGTGCGCGCGGTCAACGCGATCCGCAAGCCCGGCCCGGTGGCCGTGCCGGGACTTTCCGCAGTGGCGCGGTCCTTCGGTCTGGCGATCGTGCTGTATGTCGGCGTGGCCTTCGTCTTCACCGCGCTGTTGGGGGACAAGTCGCCCCAGGCGCTGGCCTTGGGCACCATGCTGATCTTTGGTGTCTCTTACCTGATCGCGCAGGGGCTGGCCGATGCAGCGCCGGGCGCGCTGACGCGGCGGACCGTCACCGCCTCGCTTGCCGCGGCGCTGGCCTACTTCACCTTCCAGGTGATTGCTCAGGCCATCTGGGGGCCGGCCCTGCCCGCGGCCCCGGTGGCCGGGGCGCTGGAATGGGCGCTGATCGTGCTGGCGGTCCTGTCCTTCGGCCTGGTCGCCTTTGCCCAGGCACTGTTCCCGCTGTGGGCGCACCACCCCTCGACCGCCGGGCTGCGGGTGCACCTGGCCAACGGGCTGTACCTTAACGCCTTGCTTGATCGCATGATCGGCGGCTTTCGCGCGCCCGATCCTGCGTCCGTGAAATCCTGACAGGGAGAGTTCCGATGTTTCTGAAACATTCGCAGATTGCCCCTTCGCTTGCCTCCCGGCTGCTGCTGGCGGCGGAGGAAGCGGCCCGCGCCATCCCACCGGCCTTCCCGCTGGATGCGACCGTGGCGGTCAATCCCTTTCTTGGGCAGGTGGAGGAGGACCTTTCGCAGGCCGCGGCGCGGCTGGCCCGGGTGGCGGGCGTGGGATTGACGCAGCCGCGTGCCGATCTGGCGGCCAAGGTGGCGGCGGGCGAGATCAGCGACGACGATCTGGCGGCGGCGCTGATCGCCTCGCGCTCGCCGGTGAAGCCGGTGGATCTGGCCTGGCTGAAGGCGCGGATGCAGGCGCCCGCGCCGGAACCGCGGGCGCTGCCCACCGTGGCGGAACTGGCGGCGGGGGCGACCGGGACGGATTGGCCCGCGGTGATTGCCCGCAGCTTTGGCCTGTGGGCGGGCGGCTACTTCGACCGCGGGCAGGCGTTGTGGACGCCGCGGCCCGGCCATGGCGCCTTTGCCGCCTGGCGGGAATGGGCGACGCACGACCTGACCCCCGAGATCGCCGGGCTGGCCGGGTTCTGCGCCCATGTGGCGGCGGCGCCGGATACGGCCGAGCGCGCCGTGCTGCGGGCGGCCGAGCGGCTGAAGCTGACGCTGGAGGCGGCGGGGACGGCCTTTCACCGGCTGCTGGTCGATCTGGGCGGCTGGCCGATGCATGCCCGGTGGCTTTTGTGGCAAGCCGAGCTTTCGGGCGGCACGGATGCGACGCTGACCGACCTGCTGGCGATCCGGCTGGTCTGGGAAGAGGCGCTGCTGGCCCATGTGCCTGAGGTGGGGCCGGATTGGGAGGCCACGGTGGCGGCCCATGCGACGCCCCTGCTGCCGACGCCGGATCAGGCGCTGGACAGCGTGTTGCAGGAGGCGGCCGAGCGGGCCCATCAGCGCCGGCTGGCGGCGGCGCTGTCCGGCCCCGCGCCGCGCGTGGGGCGGCCTGCGATGCAGGCGGCCTTCTGCATCGACGTGAGGTCCGAGGTGCTGCGCCGGGCGCTGGAGGGGCAGGATGCGGGGATCGAGACCCTGGGCTTTGCCGGGTTTTTCGGCCTGCCCGTGGCGCATCGCCCTGCCGGGACGGACGAACTGGAGGCGCATCTGCCGGTACTGCTGGCGCCTTCACTGGTGTCGACGGGCCATCAGGGCGATGAGGTTGAAATTGCGGTTCGGATCGGCGAGCGGGCGCGGCGCGCCTGGGGCCGGTTCCGGCAGGCGGCCGTGTCGTCCTTTGCCTTCGTCGAGGCGGCGGGTCCGGCCTATGGCGGAAAGCTGGTGCGCGATGCGCTGGGCCTGGGGCATGACGGGCCGAAGCC
This sequence comes from Neotabrizicola shimadae, assembly GCF_019623905.1. Taxonomy (NCBI): domain Bacteria; kingdom Pseudomonadati; phylum Pseudomonadota; class Alphaproteobacteria; order Rhodobacterales; family Paracoccaceae; genus Neotabrizicola; species Neotabrizicola shimadae. The sequence continues at coordinate 3,414,923 of NZ_CP069370.1, read as the reverse complement.
CGGCCCGGCGCCTCGGCTGGAGGATGCTCTTGCGCCAGAGCAGAAGGCGAAGATGGCGGCGTCTGTGCTGCGCGCAATGAGCCTGACGGGCGGTCATGCCCGGCTGGTGCTGCTGGTGGGGCATGGAGCCGAGGTCACGAACAACCCGCATGAAAGCGCCTATCACTGCGGGGCTTGCGGCGGCCGGACCGGAGAGGTTTCAGCGCGGCTACTGGCGGCGCTGCTGAACCACCCGGAGACGCGGGCGGGGCTTCCGGCCCTGGGGCTGGATCTGCCGGAGGACACACTGTTCGTGGCGGGGCTGCATGACACGGTGACCGACCGGGTGACGCTGTACCGGGATGCGCCGGATGCCGGGCACGCGGCGGATCTTGCCCAGGCCGAGGCCTGGCTGGCGGCCGCGGGGCGCGTGGCGCGGGCTGAACGGGCGATGCGTCTGCCGGGCGCCACGGCCGAGACACTGGCGCGGCGCGCGGTGGACTGGGCCGAGGTGCGTCCCGAATGGGGGCTGGCCGGGTGCAGTGCCTTCATCGCCGCGCCGCGCGCCGTGACGGCCGGGCGCGACCTGAAGGGGCGGGCTTTCCTGCACAGCTATGACTGGAGGTCCGATGCGGGCTTTGACACGCTGGAACTGATCCTGACGGCGCCCGTGGTCGTGGCGAGCTGGATCAGCCTGCAGTACTATGGGTCGACCGTGGCGCCTGGGCTGTTTGGCGGCGGCAACAAGCTGATCCATAACGTCGTGGGTGGCATCGGCGTGGTCGAGGGCAATGGCGGCCTGCTGCGGCCGGGCCTGCCGGCGCAAAGCCTGCATGACGGGGCGCGCCCGGCGCATGAGGCGCTGCGGCTGTCGGTCATGGTCGAGGCGCCGATGGAGGCGATGGGGGCGATCCTGCGCCGCCATGAAGGCGTGCGAGCGCTGTTCGACAACGGCTGGCTGCACCTCTTCGCGCTGGAGGGGGGCAGGGTCGTGGCGCGGTATCGCCCCGGCCTGACATGGGAGGGGGCCGGCACTGCCCTGGGCCTGGCGGCCTGAGCGGGGATGGCCCGCGGCGCAAGCGGGCCTTCGGCCCGAGCCGTGGCGCGGAGCTAGCCGCGCAGGGCGCGGCCGTCGGCGGCGAAGGCGTGGGTCTGGCCGGGCTGAATGGTCAGGCCCACACGGTCGCCGGCGTGCAGAGGCACATGGCCGTGCTGGCGCACCATGAGCGGCCCGATCCCATCGGCCAGGACATAGACATTGGTATCCGACCCCAGGTGTTCGACCACATCGGCGGTGCCGGTCAGGGGCGCCGTGGCCGGATCGGCGATGTCGAGATGCTCGGGGCGGATGCCCAGTTCGGCGACGGGGCCGGTGATGCCGGGGAGCGCGATCTCGGTGCCGTTGGCGAGACGCACGCCGCCTTCGGTACGGCCGACGGGCAGGATGTTCATGGTGGGGGAGCCGATGAACTGCGCGACGAAGCGGTTGGCGGGGGCCTGGTACAGGTCCAGCGGCGTGCCGACCTGCTGCACGATGCCGCCGTTCAGCACGACGATGCGGTCTGCCAGCGTCAGTGCCTCGACCTGGTCATGGGTGACATAGACCATGGTGGCCTTGAGGCGCTGGTGCAGGCGGGCGATTTCCAGCCGCATCTCGACTCGGAGGGCGGCATCGAGGTTGGAGAGCGGTTCGTCGAACAGGAAGGCGCGCGGTTCGCGCACGATGGCGCGGCCCATGGCGACGCGCTGGCGCTGGCCGCCCGACAGGGCGCGCGGCAGGCGTTCGGTCAGCTTGTCCAGCCCCAGGGTACGGGCGGCGGCGGCCACGCGCGCGGCGCGGGCGGATTTCTCGGCGCCGCGGATTTCCATCGAGAAGCCCATGTTCCGCGCCACGTCCATGTGCGGGTAAAGCGCATAGGACTGGAAGACCATCGCGATGTCGCGGTGGCGGGGGGCGACATCGTTCATGCGCTGGCCGTCGATGAGGAAATCGCCGGCAGTGATGTCTTCCAGCCCCGCGATCATGCGCAGCAGCGTGGACTTGCCGCAGCCCGAGGGGCCGACGAGCACGATGAATTCGCCATCGGCGATGGAGAGGTTCACGTCGCGGAGCACGTCGATGGTGCCGAAACGCTTTTCGATGCCGTGAAGGTCGAGGCGGGCCATGGATCAGCCTTTCACCGCGCCAGAGGTCAGGCCCTGGACGAGGTATCGCTGGATGAAGATGAAGAACAGGCAGGAGGGGATGAGCGCCAGAACGCCGGCCGCCATCATCTGCCCCCAGTCCACCGAGAATTTCGACACGAAGGTCAGCATCCCCACCGGGAAGGTCATGCTGCCCTCGGACCGGATGAGCATGAGGGCGAAGAGCACCTCGGACCAGGCGGCGGTGAAGATGAAGCCGAGAGTCGCGCCGAGGCCGGGCAGGGTGAGCGGCAGGATCACCTTGCGCAGGGCCTGGAACCGGGTGCAGCCGTCCATCATCGCCGCATCTTCCAGGTCCTTCGGGATTCCGTCGAAGAACGACTGCATCAGGAAGGTGGCGAAGGGGATGTTGAAGGCGGTGTAGACGAGGATCAGGCTGGTGAGCGAGTTCAGCAGGCCGAGGCCGGCGACGATCTTGTAGATCGGCGCGATGATCATCAGGAGCGGGAACATCTGCGTCAGCAGCATGAGCGCGATGACGAGCTTCTGCCCGCGGAAGCGGAATCGCGAGAAGGCATAGCCCGAGGCAGCGGCGATGACGGTGGTGATGGCAGCCGAGGCGAGCGAGACCAGCAGGCTGTTCTGGAAGAACCGCAGGAAATCGGTCTGCCAGATGACCTTGGTGAAGTTGTCGAGCGTTGCGGTCGAGGGCCAGAGGGCCGTGCCTTCGGTGAAGATCAGCTGGTCTGGCGTGACCGCGATCTTCAGGAGCCAGTACAGCGGGAAGAGCGCGAAGCTCAGGTAGAACAGGATCGCGGCGTATTTGCCGAGGGTGAGGAGCGGGTTGCGGCGGGCGGCGACTGACATCACAGCCTCACGAAGCGACGGCGCAGTGCAAGAAGCATCACGGCATAGACGAAAAGCAGGAACAGCAGCGCGACGGCGAGCGTGGAGGCATAGCCGAAATCCAGCTTCTTGAAGGCGGTCGTGAAGATGTAGGTGGACAGGATCTGCGTGGAATTGGCGGGTCCGCCCCCGGTCATGATGAAGATCAGGTCGGCGAAATTGGCGATCCAGATCGTGCGCAGCATGACGGTGATGGCGATCATCGGCGCGAGGAAGGGCAGGGTGATCTTGGTGAAGCTTTGCCAGGCTGTGGCGCCGTCAATCTCGGCCGCTTCATAGAGTTCGGACGGGATGGATTGCAGCGCGGCCAGCAGCGTGATGGCGAAGAAGGGCACGCCGAACCAGATGTTCGCGGCGATGGGGCCCCAGATGGCGAGCGTGGGATCGCCGAGAATGTTGAAGGGCTCGGACAGGAGGCCGATGGCGGCCAGCCAGTGCGGCAGGGGGCCGATCACCGGGTTGAAGAGCCAGGCCCAGGTGAGCGCGGTGAGGAAAGTGGGCACCGCCCAGGGCAGGAAGACGATCGCCTGGAACAGCCGCTTCAGCGGGAAGCGGGTGTTCAGGAGGAGCGCCAGGCCGAGCCCGAGCGTGAACTGGAAGAACAGCGAGCCGAAGGTCCAGACCAGCGTGTTTTCCAGCGAGATCCAGAACTTCTTGTCGGACCAGAGGGCGACGTAGTTTTCCAGCCCCACCCATTCCGCCTGCCCCGGCTTCAGGAGCATCATCGACTGGAACGAATAGCTGACGCCCACCACCAGCGGGATGAGCATGACCAGCGAGATCAGCACAAGCGCCGGGGTGAGGTAGAGATACGGCTCGATCAGGTGGGACCAGACGAAACGCTGGTGCGCCCGGGTTGCCCCGGGCGCGTTGGTGCCTTGCGTCACTGCTTGGCTTTCCACTTGCCGTATTCTTCCGTCAGGAAGGCGGCCCATTCATCCCCCAGTTCCTGCGCGGTCTTCTGGCCGAGCAGGGCTTCCTGTGCAGAATCCTTCAGGATGGTCGAGGTGAAGTAGCCCCACTGTTCCAGATAGGTCGGCATGATGGTGGGGATGTAGTTCGGGCTGTTGAGTTCCTCGAACCAGCCCTTGAACTGGTCGGTCTTGAAGAAGGGGTCCTGGTCGGCGCCCTGGTGGATCGGGATCACGCCGACGCGCTTGGCCCAGGTGGCGTTGGAGTCGGGCGAGGACAGGTAAGCCACCAGGTTCCAGGCATCGTCGGCATGCTCGGTCGAGTTGAACACCGACCAGCCCGCGAAGCCGATGGTCGGGAAGGCCTTGCCGGCGGGGCCGACCGGCATGGGGATCACGGCGAAGTCTTCGGCCGGCATCCGTTCGGCGATGGCGATGAGCGCGTCGGGGTCCTGGTCGAGGAAGGCGCAGGTGCCGGAGTAGAAGCCCGCCACGATTTCGTTGAAGCCCCAGTTCACGCTGTCCTTCGGCGCATAGCCCTTCTGGTACAGGTCCATCAGGAACTGCAGGCCGGCGATGGAACCCGGCTCGTTGATGCGGCTCTTGCCGTCCTCGGTGAAGAACTCGTTGGTGCCGTTCATCACGGCCGCCATCATGATCCAGCCGTTGGTGCCGCCCGGGCCGCCGCGCAGGCAGTAGCCGTATTTGCCGTCAAGTTTGGACACGGCTTCGGAGGCGGCCATGAACTCGTCCATGGTCTTGGGCGGTTCGGCCACGCCAGCCTCGGCCAGGAGCTTCTTGTTGTAGAACATGGCGCGCAGGTAGAAGCCGTAGGGGATCATGGTGATCTTGCCGTTGGCAAGCTTGCCCATGTCCACGGTCTTTTGCGTCAGCGTGGCGCCGTGTTCCCAGCCGGCAACGCGCTCGTCCAGGGCCATCAGCTGATCGGCATACAGTGCCTGCCAGGTGTCCGGCATCTCGATCACATCGGGGATGTCGCCGCCGGCGATCATCGTGGCGACGGTTTCGAAGGCCTGGCCCCAGGGGACCGAGACGATTTCCACGTCGACGCCCGGATTGGCGGCCTTGAAGCCATCGACCATGCCCTTCAGCACCTCGGTGCGTTCGGGGCTGGTGATCACCTCGACCAGCTTCAGCGTTTCCGCCGAGGCTGCCGAGCCCAGAAGCACCGCCATTAACCCGGCGCTGGCCAGAAGTCTTTTCATCGCTCTTACTCCCGTTGGTTGTCAGGTTCTGCTTGTTGCCAGGGCCGCTGACATGTCGGCCCAGAGGTCTTCTGCATCTTCCAGCCCGAGGCTGAGCCGGACGAGCGTGGAGGGGACACCGAATTTGCGCATCGAGTTGAACTCGCCGGCCTGGGCGAGGCCAACCTGGGCGGGCAGGATCAGGCTTTCGAAGCCGCCCCAGCTGACGCCGAGGCGGAAGAAGCGCAGGGCGTCGGCGAGTTTGGGGATGTTCACCGATTCGTCGAATTCCACCGACATCAGGCCCGAGCGGCCGGTGAGGCCCGGCACGGTGTTGGCCGTGGGCGAGTTCACGCGGCGCACGAAGGGCAGGGCGGCGAAGCGGTCGGCGAAGAGGTCGGCGGTGGCGCGGTGCTGGCGCATCCGGGGGACAAGCGTGCGCAGGCCGCGGATGAGGAGCCAGGCTTCGAACGGGGCGAGTTTTGCGCCGAAGAGCGGCAGCGACAGGTCGCGCAGGCGGCCGATGTGGTCTTTCGAGCCGATGACCACGCCGGCCACCGTGTCGGAATGGCCGGAGATGTACTTCGATGCCGAGTGGATCACGATGTCGATGCCAAGCTCGATCGGGCGCTGGAACACCGGGGTGGCCCAGGAATTGTCGATCATCGTCACCGCGCCGTGGCGTTTGGCCTGGGCGGCGACCTTGGGCAGGTTCATCGCCTGGAAGACCACCGAGGTCGGGCTTTCCAGATAGGCGATCTTCACGCCCTTCAGCAGATCGGGGTCATCCTCGAAGGCGCGAAGCGGGTGATAGGTCGTCTCGATCCCGAAGGGGCGCAGGATGCGTTCCATGAAGCGATAGCTGTCGGGATAGACGTGTTCGACGCAGGCGACACGGTCGCCGGGGCGCAGGAAGGCCATCAGTGCGGCCGAGATGGCCCCCATGCCCGAGGCGAAGCCCACGGCGGCCTCGCCGCCCTCGGCATCGGCCATCATCGCCTCGAAGGCGGCGACCGTGGGGTTCTGCACGCGGGTGTACATCGGCGCATCGCTCGAGCCGTCCATCCGCGCCTTGAAGTCGTCGAAGCTGTCGAAGGCAAAGAGCGAGGTCTGGACGATGGGGGGCGTGATCGAGCCGCCCGCGCCTTCCGCGATGGCGGTCAGCCGGGTGGCAAGGTCGTCGGTCGTCTTATCCGGCATGAAGTCCTCGGGCGATCTGGATGGCGGCTTCGTCCACGTCGGACAGGATGCCGGAGATGATGGCGACGGCGCGGTCCTCGTCACCTGCCGCGATGGCCTCTGCGAGCGGGCGGTGCGCGGGGATGGTCGAGGCGCCGAGTTGCGGCTGGTCGAAGGGGGCGTCGTAAAGGTCGTGGAAGGCGCGGTGGATCTGGTGAATCACCTTGGCGAACAGGGGATTGCCCGTTGCATCGTGAATTGCGGCGTGGAACAGACGGTCGGCGGGGCGCCAATCCTCGCCTGCCTCATAGACCTCCATCAGCTCCAGCATCCGCAGCATGATCTTGCGGCGCGCGGCCTCGTCCGCGACGCGGGTGGCGATGCGGACGGCCTCGATCTCCAGTGGGCGGCGGACGGCCAGCATCCGGCTGAGGCTGTCGGCCTCGATCTGCACGGTCAGCGGCAGGTGCAGCGAACGGGTCGAGACTTCAGCCACGATCCGGGTGCCGCCGCCCTTGTTGCGGGTGATGATGCCCAGGCTTTCCCACTGGCGCAGCGCCTCGCGCACGGTGGAGCGTCCGATGCCCAGGCGGCGGGCAAGTTCGACTTCGGGCGGGAGACGGTCGCCGATTCCCAGACCTTCTTCCTCGACCAAGGCCGCGAGAAGCTGCGCGACATCGCGCGGGCGCTTCGTTTCCTTCGCAGGTTCTGCGGGACGGTCGGTCAAGCGAATCTCCGGTGGCCGCCAAGTGCCGGCCAATCCAGCCACGCTACGCAATGTCAGACATTGTGGCAAGATTGTCGGACATTGTTTCAGCCGCGAGACTTGACGCGGACTTTCCCAGATTGGTGTCTTCAGGGACCGAAGCCGCCAGTTACAGGGTTCTTGGGGCTGCGGTTCGCAACAAGTGACGAGATCGCTTCATCCACCCGCCCGCTGCAGGACGGGCACATCGTATAGGCGACTTCTTCCGGATGCGGTCCGGTGAGGTTTTCGGGAAGGGTCCACTCGCCCGGTCCGGTGCCAACGGAGCAGCAGAACGAACATTTCAGGTGGTGGGCATCCTTGCGGTACTTCCAGTGGGTGAGCGGCTGATGGAATGTGCGGGCATCCCGAAGGTCATGCACCAGAAGCACGCGGTCGTCCCGCATCGGCTGGATGGTCATCTGATATCGGCGCAGCATCGTGGGGCTGTCACATCGGTAGTCTATCCGCAACGGAGCCTGCGAAGCGCGGACCACATCGACAAGGCGGACAACGGCATCGGCTGTGGGCTGGTCGACAATGTGGGTAAAGAGAGAGGTGGAAAGCACCTCGTTCGAGCGGGCAGCCTCGCCGGCATTGGCGAGCGCAAACTCGTCCCAGTCACCGCCCACCCAGAGGATGCGGTACTGTGTGTCCAGCACATAATAGAGCTGCTGAAACCTCACGCGCCGACCCGTTCGGTATGATTCCTCGACCCTTCCTTCCGGAAGCTGCCCGAGTTTTTCACGGAGGTTTACAGAATTGCAAGAGTATCGCGACGCTCTACATCATTGTGTCAACACAGCCTGACAACTTTCGTGCCTCGGGTCGGGCGGGAAAGTCCAACTGCAAGATCTCGGATATGGATTCGCGACATGCCGGCCCAATCGTACATTTGAGTTGGGCTGGCCTGGTCGATGAAGCGGTCGGGCAGTGTCATGGTGCGGATTGCGCGGCCTTGTTCGAGAAGACCGCTGGCGGCCAGATAATGCAGCACCAGTGCTCCGAACCCCCCTGTAGAGCCCTGTTCCACCGTGATGAGCGCGGGATGGTGGTTGAGCAGTCGGTCGATCAGGTCGGTGTCGAGCGGCTTGGCGAAGCGCGCATCGGCAACGGTGACCGAGATACCGTCCTGTTCCAGAAGGTCCGCGGCAGCGAGAACCTCGCCCAGATGGGCGCCGAATGACAGGAGGGCGACGTCGCGGCCCTCGCGCAGGATGCGGCCCTTGCCAAGAGGCAGTGGGATGCCGCGGTCGGGCATGTCGACGCCCATTCCTTCGCCCCGCGGGTAGCGGAAGGCAATGGGGCCCTGATCATGCGCGACAGCAGTGGCGATCATGTGGCAGAGGTCGGCTTCATCGCCTGCGGCCATGACGGTCATGTTGGGCAGGTTGGCGAGAAAGCAGATGTCGAAGGCGCCCGCATGGGTGGCGCCGTCCTGGCCCACGAGACCGGCGCGGTCGATGGCAAAGCGGACAGGCAGATTCTGCAGGGCGACGTCGTGCACGATCTGATCGTATCCGCGCTGAAGGAAGCTGGAGTAGATGGCGCAGAACGGCTTCATCCCGGCTGCGGCAAGGCCGGCGGCGAAGGTCACGCCGTGCTGTTCGGCGATACCCACGTCGAAAACGCGGGCGGGGAAGCGGCGCGCCATGACGTCGAGGCCCGTGCCACCCGGCATGGCCGCGGTGATCGCCACGATGGCGGGGTCGCGGGCGGCTTCTTCCGTCAGGCGCTGGCCGAAGACGGCGGTGTAGCTTGGTGCGTTTGACGCCGACTTGGCCTGTTGGCCGGTGGCGACATCGAATTTTGCGACACCGTGGTACTTGTCGTCGGCACGTTCGGCCGGGGCGTAGCCCTTTCCCTTGACAGTGACGCAGTGGATCAGCACGGGGCCGGACGCCCGCGCGCGGGCGGCGCGCAACGTGGTGAGGAGCTGGTCCATGTCATGCCCGTCGATGGGGCCGATGTATTCGAAACCGAACTCCTCGAACAGCGTGGCGCCGCCCGGCAGGCCGGTGACCATCTGGCGCGCGCGGCGCGCACCTTCGCGGACCGGGCCGGGAAGCTGGGATTCGAACCCTTCGGCTGCGGCCTTCAGCGCGGCGAGAGGACCCTTGGCGGCAATCTGGTTCAGATACCGCTGCAACGCCCCAACCGGGGGCGCGATCGACATGTCGTTGTCGTTCAGCACGACGAAGAGGCGGGATTTCAGGTGGCCGGCATGGTTCAGTGCCTCGTAGGCCATGCCTGCGGTGATGGCGCCGTCGCCAATGACGGCGATGGTGTCGCCGACCGGCATCCCCATCTCGCGCCCCACGGCAAAACCGAGCGCCGCTGAAATCGAAGTGGAGGAATGGGCGGCGCCGAAGGGATCATAGGGGCTTTCGGACCGCTTGGTAAAGCCGGAGAGCCCGCCCGCCTGGCGCAGCGTTCCCATGCGGTCGCGGCGGCCGGTGAGGATCTTGTGCGGATAGCACTGGTGGCCGACGTCCCAGATCAGCTTGTCCAGCGGCGTGTTGAACACGGCATGAAGTGCAACGGTCAGTTCGACCACGCCAAGCGACGAGCCGAGGTGGCCGCCGGTGCGGCTGACGGTGTCGATGGTTTCGCGCCGGAGTTCCGCGGCCAGTTGTGAAAGCTCGCCGTCGGACAGAGCCTTGAGGTCTGCGGGGCCCGAGACCCTGTCGAGGATCGAGGTCGAAGTGGGTTGGTCGCTCATGGGTTGCGTCCTCCGATGAGCCGGGCTGAAAAGGGTGCCGCTTGGCAAGCCATGCGGCACCAGGTGCCTGTCGCCAACAGGAAGGGAACCGGGCCGTGGTGGGCCCAGGATCCGGGTCGGCTGTGACCCGGACGCAAAACCCCCGGACGCACGGGATGCACGTCCGGGGATGGGTCAGGCCGACCGCTCGGGACTTTCGATGACGATTGCCGAGTAGGGCGAAGGGGCCTGCTTGCTTTGTTCGGGCAAGAGCTGGCCGACGATCCAGATGCCGATCAGGACGGCCGCGATAACGGCGAGGAAGAGACCGCCGAGGAATGCCCCCCACACCATCTGGCCCAGGGCCCAGACCCGGAGATGGATGGTATGGTTCGGTTCGTGGAAGTAGGGTTTGTCAGACATCACGGTCTCCTCAATCCAACGGCGCGTAGCCGTGCTGCTGCGCCCAGACGAACCAGTTGTCGACGACGGTACCGGTCAGGAGGATGCCGATGCCGCCGGTCAGCGTCACCAGAACGGCGAACCACCAGGCCCACCGGTGGATGCCCTCCATCGTGGCGTTGAAGCCCATCGTCCAGCGCCAGAAGAGGGCGGCGCGTTCCGAGGCGGTGCCACGGTCGGCGATCTGTTCCAGCTCGCGGTCGCCGCCGAAGCGGGAGACGGCGAGGATCGTCGCCCCGTGCATCGCGAACAGCAGCGCCGACCCATAGAGGAAGGCGATCGAGAGCGCGTGGAACGGGTTGTAGAACAGGTTGCCGTAGGTCAGCGAGAACAGGTTGGTCCAGTCGAGGTGGGTGAAGATGCCGTAGGGCACGGCATGGCTCCAGGAACCCATCAGGATCGGACGGATCAGGCCAAGCACCAGGAAGAGCCAGATCGCCGAGGCGAAGGCCCAGGAGATGTGCTTGCCCATGCCAAGCGCCTGGGCCCGCAGCCAGGTGCGGACCCACCAGGTCAGTACCGAGATCAGCAGGAAGAAGCTGGCGATGATCCAGAGACCGCCTTCGGCGATAGGCGCGAAGCCTAGGCCGTACTCTTCGGCCGGGGGTTCCAGGCTGAACCAGAACAGGTCCCGCATGAAGACGGCCGGGTTGAAGCCCGCCTGGTACCAGAACCAGGCGCCGACCAGCATGAACCAGATGGCGCCGGTGGCCAGCGAGATAACGCCCATGGTGCCAAGATAGATCGGGCCAATCTGGGCGTTGCCGAACCAGCCAAGCAGGTTCGAGAACCCGCCGGCGCCGGTGCGGTTGCGAACCTCCACGTCCTCGACAAGGCCCGCTTCGGCGTGGCCGCGCACCTGAACCTGGGTGAAGATGTTCTGATACTCAGCCATTGATGCCTCCTGCGGTACCGGCCCACCAGGGCAGGTTCAGCCACCAGTTCCACCAGTCGACCCATTGATCGAACCAGATCGTCCCGGAAATCACGATGCAGATGGCCGACCAGAAGCCGGCACTCAGCGCGAGGAACAGGCCCAGGCGGTGGATGCCGAGCGTGCCGACCGAATAGCCGATGAGGTCACGGAAATAGGTGTCCTCGTGATCCGGGGTGCGCATTTCCTTGCCTTTTTCCGGGTTGGCCGCCGAAAGGATCAGGCCGCCGTGCAGGGAAAGCGCGAGCGCGTTGGTGAAGAAGAAGCTCACCGCGATCATGTGCGCCGGATTGTAGTGGAAGTTGCCGTAGGTGTAGCCGGTGTTCGACACCCAATCGAGGTGCGAGAAGATGCCGTAGGGGAAGGCATAGCCCCAGGCCCCCATCAGGATCGGCCGGATCACGACCAGCGTGACATAGGCGAAGATCGCGACGGCAAAGGCGACGGGAACGTGGTAGCCGATCCCAAGCTTGCGGCAGATCTCCACCTCGCGCATGGCCCAGCTGACAAAGGCGCCGATGGCGCAGATGGTGATGATCTGCCACAGCCCGCCTTCGTTCAGCGGGGCCGCAGCCAAGCCCATTTCGATGGGTGGTGGGTTGATCGAGATCAGCCAGGGATTCCAGGTGCCTTGCAGCACCGCCCCCCAGAGGATGAGGATCGTTCCCAGTGCGGCAAAGAAGATTGTGGTGACACCGAAGAAGCCGACGAAGAAGGGTCCGACCCAGAAGTCGAACAGGTTCCCGCCCACCAGCGTGCCTCCAGGCACGCGATATTTTCGTTCGAAGCTGAGCAAGGCCATGCCCGCGTCTCCGCTGTTGCGGGACGTTCCCTGCCGGGCGCGTGGCGCGGGAGCGTGCCGTTATGTTGCGCATTGGGTCCGGGCACGGGCGGGTTGCTACCCGCCCGTGTCCGTGCTGTTACCTGACGGTTACTCGGAAGCAGCCGGGGCAGGGTTGTGCGACGCCGCGATCTGGAACCAGTTCACGCCGTTCGACAGCACCACGAGGTGGATCATCGCGGCCAGGAGGAACAGAAAGACCCCCTGCGCCACGAAGACGCGACGAGGATCGAAGATCATCCATATCTTGTAGAACTTGGACATTTTCTTTTTCTCCTCAGCCGAACCACGGGCGCCAGATGTACGTGGCGATATGAGCGACGACGGCGATGGCCACGAAGAGCCAGAGCCCGCTCATATACACCGAGTGCAGTTCCTGCGCCTGCTCGTCGGTCAGACCTGTGAAGCTCAGGTCGGATTTATCAGCCATACTATCCTCCGGATGGGCAGACTGACGCCGCATACCCTGCGGCCAGGTCGGCCGGGTCGCCCTTTCAGGCTTCCCGCACTATTTCGGCAGGCACGGGGTTTCCCCGGCCCCTGCCGAATTCTTTGACCGTGACGGGCGGGCGCACCGCGTCGGGGTCTTCTCTTCCGGTCAGTGCCGGAAGATCTCGGGCGTGATCGCGTGGGCCTCGGCCAGCGCGCGGGCCAGCGGGCCCTGCGGCGGCAGATGCCGGTCGATCACCAGGCGAACCACCCAGGCCAACACCGCGAACGGCAGGGCCACCAGGAAGATCGCCGTGAAATAGAGGTGGTACTCGGCCTTGGACGACCGGGGGCCATGGGACAGGCGCCCAAAGCCAGGGCCGGGATCGGTGTGGTCGCTCATTGCTTGGCCTCCACTCTTGCCGGTCGGTCGCTGTCGTGCAGCGCTTCGACCATTTCCAGGATTACGCGTTCGGCGCCTTGATCGAGCGCCGCCTTCTCGGCCGCGTCGCGCAGGGCGCGCGCCGCGGAAATTCGTGTCAGGACGGGATGTTCGCCGACGATGCGGTCCAGAGCGGCCTGGGCATCGGCATCCCAGGGCATGTCTCGGCGCAGCGTGGTGGGCGTGGCAGCGGCGCTGTCCATCTCGGATCCGAGCGGCAGGATGTGGAACAACGCATCGAACAGGCTGTTGCAGATTTCCTGCAGCAGATAGACGGCCCCGCCATAGCCCATGAACGGGGTCCCGGTAGCGCGGCGTATCGCGGCTCCGGGAAAGCCCGCGGGAATGAAGCTGGGCGCGGGGCCATGTCCGCCCTTCATCTCGGCCAGGTACATCTTCTCATTGATCGAGCCCATGACCACCAGCGGACGGTGCCGGCGCAGCAGGGCGCGGACCTCTTCGTTGTTGGTCTTGGCGCCCGGCTTGCGCGCCACGGCAAAGGCGCAGGGCAGGCCGAGATCGGATTCCAGGAAACGGCTGATGCCGCGGGTGTAGGTTTCGGAGGCCACGATGGCGAAGGAGGCGGTGGCGAAGAAATCCTGCGTGACCGAGCGCCAGAGATCCCAGAGCGGCTTCAACGTGGAGTGCTTTTCGCGCGCGATGAAGGGCTCGGGGTCGAGCCCCAGAATCTCGCCCAGGGAGCGCAGGAAGCGTGTGGTGCTGTCGAGGCCGATGGGGGCTTGCAGGTAGGGTTTGCCCAGGACTTCCGCCAGGCCACGGCCAAACTCGCGGTACATGACGACGTTGGCGTCGGCATTCACGAGGTTGCGCATCTCGGCAAGGTGCGCGCCCATGGGGAAGACCATGTTGACCTCGGCCCCGATGCCTTCGACCAGGCGGCGGATTTCGTGCAGGTCCGAGGCCATGTTGAAGGTGCCGTAGATCGGACCGATGATGTTGACCCGTGGCTTCGCGCCGTCGGGGCGCTGGGCTTCCGGCGGCATGCGGCCCTTGGTCTGGCCGAATTCGGTGAAGAGCCACGTGATGGCGCGGTCGGCGGCCTGCCATTGGTCTTCGTCGATCGTTCGGGGCAGGAACCGCTGGATATTGGTGCCCATGGGCGTGACGCCGCCGCCGATCATCTCGGCGATGGAGCCGGTGACGACCACGGCGGGCAGCGCCGGGTCGAGTGTCTTCCAGGCGCGCTTCATTGCACCTTCGGTGCCTTCGCGGCCCAGCTCTTCCTCGCCTAGGCCCGTGACAACGATGGGCAGTTCGTGCGGAGGAAGGGCATCGGTGTAGTGCAGGACAGAGGTGACGGGCAGGTTTTCGCAGCCGACCGGGCCGTCGATCACCACTTGCAGGCCCTTCACGGCGCAGAAGGCATAGACTGCCCCCCAATAGCCGCCCGCCCGATCATGATCCTGTACCAGCATCAGATCATCTCCTCGGCCTTGGCCGCCTTGGCGGCCTTGTCGAGCTTTTTCTGATGAATGGCGCGGAAGTCGGGGCGAAGGTTCGGTGCGCCCTCCCAGATGCCGGCCGTGTCGCCTTCGCCCACGCCTTCGAAGAAGGCGCGCATCTCGTCCATGCGGGATTTGCCGGCGATGGCGGCGTTGACCACCTGCGCCAAGCTGCCCGCCCCGGCCGGCCCCATCAGCGGACGGGCCGAGATCAGGTTGGTGAAGTAGAGCGCGGGGGTGCCCTTCTGCTTGGCCTTCTGCACCACTGGCGTCGTGCCGATGGCGAGATCAGGGGCGAAGGCTTCCATCGCGGTGAGGTCGTCTTCAAGGCTCGCGCGGTATTTGACCACGGTGCCGCGCGATTCGAGCCATGCACGGTCGGCCTCGCTCCACTCGGTGCGGGCGCAGGCGGTGCCGACATAAGGTATTTCCGCGCCGCTTTCGATCAGCAGGCGGGCGACCAGCAACTCGCTGCCTTCGTAGCCCGAGAGCGTGATGCGGCCCTTGACCGGGTTCGCGGCCAGCGCGCCCTTGATGGCCGGGCCGAAGGCGTTCTGAGCGGCGGCGATCCGTTCGGGAGCCACGCCATGGGCGGCGCCGATGGCGGCGAGCCAGTCCATCGTGCCGTCATGACCGACGGGTGCGGAGCCGACGATCATGCGACCTGCCGCAACGAACTCGCGCACGGCGGCGGAGTAGAAGGGGTGGATGGCAGCTATGACCTGGGAATCAAGCGCGGCGTAGAGCTCGCGCCATTCGCGGCAGGGCACGGTCGGGCCGGCAGCCAGGCCCATCGGCGCTAGAAGAGCGCCGATCATCATTGGGTCGGCTGGAAACATCTCACCCAGAAGGGTGACCGTCGGGCGGTCACTGCGGCCCGCGGCGGGGGCGGCGACCGGGCCCGCCATGATTTCCTCGCGTGCATATTTCAGCATCGCGCCGGCCAGGACGTCCTTCGCCTCGGCATGGGTCGGTACGCCGAAGCCCGGCACGTCGATGCCAATGATGCGGACGCCGTTGATCTCGGACGGAAGCAGTCGCAGAGGCACACCCGACGCCGTGGGGACGCAGAGGTTCGTCACCACGACCGCATCATATCGCGCGGGATCGGCCATCTCGTGCACGGCGTCGCGAATGTCTTCGAAGAGCTTGCCGGTGACGAGGCTTTCCGAGTTGAACGGTACGTAGCCGACAGAGCGCCGCGCGCCGTAGAAGTGCGACACGAAGGTCAGGCCGTAGACGCAGCAGGCGCTGCCCGACAGGATGGTGCCGACACGGCGCATCCTGAGACCCACGCGGAGCGAGCCGAAGGCAGGGCACATGCTTTGCGGCTTGTCATGCGGCCCCTTGGGGTAAAGCTCGGCGAAGCTGTCCAGCAGTCCGGCGTTGCCGGCCTGGCGGGCGGCGTCCTCCAGCGTCGCGGCACCGGCATGGCAACCGAGAGCTTCGTTGGAGGCGGTCATCCGCGCCCTCCCTGGCCTTGCAGCCGCTTCAGTTCCTCTTCCAGCCGTTGCAGTGCTTGCAGGTCAAACATTGTCGTAGACCACTTCCAGCGAGGGCTTCACCAGCGCCTTGGCGCCCATCATGTCGGCATCGGTTGCCGGATCGAGGACGAAGGCGGAGCCGGTGGTCTCGGCGTCGAAGAGACCAAGGAGGCCGTCCTGCGACAGGGGGCGCGGGCGGACCGGCGGAGCGATGGCGACATTGCCGGCGAGTTCTTCGAACAGCGCCCCCCATTGCGTGGCGTGGGTGCCCACGATCTGGTAGCTGGCGGACTTTCGGCGCAGGTCCTCGTCGGCCGGGATGGCCGCCAGAACCGGGATTCCCACGGCTTCGGCAAAGGCGGCCGCCTCGCCGGTGCCGTCATCCTTGTTGATGACGATGCCGGCGACGCCGACGTTGCCGCCAAGTTTGCGGAAATACTCCACCGCCGAGCAGACGTTGTTGGCAACATAAAGCGATTGCAGGTCGTTCGAGCCGACGATGATGACCTTCTGCGCCATGTCGCGCGCGATGGGCAGGCCGAACCCGCCGCAAACCACGTCGCCCAGGAAGTCGAGCAGGACGTAGTCGAAATCCCAGTCGTGGAAGCCGAGCTTTTCCAGAAGCTCGAAGCCATGGATGATGCCGCGCCCGCCGCAGCCGCGGCCCACTTCCGGCCCGCCCAGTTCCATCGCGAAGACGCCGCCGCGCTTGAAGCAGACATCGCCGATCTTCACCTCTTCGCCGGCCAGCCGCTTGCGGGTCGATGTTTCGATGATTGTCGGGCACGCCTTGCCGCCAAAGAGAAGCGAGGTTGTGTCGGACTTCGGATCGCAACCGATCAGAAGCACGCGCTTGCCCATTTCGGCCATCATGTGGCTGAGGTTGGCCAGCGTGAAGGACTTGCCGATGCCGCCCTTGCCGTAGATCGCGATGATCTGCGTCTTCTTGGTGGGCGGCTGGTCCGGAATTTCCAGCGACGGAGCCTCGGCTGCCTCGGCCCGCAGACGGTCGTCGAAGTCCTTCAGGTTCGGAATGTCGAGCGTCATGCGGCTTCCCTCCAGTCGAGGATCATTTTCAGGCAGGTCGGGTCGTCGAAGGCGGTGACGTACGCGTCAGGCGCCTGCGATCCTGGCTGGCGATGGGTGATGAGCCCGTGCAGCGAAAGGGCCCCACTCTCGATCAGGGCGCGCGTGGCGACCAGGTCGGCGGGCTGCCACTCGGCGGCGATGCGCAGACGCATCTCCTTCATGAAGGCGGGCGGGAAGGCGAAGCTGACGGGTTCGGTGTAGAAGCCACAGAGAACGACCTCACCACCCCTGGCGAGCCGCGGCACCAGCCTGTCCAGAAGGCCGGGCGCGCCGGAGGCATCATAGATCGAGGCATAGTCGCGGCGCGGGTCGGCTTCGGGATCAAGCACTTCGTAGCCGTCGGCGCCATCGCGGCGGGTCGGATTGACCTCCCAAACGGTTGGCGGTCGGCCGCCTGCGGCGATGGTCAGCCGGGCAAGAAGCCGGCCCAGGGTGCCGTGGCCGATGATGAGATCGGGCAGAGCGCAGTTGAAGCCTGCGATGGCATGGCGGGCGGTTGCGGCAAGCGCCAGCAGCGCGCCCTCGGCGCCTATTCCTGCGTCCAGCCGGCAAACTCGGCCATGTGGCGTGACCAGGCGCCGCGTGGCGCCACCGAACAGGCCGCGCAGGTTGCCGGTGTAGCAGTTTGCGCCGGGAACGAAGACATGGTCGCCCGGACGGAATCCGGTATCTGGCGCGGCTTCGACGACTTCGCCGAAGGCTTCGTATCCGGGGACGAGCGGATAGCCCATGCCAGGGAATGCCGGCATCGTGCCAAGCCAGAACAGGCGTTCCGTCCCGGTGGAGATACCTGAGTGAGCAACGTCAACCACCAGGTCTCCGTGACCAGGTGCGGCAAGTCCGGCAGTTTCCAGGGAAACCGCCCTCGGGCCGGACATCATAACCACTTGCGTTTGCACGCCGCTCCCCCTTGCCGGTTCGCTTCGGCCGAGGAGTCGGTACGAACGCGTTCTGGCTTTGTGTAACTTTAACCTTACAGCTGTCACTGTCAAATTTATTAGACAGTCAACTTTAGGATAGTGAGCGGTTGAGCAAGGCGACCACGTTCCGAGGCCGACCCGTCAGGCCTTGGATACCTCGATTACCGAGGTCACGAAGGGGCGGCGCGTGCGCGGCGCCGAGATTGTGGAAAACCCTGACTTTACAAGCATATCCCTTAGTTCCGCGGGGGACCTGGTTCGGCCGGAGCACATCGCAAGCGTGTAGATTGCGAAGTAGATATCGGTGTCCGCGTCTGGCCTGGCGCCTCCAGACATGGGTTCGGAAATCACCAGCCTTCCCCCCTGCGGCAGCGCGTCATGGATCGCGGACAGAAGCGAAAGCACCGTTGTGTCAGGATGATCGTACAGAATCCGGACCAGCGTGATGATGTCGGCGCCTGCCGGAATCGGGTCCTGCCGGAAGTCGCCGGGTTGCACTGCAAGGCGCGGGCTGAACCGTGGCGCCGCTGCGACGACGTGCGGCAGGTCGAAGAGCGCAAGATCGAGTTCTGGGCACTTGCGCGCAACGGCCCTGAGGAAGGTGCCCGTGCCGCCGCCAACGTCCATCAGCCTGCGGGCGTCGGAAAGGGAGACGAGTCGCAGCGTATCCTCGGCAACCAGCGCCTGGCTGTCCGCCATCAGGCTGGAGTAGCGCTGCGCCAGGCCGGCATCGGTTTCTGCGAGTGGCCCGAAAACATAGGGCCAGAACCCGGCCAGTTCGGGCTGGGTTTCGCCTCGGAAAAAGGCCACGGGATCGTTGAGGTCGCGATACAGCACGGGGTGGTGACGCACCATCGCCTCGAGCCCCGGTACGGTCAGGAAGGCGGCACCACGGGGCGCCAGCCGCCACAGGCCGCGCCGTCTTTCGACGAGTTTCAACGCAGCGGCAGCCTGAAGCAGGATGGCGAGGCGGTCCTCTGGCACCGATGTCCGGGTGGACAGTTGCGCCGTGCTGGCGGAGGATTCGGCGAGGATCGGCAGAAGGCGGAGTTCGACCACGGCGAGCAGCGCTTGGGACCGGACGAAGCCCGCGATCATCTCGAACAGTGCGCGACCCTCTGAGCGGGCATGGCCACGCAGGCCGGGAATGCGCTCGGCCAGCGCGTGCAGGCGGGGAGAGAGGGCGAGGCGTGCGAAAAAGCCCGGCGGCGATCGGCGTTCGGGGCGCGATGCGCCGGGCAAGGGCAGGTCAGCCACGTTCAGCCCCGTGCGGCGGCCGGAATGTCCATGATCCGGCGGGCGTGGGCCTGCACCATCTGGGCAAGTTTGGCCTCGCCGGGGCAGGAGGGGATGGAGGCGATGGCACCGGAAAGGATATCCTGCAGGTGCTTCGTTGCCCCGACAACACCCATGGATTGAACCGCCGAGGGCCGATGCAGGACGGCGTCTCGGCCGGATGTCTTGCCCGTTGCTTCCGAGGACAGAAGCGCGTCCTTCAGGTCATCCGCCACCTGGAAGGCCTCACCGATCAGGCGGCCCAAGTCCTCCCAAGGGTCGGGGTCGGCGCCGGTCGACAGGGCGCCCATCTGGGTGGCAGCGATGAACAGGGCGCCGGTCTTGGCGAGGTGATATGCTTGCAGGTCAACGGCTGGCTCGCTTTCCCAAGCTTGGCCCGCGCAGATGCCCTGCACGGCACCGGTGCGACGCCCAAGCGCAGTAATTAGTTTGACCGCGCGGTCGGGGGCAAGTTCGCCTGCGGCAGCGAGGGTTTCGAAAGCCAGCACGATCAGGCTGTCTCCGGCCAGGATCGCCAGGGGTTCGCCATGCGCGCGGTGCAGGCTGGGCTTGCCGCGCCGAAGGTCGGCATTGTCAAAGGCAGGTAAATCGTCATGTGCGAGGCTGGCGCAATGGATCAGCTCCAGCGCGGCGGCTGCGGCGTCCGAGACTTCGGGGCGGTCGTCGCCGCAGGCCAACGCCACGGAAAGCAGGATGGTCGGGCGGATGCGCGCGCCGCCAGGAAAGACAGCATGGGTCAGGGCGGAGCGCAGAAGAGGGGGCGTGACCGCGTTGGTTGGCGGGGCAAGAGCGCGGGTCAGGGCCGATTCGATGCGGGACTCGAGTTGCATGGGGTTTGCCTCACCTCCCAATCGGGATTTCACCTTGGCATCAGCCGGCCTGTGTGTAAACTGAGATTTACACTGTGCTGTAAGCACGACGTTACACAAGGCCCGGACTAGATGACGCAGGACCCCGTTGTGGTGATCGGCGCCGGGATGGGTGGCCTGTCGGCCGCGATCCGCCTTGCCGCGGCAGGGGTGTCGGTCACTTTGGTGGAAATGGCATCAGGCCCGGGCGGCAAGGCACGTGCCCTGCCCTCGGTTGCGGGCCCCGTCGATACGGGGCCGACAGTCCTGACGCTGCGCCGCGAACTGGATGACCTGTTCGCGCTGGCCGGATCGCGCACCGAGGACCATCTCGACCTGATCGCCCTGCCCAGGCTGGCGCGGCATTTCTGGCCCGACGGCACTCGGCTTGACCTGTTCGCCGACCGGGAGGCAAGCGCCGCTGCGATTGAAGAGCTTTGCGGCCCCGGGGAAGCGGCCGCGTTCTTGCGGTTCGACCGGCTGGCATCGCAGCTTTATGCCGCTTTCGAAGGGCCGGTCATGGCAGCTGCGCGCCCTGAGCTGATGGGGGCAATGACAGCCGCGCTGCGGCGGCCGACGATCTGGCCCGCGCTGCTACCCGGCCGGTCGATGGATGGTCTCCTGCGACGGTTCTTTCGGGACCCCCGCCTGATCCAGTTATTCGGGCGTTATGCCACCTATGTTGGCGGCCGGCCCGCGTCCAGTCCCGCAGTTCTTGCCCTGATCTGGCACGCCGAGGCGAAG
This sequence comes from Neotabrizicola shimadae, assembly GCF_019623905.1. NCBI lineage: Bacteria > Pseudomonadati > Pseudomonadota > Alphaproteobacteria > Rhodobacterales > Paracoccaceae > Neotabrizicola > Neotabrizicola shimadae. The sequence goes on along the minus strand of NZ_CP069370.1, from coordinate 3,394,200 downwards.
GGTGTCTGGGCGGTGCGGCAAGGGCTGAACGGCGCCGCCGCGGCGCTGGCCCAAGTTGCCGAGGGACTGGGCGTACGCCTGCGCTTTGCGACGCGCGCGCGGCGCATCGTGCGGCAAGGGGGGCGGGTGACGGGGGTGGAGATCGAGGGTGGGACGAACCTGCCCTGCGCGGCCTGCGTCTTTGCGGGTGATCCCGGTGCGCTGAGGGACGGTCTGCTTGGCGATGCAGCACGCGCGGCCATGGGCAACGGTGCCCGGCAACGGCCCAGCCTGTCGGCTTGGGTCTGGGCTTTTGCCGCGCGACCGGCTGGCGTGGAGCTTGCTCATCACAATGTTTTCTTCACGGCCGATTCCTCCCGGGAGTTCGGGCCGATCGGCATTGGCCAGATGCCCGCCGCGCCCACGCTCTATGTCTGCGCGCAGGACCGGGAGATCGGACCCGCACCGAGCGGGCCCGAGCGGTTCGAGATCATCATGAACGGCCCCGCGGGCCATTCGCCCTTTGCAGCCGAGGAAGCGCAATGCCGGACACGCACCTTTCCGCCGCTGGCCGTGCAAGGCCTGAGCTTCGATCCCGCACCGGAAGCTCGGTCGCTGACCACGCCGGCTCAGCTGTCCAGACTGTATCCGGGGTCGGGGGGCGCGATCTACGGGGGCTCGCCCGAGGGGGCGATGGCGACGTTTCGCCGCCCGGTGGCGCGCACGGGCTTGCCGGGCCTGTATCTTGCGGGAGGCGGGGCCCATCCGGGGGCGGGAGTTCCGATGGCGCTGTCCTCCGGCAGGCACGCGGCGGCGGCCGTTCTGGCGGACCGGACTTCTCGGTCGAGGTCGGCCCAGACGGCTATGCCTGGTGGTATGTCGATGCGATCTCGGAAGACGGACAACGCGCCGTCTCGGTGATCGGCTTCATCGGCTCCGTGTTTTCTCCCTGGTATCGCTGGTCGGGGCGGCGCAATCCGCAGAACCATTGCTGCCTGAATGTCGTGACGTCCGGCTTGCGGCACGGACGGTTCACCATGACGGATCGCGGAGCATCGGCGCTGCGCCAGTCGCGAGACACGCTGGAGGTCGGGCCGAGCCGGATGCATTGGACCGGCACCGAACTGGTGATCGACATCAACGAATGGGGCGCGCCGCCGATGGTGACGCCAGTGCGTGGCCGCATCGTCTTGACGCCCAAAGCAGTTACCGGCGCGGAAGTCGCCCTTACTCCGGATGGCCGCCATCTCTGGCGTCCCTTCTCCCCAATCGGCGACGTTTCGGTTCGGCTGGAGCCGGGGCACAGGTGGGACGGCCATGGATACTTCGATGCGAACTTCGGCACTCGTGCGCTTGAGCAGGACTTCCGGTTCTGGACCTGGGGACGCTATCCGCTGAAGGATCGCACTGTCTGCTTCTATGATGCGATCCGGCGCGATGGCACGCGACTCGCGCTGGCGGTGGAGGCTGACATCAAGGGTCGTGTGAGCGAGATCGACCTTCCGCCAGTTGCCCCCCTGCGGCGCAGCGGTTGGCTTGTCCGACGGGAAACGCGTGCCGATGCGGGCCATGTTCCAAAGGCGCGACTGTCCCTGCTCGACGCGCCCTTCTACAGCCGGGCTTTGGTTCAGACCGAGATCGGAGGAGAGCCGTCGCTGGGAATGCACGAGGCGCTGGACCTGGTCCGGTTCCGCCAACCACTCCTGAAGCCGATGCTGGCGCTTCGCGTGCCGAGGCGGGCCGACTGGCCCTAGGCGCGGTTCAGCCTCCAAACCGAGAAGTTCAGGGCTCCAGCCACGCTGACCCATGTGATGTAGGGCAGGAACAGCAGGCCGGCGATCAGGTCAATGCGCCAGAATGAAACCAGGGTTGCAGCAACCGCCAGCCACAGAAGGATCAGGATCACGAGGCCCGCCCCCATGCGGCGCAGGCCGAAAAAGACTGGCGTCCAAAGGGTGTTCAGCGCAATCTGCAAGGCCCAGAAAGCAAGTGCCTGCCCGACCTCGGCCGCACTACCAGCGAGACCGGCCACGCGGGCTGCCGCGACGGACATGCAGAGGTAGAGCGTCGTCCATGCCACAGGAAACAGCCAGTTCGGCGGAGTCCAGGAAGGCTTCTTCAAGCTGTTGTACCAGTCGCCAGGGTTGAATAGCGCGCCGGTTGCGCCGGCCGAAAGACAGGCCGCAAGAAAGGTCAGGAAAAGCGGCAGGGTCATTGAAGTTTCTCTTTCGGCTTCGTTGCCACCCTTATAGCCATGCTGCACCGCGGCGCCAAGCGCGACGCAGGTCACGCAAGTCCACGATCCCGTGCTTCCAGTTGGGCGAGGACCGCCAGCAAGGACTCTGACCGTGCAGCAACGGGATGCCGACGTGCCGCGGCATCCACAAGAAAGGCCACCTCAGGTTCCGGCGCGGCGTGAAGCCGGGCGGAAATCGGAAGCAGGGCGCCAAGTCCGGCCTGGGTCGCCGACAAGAGCATGAGCGCTGCCTTGCGGCCGCGTGTCGTCCGTGCGCGGCGGGTGACGCTGTCGTGCCCGGCGCGGGCGATCTCGGCGCCAATTGCACGGTAGACATGGCCTGCGGACAGGATACCGGCCCGACAGTCCAGGGGCAGGCAGCGAACGCCCGTAGCCGCACGCCAGTAAAGGCGGTCGGCATGGTCCAGCAGGCGCTCGGTCGCCCGCCGGATGGCCGGTGCAGGAGCGGGTGCGTTCAGGAACACCTGCGGATCCAGGCCATCCTCTGTCAGCCAGTCAAGCGGGAGAAACAGCCGGCCGGCCCGGGCATCCTCGCCCACGTCCCTGGCGATGTTGGTCAGTTGCATGGCCAAGCCAAGATCGCAGGCGCGCGCAAGGATGTCGGCATCGCGCGCCCCCATCAGGACGCACATCATCGCGCCGACAGAGGATGCAACACGCGCAGAGTAATCCTTCAGCTGTGACAGGCTTTCGTAACGGCGGCCCAGCGAGTCCCAGGCGAGGCCCTCCAGCAGAGCCTCGGGCAGGAGGCGGGGCATCTCGAAATCGGCCACAACGGCCGCGAAGGCGCGGTCGGATGGTGCGTTGCGCGGGCGACCGGCATAAATCAGGTCCAGTCGGTCGCGAAGCCGCAGCACGGCGGCGGCTTTGTCATGACCCTCATCAACCTCATCGTCAGCAACGCGACAGAAGGCATAAAGTGCCAACGCCGGATCGCGCACCCGCGAAGGCAGCACACGGGAGGCCGCGTGGAAGGACAGGCTCCCGGTGCGGATCATGGCCCGGCAGGCCTCCATGTCAGACGACGCGATCATTCGGCTGCCAAGGCGACAGGGTTTGCGGCGCGGTGCGGCGCATCAGGCACAAGCTGAGCGAGGATTTCCGACGTGCCGATCACGCCCGGAACACCTGCGCCGGGGTGGGTGCCGGCCCCGGCCAGGTATAGGCCCGGCAATTCCTCTGACAGGTTGTGCGGGCGGAACCACGCCGATTGCAGGATGCGCGGCTCGATCGAGAAGCCGGCGCCAAGCGGAGAAAGATAGCGGTCGCGGAAGGTTTCGGGAGTGAAGACCAGGCTCTCTGTCAGGTGGAGAGAAAGACCAGGCAAGAGACGCTCTTCCAGCACGGCCTGGACCTTCTTCCTGTAGGGTTCGGCCTCGACCTGCCAGTCCACTCCATTGTCATGGCCAAGATGAGGTACAGGAGACAGGGCATAGAACGTATCGTCGCCGTCGGGGGCGCAGGAAGGATCGGTGACACTGGGCCTGTGGACATAAAGGCTCATGTCATCCGCCAACCGACCGCAGATGAAGATATCGCGGATGTGGTCGCGGTAGCGCGGGCCGACCACGATGGAATGGTGCCCGACCTCTGGCCATCGGTGTCGGGTGCCCTTGGTGCCGAAGTACCAGACGAAAAGCCCCATGGACCAGCGCGACCGCTTGAGGCGGGCCGGCGTCCAGCGACGGCGGCGCTGGTTTCGCAGCAGCCGGTCATAGGTATGCCCGGCATCGGCGTTCGAAACGACGACCTCGGCCGGAAAGTGGCGTCCGTCCGTGAGCTTCACACCGGAAGCGCGGCCCCCTTGCACCAGGATTTCGTCAACCTCGCCCCCGGAAATCACGTTGCCGCCTTGATCGGTCACCACTTTGGTCATGGCGTCGGCAATCGCCTGGACGCCGCCCATGGCGTAGTGCACTCCAAATGCGGCCTCCAGGTGGCTGACAAGCACGTACATGGACGTGACGTTGAAAGGATCGCCACCGATGAACAGGGGATGGAACGATAGGGCAAAGCGCAGGTGCGGGTCGCGGACCCGTGTTGCCGCGTGGGCATGGACAGATCTGTCGGCCCGCAGCATGGCAAAGCGCGGAATGACCTTCAACGTCTCAATGAAGTTGTGCATGGGGCGCCGCCCGAGGTCTTCGTAGCCGAAGCGGTAGCGTGTCTCGCTGTCCTTCAGGAACCTAATGTATCCAGCAAGGTCGGCCGGGCTGATGCGTGCAACCTCGGCCTGCATGGCCGCCGGATCCTTGCGTGCCGTGAAGGTTTCGCCGTCGGCAAAGAGAATCCGATAAAAGGGGTCCATCGGCACAAGCTGAACGTCCCTGTCAAAGTCTCGCCCACAGGCGGACCAGAGATCTCGCAGCGTTTGAGGCACCGTCACGATGGTGGGGCCCAGGTCAAAGCGATGGCCGCCCTGTGAGATGGATGAGCCGCGGCCACCCGGCCGGTCAAGACGATCGACGACGGTTACCTGCCAGCCCTTTGCGCCAAGCCGCATGGCCGAGGCCAAGCCACCGAGCCCCGCCCCCACGACCACGGCGCGGCCGGCAGCATCAGGAGTTGATGAGGGCTTTGTCATGTCCTGGATCATAAGGCGTCCAGTTTGATTTACAACTGTCAGGACTCCTCATCGTGATAGGGAGTTACATCTTTCCTTTTTTCCAGCCGGGTGTAACACTGGATTTACACTTTCTCGGAGGATCCGGCCATTCCGGTTGCCACCCTCAGCCTGTTCCGCTTTACCGCCCCGATGTCGCGGCTCTGGGTGATCGGTCAGATGGCGCTGGCCCGTCGGGCGCTGCGACAGGACTCCCGGCTTCGATTCTTCAAGCTTTGCGGGTCTGGTACCGGAGAAGGCTTTACCCCTCGGCCGAACTGGCAGGTTTGGGCCATCGTTGCTGTCTGGGCCTCGGAAAAGGCAGCCCGGGATGCGGTTTCCGACTCGCCCGTCTGGCAAAGGTGGCGTGCGCGTGCACGCGAGGTCTGGACCGTGTTCCTTGATCCCTTATCGGTCAGGGGAAGCTGGTCTGGCGTCAGCCCGTTCCTTGGTGAAAGCGGCAGAAGCGAAGCCGTCAGCGGTCCCGTCGCGGCGCTGACCCGGGCGACGCTTCGCCCCAGCCGTGCACTGCGGTTCTGGCAGAGGGTTCCCGATATCTCGTCCGCCATCGGCAAGAACCCCGATGTGCTGTTCAAGATCGGAGTCGGTGAGATGCCGCTTCTGCATCAGGTCACCTTCTCGATCTGGCCTGACAGCACCACCATGGCTGCTTTCGCCCGCGCGAAAGGCCCCCATGCCGAAGCGATCAGGGCTGTCCGAGAAGGTAACTGGTTCGCCGAGGAACTTTACGCCCGCTTTCGCATCCTGGGGTCCGAAGGCCTTTGGGGCGGGACCGATCCGCTTGCGGACAAACTTGCAGAAAGGGAAGCCGCATGACACAGGCCATCGCCCGGATTCACCCGCGTTCTGATGGGGTTCGAGCTCGACCGGCATACCCGTTTTCGGCCATCGTCGGGCAGGACGACATGAAGCTGGCCCTGCTGCTGACGGCGGTCGATCCGGCCATCGGGGGCGTTCTCGTCTTCGGTGACCGGGGAACTGGCAAGTCCACGGCTGTCCGTGCGCTGGCTGCCCTGCTGCCCGAGATCGAAGCAGTCGAGGGATGCCCTGTCAACTCGCCGCGCCCGGAACAGGTGCCGGAATGGGTGACGCTGACTTCTTCGACCATCGTCCGGCGGCCGACGCCTGTCGTGGACCTGCCACTGGGCGCCTCGGAAGACAGGGTCGTCGGCGCGCTGGATATAGAACGTGCCATCGCACGCGGAGAGAAGGCCTTTGAGCCCGGTCTTCTGGCGCGGGCGAACCGGGGGTATCTCTACATCGACGAGGTGAACCTGCTGGAGGATCATCTGGTCGATCTTCTGCTGGACGTCGCCCAATCCGGCGAGAACGTTGTGGAGCGTGACGGGCTGTCCATCCGGCACCCGGCCAGGTTTGTGTTGGTCGGATCCGGGAACCCGGAGGAAGGAGATCTGCGCCCGCAGCTTCTGGACCGTTTCGGTCTGTCCGTAGAAGTGACCAGCCCGCGCGACATCGAGACCCGGGTCGAGGTGATCCGACGGCGCGACGCTTTCGACATGGACCCGGATGCGTTCCTTGCGAACTGGCGTCCACAGGATATGGGTCTGCGGGAGGACATCCTTGCTGCCCGGCCGCGCCTTTCGCAGATCCAGGCGCCCAACACGGCGCTGCATGACTGCGCGGCGTTGTGCATCGCTCTTGGGTCCGATGGCGTGCGCGGCGAGTTGACGCTTCTGCGAGCCGGGCGTGCCCTTGCGGCACTTGAGGCGGCACCTGCGGTCACGCGCGCCCATCTGCGCCGTGTAGCGCCGATGGCGCTGGCCCACCGTCTGCGCCGTGACCCGTTGGACGAGGCCGGGTCGACTGCCCGAGTGGCCCGCGCCCTTTCTGAAACGCTGCCTTGAGATGGGAGGCGATGCGACAACCACCGTTCTGGCCGTTTTGGCCGTTGATCCGGTTGCTCTTGGCGGCCTGTGGTTGCGCAGCCGGGCCGGCCCTGCCCGGCTGAGGCTGATCGAGGCGCTGCGGCGGCTTTCCCTGCCCTTGCCCTTGCTGCGGTTGCCGCCCAATGCGGGGGACGAAGCGTTGTTCGGTGGACTGGACATCGCCTCGACTCTCGGCTCCGGTTCGCCTGTTTCGCGACCCGGACTGTTGGACCGTCCCGCTGTCATGATCCTCCCGATGGCAGAACGATGTGACGCGGCGCTCGCCGCGCGGCTTGCTCAAGCGTTGGACCGTCACCATCACGCGGTGATTGCGCTGGACGAGGCCGCCGACGAATCGGAAGGGCTCCCGCTCGCTTTGGCGGATCGTTTGGCCTTGTTCTTGTGCCCGGATGGGCCGGACGAGGCACCAATTCTGCCGGATCCCGAGTTGATTGCAGCAGCGCGTCGGCGCCTGCCCATGGTCAAGGTGCCCCACACCGCAGTGCGCGATCTGGTCGCGGCCTGCGATGCCTTGGGGATCGACTCGCTGCGTGCGCCCACGCTTGCCCTGACCACCGCACGAATCCTTGCGGCGCTTGCCGGGCGCGACGTTGTCGAGCCTCCCGACCTCGCGCAAGCTGCCGAGTTCGCGTTGGCGCACCGCGCCGCTTCGGTCCCGCCCGCGCCGGACGCCGAGCCCCCGCCCTTGCAGCCTCCGCCCGAACCAGGAAGCGACAGCACGCAACGAGAAGGGCAAGACAGCGCCGCGGCCGACATCCTGGTCGCCGCAGCGCGCGCTGCGCTTCCAGAGGAGGTTCTGCGCCAGCTTGATGCCGGACGATTGTCGAGGTCAGGCCGGGGGGCTACCGGTTCCGGCGCGGCCCGAGCCGGCAACCGCAGGGGGCGCCCTTTGTCGCCACGCCGTGCACGCCCGTCAATGCAGGCCCGTCTTGATCTGGTTGCCACGCTTCGCAGCGCAGCGCCGTGGCAGGCAGTGCGACGGAGTGCTTGGCCGAATCGTGCGAACCAGGCCCTTCTGGTGGCGCCAACAGACTTTCACATCCGGCGCTGCAAAGACCATTCGGACCGCCTGCTGATCTTCGCTGTCGACGCATCGGGATCCGCAGCTGTTGCCCGCCTGGCCGAAGCAAAGGGCGCGGTGGAGATGCTGCTGGCCCAAGCCTACAGTCGGCGCGATCATGTGGCACTGTTGACCTTTCGCGGAACGGGCGCCGATCTCTTGCTGCCTCCCAGTCGAAGCCTGGTTCAGGCCCGGCAACGCCTGCGGGGCCTGCCTGGCGGCGGGGGAACGCCGCTGGCAAGCGGGCTGGAGCTTGCGTTGGATACAGCGACACGGGCGCGCGGACGCGGCATGACGCCGACCATTGCCGTGCTGACGGACGGCAAATGCAACGTCGCGCTGGATGGGCGACCGAACCGGGAACTGGCCGATGCGCAGTCGTTGCAGATGGCGCTCGCCATCCGAAAGGCGGGCACATCGGCTTTGGTGATCGACGTCGGCCAGCGTCCCAACCCGCGGCTTGCCCAGATTGCGATGGGCATGGGTGCGCGCTACATCGCCTTGCCCCGCGCGACGGCAGGGCGGCTGGCTGGCGTCCTGGAGTCGGCCCTGGAGCGCTAGATATGGACCCGCGCGAGCTTCCCGCGACCTGGCCGTTCCGGCTGCAGGCGCGCCGATTGCGCGCTGGTCCGCATGACTGGTGGGTGGCAGAACTTGGGTCGCCTGACGCTCCGGCAGTGCTGATGCTGCATGGCCTCGGTGCATCAGGACACAGCTTCCGCCGCACGGCGCCCGGACTTGCGCAGCATTTTCGCCTGATCATCCCCGATCTGCCGGGCCAGGGCTGTACCCGGTGCGGCGCTGTCGACCGACTTTCGCTGAACCGGATCGCCGAGGATCTCTGGATGCTGTGCGAAAGCCTCGGCGCTGCGCCTCGGGCGATTCTCGGCCACTCTGCCGGCGCGGCGATCGCATTGCAGATGGCGCTCTTGCGCCCAGTGCCGCGGGTGGTTGGGTTGAACGCCGCAGTGGGTGCCTTCGAAGGGCCCGCCGGGTTGCTTTTCCCTGTACTCGCCCGCGGGTTGGCGGCGCTGCCCTTTGTGCCCAGAACGGTCTCCACACTGATGGGCAGCGAGGCACGTGTGCGCGATCTTCTGGACGGAACCGGCTCCAAGGTCGATGATGAGACTGTCGCCCTTTACGTTCGGCTGGTGCGCGACCCAGACCACGTGGCGGGTGCGCTCGGCATGATGGCGCGCTGGAACCTTGATCCGTTGCTGGCGCGGCTGCCGGGCCTGTCATCGGACGTGGTGCTGATCGCCGCGCGGGATGATCGCACGGTCCCGCCACGCGTATCGCATGCGGTCGCAACGCGCCTTGTTCGTGGACGGGTGATTGATGTCGAGGGCGGCCACATCGTTCACGAGGAACGTGCTGACGGCCTGGCAGGATTGTTGCTCGAGGCGCTTCAGTTCAGCAGCGATTCGCCGAAAATCAACTGAGAGTGCTCGGCAACATAGATGCGCAGCCACGGCGTAAAGCGTTCAGGTCGAATCGCGATCTGGCGGCGCAGTTCTGGCAGCGTCATCCATGCCGTCGCTGACACTTCATCGGGGTTCGCAAGCGGCTCAACCCCTGCCGGCGCTTCGGCCGTGAAGATGTCGACCACTTCGTGCTCGGTCAACCCGCCCGCCACATCGGCTCGGTACTCCACGACACCGGCAGGTCGCAGCGCGAGCCCACCCAAGCCCAACTCCTCGTCAAGCCGACGGGCGGCGCAGTCAGCTGCGGTTTCACCCCAATGCGGATGCGTGCAACAGGTGTTCGCCCAAAGACCGGGCGTGTGGTACTTGGTCAGCGCCCGCTGCTGCAAAAGGATCGCCCCGTCGCGTGTCACGAAGACCGAAATCGCCGGATGCCGCAACCCGCGACGGTGAACCTCCAGCTTTTCGACCGGCTCGAGCCGGCCATCGACGAAGGCGGGGATCATCTGCATGGCGGGGCGCGCCTCCGGCTTCATGACCATTCGGGCCGCACAAGGCCCATCAAATGTGCCAGGTTCTTCAGCCCGATCTTCACATGCGCCATGGGCCGCGCCGCGACAAGACGCTTGTTCATATAGGCCTCGAAGGTCAGGCGCTGCACGTCGATGTCATGGCATAGGCTGACGAAGCGCTCGCGCCTTGTATCATCCCGGTAGTAGGCGTCCTGCATGGAGCGCAGCACCTTGAACACGGTGCCGTGCTCCTTGATGAACATCTTGCGGGCGAGCTTCAGGTCTGCCGCGCGGCCCGAGGCAAGGAATGCCTGAGCAGCCGTTGCTGCCGCGCGCCCGCCAGCCATGGCATAGAAGATGCCCTCGCCCGAGGACGGCGCCACCACCCCCGCCGCATCACCCGCCAACACCACGTCCCGGCCGTTGTCCCACCGATCCAGCGGCTTCAGCGGGATGGGCGCTCCCTCGCGGCGCAGGGTCTCGCAGCCGCCCAGCCCGGACATGGCGCGCAGGTCCGCGGTCGCCCGCTTCAAGTCCACATCGGGCTTTTCGGTTCCCATTCCGACAGAAGCGCGTGGCCCATGTGGGAAGATCCAGCCGTAGAAGTCAGGAGAAATCCGCCCGTCGTAGACCACATCGCAGCGATCCGGGTCATAGCCTTCCAGGCCCGATGGATCGGCAATGATCTCGTGATAGGCGATCACGTAGGGGATGCTGTCGCCGCCCGGCACTTCTGCCCGTGCCACCGAGGACCGCGCGCCATCGGCGCCGATCACCACACGGGTGGGTGTCCGGCGTTCTTCGCCCGTGGCCTTTTCCCGCCAGACTACGACCGGGCCATCAGCCTCGCGCTCGATGCGAAGGAAGGTACCGGTCAACCGGTCGGCGCCCCGCATCGCGGCGCGGTCGCGCAGGAACTCGTCGAAATCCTCGCGGTCCACCATGCCGACGAAGCCGCCTTCGATATGGATGTCCACGGCACGGCCGGTTGGCGAGATCATGCGGGCGCAGCGGATGCGCGCCACGATCAGATGGTCGGGGATGTCGAAATCCGCGATCAGGCGTGGAGGAATGGCGCCCCCGCAAGGCTTGATCCGCCCCGCCCGGTCCAGAAGCGCGACGCGACGACCGGCGCGGGCCAGATCCTCGGCAGCTGTGGCGCCTGACGGCCCCCCGCCGACGACAAAGGCATCGTAGCGCATCTCATTCCCCCGCAATGACAGCTTTCGGCGATTGGCGGGCAGCCGAGACGACCCCGGCGGCCATCAGCGCGGCGATGACGAACAACGCCGCCTCGGCCAGGAATACTGCGCCGAATGCCGTAGCATCGGGCAGGACCAGCCGTAGCGCGTCCGCCGCACCGGCCCCGAGAAGCCCGCCGAATCCGGCCGCCAGGGCCTGCGCTGCCCCCCACATTCCCATGCGCGCACCCTCACGCGCCTCTCGGCCCTCGCCTGCCAGCGCCATCATTGCGCCGATGGCCGCCACGGCGAAGACCCCGTTGAAGAAGCCAAGTGCCATGGTCGCTGCGCGCAGTACCTCTGGTCCCGCCCCGGCGGCCCCGGCCAGGATTGCCAATGCCGCAGCAGACCCAAGGCAGCCTCCGATCACCCAGGCGCGCAAGGAGCCGAGCCGCAAACCGGTAAGCGCAATGCCTACGGTCAGCATTCCCAAGAATACACCGCCATTCTGCATTCCGGAAAGTTGCGTGGATTGCCCGGGCGTGAATCCGAAGACAAGGCCGGCATAGGGCTCGAGGATGAGTTCCTGCAGAAAGTAAGCGGTCATGGAAAGGAATATGAAAAGCGTGAAGGACCGCGCCTTAGGCTCGCGCCAGATCTCGGCAAGACCCTGCCGTAGGGCCACTCGTTCCTCGCTTCCGCTGACCGCCTGAACGCGCTTCTCGATCCCCGCCACTGCCACCGCCGTCAGTACCACGGCGCCGAGTGTAACAGTGCCAACGATCCACAGCAGGCGTGCCGGGCCATAGGGGTCGAGTAGCGCGCCGACCGTGCCAGCCGTCGCGGCGATGCCGAAGATCATCATCAACCAGGTGATGGTGGCGGCCGCCGCGCGGCGGCGGGGTTCCGTTGCTGTGGCCAGGAGTGCGAGAAGCGATGTGCCCGAGGATCCGACGCCGAGGCCGATCAAAACGTATGCGACGACGGAAAGCGCCATACCCGCCCAGAAGTGCGCACCCATCACGGTAATCGCCAAGGCGGCGAGGAAGGCGCCAAGCGACAGGACCGCCATGCCACCCACGATGTAGAGCGTCCGGTTGCCCCGCGTGTCCGAGCGCAGCCCCCAGGCGGGTCGGCTGATCTGGATGCCGTAGTGAAGGGCCACCAGAAGACCGGGCAGCACCGCAGGCAGCGCCAGTTCCACCGTCATCAGCCGGTTCAGCGTCGAGGTCGTCAGGACCACGACGGCGCCCAGGCAAAGCTGAACGAGGCCAAGGCGAATGATCTGAAGCCAGCTGAGTTTCATGCCAACCCCCTGAGCGCAAAGGCCGCGATCATCATGCCTGTGACGTACATCACGACACCCGTCCCGTTGTACCAGGGCGCCTTGCCCCTCGGGTCACGAAACAGCACACGCATAGCCAAGACCTGACCGCCGAGCAGCGCCAGCACCGCCAATGCGTGCCAAGGCTTGCCCCAGATCGCAAGGAGCGAAACCACAAGCAATTGGGCCAGGCCCATGACGGTGCAGGCGATCTTCGCGGCGACTTCCGGGCCAAGGACCACGGGCAAGGATCGGACCCCATGCAGGCGGTCACCTTCCAAAGCCTTGAAATCGTTCAGCGTCATGATCCCATGCGCGCCGAGGGCATACAGCAGGGCGATCATCACTGTCTGAAAGGAGGGCGCGCCCTGCAACAGCACGGCAGCGCCGGTGAACCAGGGCAGGCCCTCGTAGGACAGGCCCACCAAGCCGGGCCCCCACCAGCCCGACCGCTTCAGCCGGATCGGTTCCGCCGAATAGGCCCAGGCGGCCAGGACGCCAACAATCGTGGCGCCAAAGCCCCACGGACCAAGCAACCAACCGACCGCCAGTGACAACACTGTCATCGCAAGGGCGATCCACAAGCCCCATCGGCCAGGGATGCGGCCGGACGGGATCGGTCGGTCGGGTTCGTTCACCGCATCGACATGACGGTCGCACCAATCGTTTGCCGCCTGGCTCATGCCGCAGACGATGGGGCCGGCGAGAACCATGCCCAAGAGGACCAATGGCCAATGCGCCGCCAGCGGCACGCCGGCGCTGACCGATCCGCAAAGATAGGCCCAGATGGGTGGGAACCAGGTAACCGGCTTGATCAGCCGCAGCATCGCGCGCGGCTCGGGGAGACTGCGGGGTGTCAGACTTTCAAGGGCGCTCATGTGTCAAGTAAACATGACAACTGGGAGTCGGGCAAGCGCTAGTGTAAATTGGACTGGACATGGTCCGCGCGGCCCCGCGCCGCATGCAGGACGAACCGGCAGCACTCATCGCCTGCCGAAGCACATGTGACCTCTTCGACGCGCACACCGGGCCAGACCAGCGTGGCGAACAGCCTCTCGAAGACCGCCGCGTGCCAGTGGCAGGCGGGGGTATCGGATCGGGCAGCCCGCAAAGGATTGTCGGCAATTTCGAAGGTCAGGGGCCCCGTGCCCGCGATGCGGAAGCGCCCCGAGCCCACGAAGGTCCAGGCATGGCGCTGTATGGCTGCGGACAGAAGCCGTGCTCCCAACCCGGCAGGCAGGGAACGGATGGCAAGTCGTGCCGGGGCCGGGATGCGATTGGCCAGAATGTAATCCGCGGTCGACAGCCCGGATAGGCGCAGCATCTTCCGAGCCTCTGGCAATTCGCGGATCGCGTCATGCACGGCGCGCGCTTCACACTCCGGAATCATGCCCGAGTCCGGGGGCGGCAAATTCACCTTGGCCATGGCCATCAACCGGCTGCGCGCCTCTGGGCCCATCTCGCGGTCGATCACGGCGACGGCCTGCAAGATCGCATTCGGCCCGATCCGGGCGAGGTTCGCCTCGATTTCGTGGCAGGACATGCCGTTACTCGGCCGGTTCGACCATCTGCTGCGCACCACCGCCGCAGGCCATGACCTTCTCGTCGGGCATGCTGAACCCTTTCCGTTCCTCGGCCCGCTCCTTCATCTGCGCTCGCACGGCCTCCTGCCGCTCGCGATGCTTGCGTGCCTTGTCAGCTGAGGCTTCCCAATCCGCCATCTGTGCCTCGGCAATCCCCCGCGTCTCGTCAAAGCCGAAATCCAGATTGTCGCGCTTGACCGGTTTGAAGTAGCCGTGCTTGCCAAGGTCATAGAAGCTGCGCTGAACACCGGCCTTGAGGAAGGCCTTCAGGCATCCCAGCAGATAGCGCCGACGGAAGCCGGTTCCGCGCCAAGGGTAATGGAATAGCGCCTTCTTCATGTAGAACCGGCGATAGTTCTTCAGCACCCCCTCCAGAAGCGCCCCGCGTGTCATCGCTGCGGGCTTCATGATCGGTGTCACGAAGTTGTACTTTGAGTAATCGAACACCTCGACCTGATCGCGGATTTCCTGGAACAGCGGTGTGAACGGCCAGGGTGTATACATCGACCAGTTGGCGAGGTCGGGCTGCCAGTCCCACGCCATGCGATAGGTCTCCTCCAGCGTCTCGGCTGTCTCGTTGTCCAGCCCGACGATGAACTGCGCCTCGGTGAAGATGTCGGCCTCGCGCAGAAGCCGGATCGCCTCCTTGTTCTGCGCGACGGTGGTTTCCTTGTTGAACAGGTCCAACTTCAGTTGCGCCGCGGCCTCGGTGCCAAGGCTCACATGCACCAGCCCCGCCTCGCGGTAGAACTTCAGCATGTCACGGTCGCGGTAGATGTCGGTGACCCGGGTGTTGATGCCCCATTTCACCCGCTTGTTCAGCCCGCGGTCGATCAGCTCCTGGCAGAACTCGACGAACTTCTTCTTGTTGATGGTGGGTTCCTCGTCGGCCAGGATGAAGAAGCCGACGCCGTGGTTCGCTACCAGATCCTCGATCTCGTCTGCGACCTTCTTCGGGTCACGCACGCGATAGTCGCGCCAGAACTTCCACTGGCTGCAGAAGGAACAAGTGAAGGGGCATCCCCGCGCCATGTTCGGGATGGCCACCCGCACGCCCAGAGGAATGTAGATGTAGGCGTCCCATTCCAGGATCGACCAGTCGGGCTTTATGCCGTCCAGGTTCTTCACGGTGCTCGCGGCCTGGGTTGAAACAATCTCCTCACCATCGCGGAAGGCGAGCCCCCGAATCTTGCGGCGGTCCTCGTCGAAACGCCCCTCACGCACGGCTTCTGCGAGGTTGACCATGATCTCCTCGCCCTCGCCCCGCACGATGACGTCAATCCACGGCGCTTCCGACAGGACCTGACGGAACATGAAGGTCGCATGGATGCCGCCCAGAACTCGCAAGGCACGTGGTGCCACCTCTGACGCAATCTTCAGCACCTCTTCGGCTTCGTAGATCGAAGGTGTGATGGCGGTGCAACCGATGATGTCGGGCTTCAACTCCGCCAAACGCGCGCGTAGCGCATCGTGCCCCACGTGGTGAGTCATCGCATCGATGAAGTGGATATCGTCAAAGCCTGCGCTCTTCAGACTTCCCGCTAGATAGGCCACCCAAGCCGGCGGCCAGTTACCCGCGATCTCTGCCCCGCCGGAGTGATAGTTCGGATGGACGAAGACGATCCGCATGGCCGCGCTCCCATTGTGTAAACTTAAGTTTACACCTCAGGCGCCGACACGACTTGATGCAGATCAAGCGCGACCCGGAAACAGGCGGATCAATCCCCCGCCTTGTTCAGAAGACCGAACTTGCGCAGCTTCACATAAAGGGACTGACGAGACAGGCTCAGCAGTTCGGCGGCTGCCACCCGGTTGTTCCCGGTAAGCTCAAGAGCCGTCTCGATGCACATCTTCTCGATGATTTCCGTTGTTTCATTCACAATGTCCCGCAGCGTGGAATAGCCCACCATCTGCATCACATTGCGCAAACCTTCGTTGCCTGCCGGGCCGGGGATGATTCGTGTTGCATCCGCCAGGTTCGAGTCACGGATGACCAATGCGATGCAGGGGTTCGTCCGGTCCTGAAACATCGTGGCGGAAATTTCGACAGAGACCTGCCCGGAGAAATCCGTGTTCAGGCGCGTCGGATAGTGCCGCAAGTGGCCGACTCGGCGCACGTTGTCCAGAAGCACACGCAGGTCGATGGCGCCGCGAGACAGGAAGTCGGCGAAGGACCGGCCCTGGACCATGGCAAGGCTGCCGCTGTCTGTCAGGTTCAGGAAAGATTCATTCGCCACGACGACCACGCCATCAAGGTCCAGAAACACCTTGGCGTCGATTCCCTTCTGGAACAGCCTCTCGGCCATGTCGGCCAGATTGCTCCGCTGCTCGCGGCTGCTCTCGGTCAGATCCAGACGGCACAGCAGCAATTTGTCACCGGCGGCCCGGAAGGCCGTCGCCGAAACGGTGACTCTCTTTCGGTTGCGCCGGACCATAAGGTCAGGAGTGCCTGCCGGATCGTCCGCTGCCAGCCGAGCCAGGTTCTCCATCAGCTCGCCGCGCTTGCGGCCCTCGAACTCCTGCGCCAGTGGCGCATCCAGAAGCTCACTGCGTGGCGCGCCCACGAGGTCTGCGGCCAAGGCATTCAGATCGACAATCTTTCCAGACGCGACCGACACGATCAATTGCGGCGAAGGCGAGGCCTCCATAAGCACACGATAGCGGGTCTCCAGCTCACGCTGCGCTTCGTAATCCCGCTCCAGAGCCAGTTGCGCCTGCACAAGTTGCTGCTGCAACTCGGCAATCGGCTTCATGTCGCGCCCTACGAGCAGCCATCCCGCACCGTTGCCCAGTCGAGATACAGCATATCGAACCGGAAACTCGAAGTTGACAGCGTCGGAATGGGTCAGTTCGATGACCAGAACCCGGTGCGTTTCAAGGTCCGCGCTTTCCAGTCTGAAACGGAACTTACGCCAGCTTTCCGGTGTAAGAAGGCTTTCAAGCGAGGCGCCATTCCACTGGGAAACCTTTGCCCAGAACCCGGCATGCGGGTTCGCCAGCGCCGAAAGAACGACATGATCGGACGAGACAACCAGTGCAAGGTCGCTCGCCGAAGTCACCACGTCGGCAAGGAGTTCCGGTGGCACCTCCGGCAGGCTACCCTGCTTCATCAGGAACCGTCCATCCGATGTCACCGCACCAGTCCTTCCAGAAAGGGTGGGCTCTCTAGCCCCACGCCTGACTCACGTCGGGCTCCTGCTTTTGCAGACCAAACCCGGAGACGACCGCCTCCAGATCATTTGTAATAAGGTCGACACCGCTAGACACAAGAGCATCGTGCATCTGCGCACATCCGGGGCCGCCAACCGCCACGAGCATTCTGCCTTTGCTCAAGTTCTTGATCGTCTTCACGACCTTTGCCGCCGTTTCAGCCTTGTCCGAGTTGGCAACCGACACCAGCGCCGCATCAAACCGCCGTGATGCCATGAGGCGGGCCAGATCGCTCAGTGCCGGTCCGAACTGGATGTTTACCGAAACACCCTTTTCCCGCAGCATCATCGCGACCACCATGGCGCCCAGAGTATGCTGCTCGCCCGGCGGCACGACGACCAGCGCAGTGGAAAGGGTTCGGCCGTCGACGGAATCGGCAGTCAGATCGCCTTGGAACCGATGCAGAAGTTCCTGAAGGCGCGCCGCACCGATGGTAACTTCGGCAAAAGTGTAACGGTCCTCTTCCCAGCCCCGGCCCAGGACTCGGGCAACTTCCGGAATGTACGTGGCCACAGCCTGAGAAGCCGAAACTCGCGCTGCACTGAGGGCATCCACGATTTCGCCGCTCACACCGGAGCCAGGTTTGATCGCAAGCGCGGTCAACCGGTCAAGGACATCCTTCCGCAGTTCGTCACTCCCGCCCATGCGGCGCGCCAGACGATCCATGACCTCAAGGGCGAGACCAAGATAGCCCACATGACCAATGTCGTGCTCGTGGTTGCCGCCGATGTCACGCATGTGCGCCCTCGAACCCAAGGTCCGCGGACCACCGACGCCTATCACGTCAGTTCCCCGCATGGAAGGGGTGAGTCCCCATGGCTCCATGACACACTATCGCACCCTCTATGTCTACAATAATTGACATCCTGCCGTTGCTCGACTGTCACTTGCAGTCAAGACTCTGATACATATGGCATAAAATCCGTACGATGCACGATTGACTTGTACCAAGCGCGCGACGCGATGAAAGATGGATGGCCAAAGTACTGTAAGTTTTGATTGACACTTCCGCCCCCGCAGACCACCTTTGCCTCGGGCACCAGGGGGGAAGGCGCACCGGATGCCACGTTTGACTTACAGTTCTGGACGCAAGCCGCTCTATACGCCACAGGAAAGGGCGCGCCGGGATTCCACTCGCTGGACACTCGTGCAAGGCATTCTCGCACCGCTCCAGTTTCTGGTCTTTGCCGTCTCCCTCGGGCTAGTGCTGCGCTTCCTGATCACTGGTGAAGGCTATGCCGCGGCGACTGCCTCCATCCTGGTCAAGACCATGTTTTTGTACACGATCATGGTCACTGGCGCGATCTGGGAGAAGGCCGTCTTCGGCCAATATCTCTTCGCGCCGGCCTTCTTCTGGGAGGATGTCTTCTCCTTCGCGGTGATCGGCTTGCACACCGCCTATGTCTGGGCACTTCTGACCGGTGCGATGCCGCCCCAAGCTCTGATGACGCTCGCCCTGGCAGCCTATGCGGCTTATGTCATCAATGCTGGACAGTTCCTGCTGAAGTTGCGCGCCGCTCGACTCGACTCGGCCGACAGGCGTCCCGGCATCCTGACAGAGGGGGGCGCGGTATGAGCTTGGATGCCCCTCGTCATGGCTGTCTGGATACGCCCATCCTGCGCGAACGGGGTCAACGCGAGGTATTCTGCGGCTTGACCGGCATCGTCTGGTTGCATCGCAAGATGCAGGACGCCTTCTTCCTCGTGGTGGGCAGCCGGACTTGCGCGCATCTGCTGCAGTCGGCCGCCGGGGTGATGATCTTCGCCGAGCCGCGCTTCGGCACGGCAATTCTGGAAGAGAAGGACCTCGCAGGTCTGGCCGACGCCAATGTCGAACTCGACGCAGTGGTCGCCCGCCTGATCGCGCGCCGACCCGACATCCGCCAGTTGTTCCTCGTTGGCTCTTGCCCGTCCGAAGTCATCAAGCTGGATCTGTCGCGCGCCGCCGAGCGGCTGAACGCCGCCCATGCGCCGCATGTGCGCATCTATTCCTATTCCGGCTCCGGCATCGAGACGACATTCACCCAAGGAGAAGACGCTTGCCTAGCCGCGATGGTCCCGTCGCTGCCCGCCACGCAGGAAGCGGCGCTGCTTGTTGTGGGTGCGCTTCCTGACGTGGTCGAAGATCAGGCGTTGGCGCTGCTGGACGCGCTTGGCGTCGGCCCGGTCCGCATCCTGCCCTCGCGGCGTGCGGCTGAAGCAGCGTCCGTCGGACCGAACACCCGCTACATCCTGACGCAGCCCTTCCTCGGCGACACTGCTGCCGCGCTGGACCGGCGAGGCGCACGTCGGATCGTGGCGCCTTTCCCCTTCGGCGAGGAAGGCACGACACTCTGGCTTGAGGCCGTTGCCCGGGCCTTCAACGTAGCGGAGGCCCGTTTCGATGCAGTCACCGCCGCCCCCCGCGCTCGCGCTCGCAAGGCAGTAGCCGCACAGGCTGCAACACTGGCCGGAAAGAGCCTGTTCTTCTTTCCGGACAGCCAACTCGAACTGCCGCTGGCCCGGTTCCTGGCGCGGGAATGCGGGATGCGTCCGTTGGAGGTCGGCACCCCCTTCCTTCACCGGGCTTTGATGGAGCCGGAACTGGCCCTCCTGCCCGAAGGCCCGGTCATCTCGGAAGGCCAGGATGTGGACCTGCAGCTTGATCGTCATGCTGTGCAGTCGCCAGACCTCACCGTGTGTGGCTTGGGTCTCGCCAATCCGCTGGAGGCGGCAGGTCACGCCACAAAATGGGCGATCGAACTGGTGTTCACACCTGTCCATTTCTACGAGCAGGCAGGCGACCTTGCGGGCCTCTTTGCCCGGCCGCTTCGTCGCCGCTCACTCCTCGCTGGGGGTGCGGCATGAAGCTGACGCTCTGGACCTATGAAGGCCCGCCGCATGTCGGCGCCATGCGGGTCGCCACAGCCTTGCAGGATGTGCACCTCGTCCTGCATGCGCCCCAGGGCGACACATATGCCGACCTTCTGTTCACAATGATCGAACGGCGCAACCACCGCCCGCCAGTCACCTTCACCACCTTCCAGGCCAGCGATCTGGGCGCCGATACGGCGACGCTCTTGAAGACTTCTGCCACCGATGCCTTCGACCGCTTCCAGCCGAAGGCGCTCCTTGTCGGGGCCTCCTGCACGGCCGAACTAATCCAGGACGATCCGGGTCTGGTGCGGACCCTCGGCCTGCCGGTGCCCGTGGTGCCGCTGGAATTGCCGTCCTACTCCCGCAAGGAAAATTTTGGCGCAGACGAGACTTTTCTTGCCATCACCCGCGCGCTGGCAAAGCCGCAATCCCGGACCGAAGCCATCACCTGCAACCTCCTCGGCCCGACCGCGCTTGGCTTCCGCCACCGCGACGATGTGACCGAACTCACGCGGCTGCTTGCTGGAATGGGCATCGCCGTAAACGTCACGGCCCCCCTTGGCGCATCGGCGGAGGACCTCACGAACCTCGGCCGCGCCCATTTCAACGTGCTGATGTATCCCGAAACCGGCGAGGCAGCGGCACGCCACCTGGAACGCCTCTGCGGCCAGCCCTTTACCCGCACCGTCCCGATCGGTGTCGGCGCGACCCGCGACTTCATCGCCGAGGTCGCACGCCTGACGGGCTTGCCCGCCCAAGCCGACGAAAGCAGCCTGCGCCAGCCCTGGTACTCTGCTTCCGTCGACAGCACCTACCTGACCGGCAAGCGCGTCTTCATCTTCGGCGACGGCACCCACGCCATTGCCGCCGCCCGCATCGCTGCAAAGGAAATCGGGTTCGAGGTGGTGGGCCTCGGCTGCTTCAACCGCGAACAGGCCCGCGCCGTCCGCGCCGCTGCCGAAACCTATGGCCTGACCGCACTAGTCTCCGACGACTATCTGGAGGTCGAGGCCGCCATTGCCGCCGCCGCGCCCGAATTGATCCTCGGCACGCAGATGGAACGTCACATCGGCAAGCGCCTTGGCATTCCCTGCGCCGTGATCTCTGCCCCGGTGCATGTGCAGGATTTCCCGGCCCGCTACTCGCCGCAGATGGGCTTCGAAGGCGCGAACGTGATCTTCGACACCTGGGTGCATCCATTGGTTATGGGGCTGGAAGAACACCTCCTGACCATGTTCCGCGAGGATTTCGAGTTCCACGATGCCGCCGGTGCCAGCCACCACGGCGCCAAGGCAACGCCCCGCGAGGAAGACCCTGCCGCGGTGATCCCGGTGGTCCAGCCCTCGGGCGAGATCCGCTGGCTTCCGGAGGCCGAGAAGGAACTGAAGAAGATTCCGTTCTTTGTCCGAGCCAAGGCG
Source organism: Neotabrizicola shimadae (assembly GCF_019623905.1). Lineage (NCBI taxonomy): Bacteria > Pseudomonadati > Pseudomonadota > Alphaproteobacteria > Rhodobacterales > Paracoccaceae > Neotabrizicola > Neotabrizicola shimadae. The sequence goes on along the minus strand of NZ_CP069370.1, from coordinate 3,372,866 downwards.
CGGCGCAACACCGAGCTTTTCGCGGCCAAGTCCGGCGTGGCCACGATTTCCGTCGAGACGCTTTACGAGGCCAAGGCCCACTATGCGCGATGATCGCATCAGCATGACGGACCCCATGACCCCGGCGCAGGCCGGCGGTTACAATGTGGTCATCGTCACGCTCGACGCCCATTCCGCCGGACCCTGCGAGCGCATCGCGCCACGCCTGCAACGCGACTATCCCGGCCTGACCATCACCGTTCTCGCCGCCGCCGAATGGGCCGGCGATCCCGCCGCCATTGCCCGCGCGCGCCGGGTGATCGAGGGCGCGGACATGATCCTGGCGAACCTCCTCTTCATCGAGGAACACGTGCAGGCCGTGCTGCCGTCGCTGGTTGCCATGCGGCCCCATGTCGATGCACTGGTCGGCATCATCGCCGATCCTGCCATCGTGCGGCTGACGAAGATGGGCGACCTGGACATGTCGCAACCCGCCTCGGGCGTGGCGGCCTTCCTGAAAAAGCTGCGCGGATCGAAGGAACCGAACGGCGCCTCGGGCGAAAAGCAGATGACCATGCTGCGCCGCCTGCCGAAGATCCTGAAGTTCATTCCCGGCAAGGCTCAGGACCTGCGCGCCTGGTTCCTGTCGATGCAGTACTGGCTGGGCGGGTCTGACGACAACATCGAACAGATGATCCGCTTCCTGATTGGCCGCTACGCCAAGAACCGCGGCTGGACTGCGCCCAAGGCCGCGGCCCCCGTGGAATACCCGGAAGTCGGCCTGTACCACCCGGATCTGCCCGGCCGTATCACCACCGATTCCGCGCAGCTTCCCCGGCCAGCCGGCGCGGTCGCGACCGTCGGCCTTCTGATGCTGCGCAGTTACATCCTTTCGGCCGACACCGCCCACTATGACGCCGTAATCCGCGCCTTCGAAGCGCAGGGTGTTGCCGTCCTGCCAGCCTTCGCCGGCGGGTTGGACGGGCGCCCGGCGATCCGCGCCTTCATGGCCGGCAAGGTCGATGCTCTGGTTTCGCTGACCGGCTTTTCTCTGGTCGGCGGACCTGCCTACAACGACAGTCCTGCTGCCGTCGAAACCCTGACGGCGCTCGATGTGCCCTATGTCGCCGCGCATCCCCTGGAGTTCCAGACGCTCGGCCAATGGGCGGCCTCCGGCGGTGGCCTCGGCCCGGTCGAAACGACCATGCTGATCGCGCTTCCAGAGATCGACGGCGCGACCAACCCCACCGTCTTTGCCGGTCGCCACGATGCCGGAGGCTGCTCGGGTTGCCCGAAGCCCTGCCATGCCGATCCTGCTGCAACCGCCCGTGCCATGGCGCCCTGCCCGGAACGGATTGCCGCGCTTGTGGACAAGACCGCGCGCCTTGCCCGCCTGCGCCAAAGCCGTGTGGCCGACCGGCGCGTGGCCGTGGTTCTTTACGGCTTCCCGCCCAATGCCGGCGCTGCGGGAACCGCCGCCTATCTCGCCGTCTTCGAGAGCCTGCATAACCTCCTGCACGCCATGAAGGCCGATGGCTATGACGTCGATCCACCCGCGACGGTGGACGATCTGCGCACCGCCGTCCTCGCGGGGCCAGAAGCACTGCACGGCCAGCCCGCCCATATCGCGGCGCGTGTCCCTGCCTCGACCATCGTGTCCAACAGCCGCTGGCTGCGCGACATCGAAGCCGCATGGGGCCCCGCCCCCGGCCGCCACCAGACCGACGGGCGCGATGTCTTCGTGCTGGGCCACCAGTTCGGCAAGGTCTTCGTCGGCCTTCAACCGGTCTTCGGCTATGAAGGCGACCCGATGCGCCTTCTGTTCGAGAAGGGCTTCGCGCCGACACACGCCTTCGACGCCTTCTACCGCTGGATCCGCGACGATTTCCGTGCCGACGCTCTCCTGCATTTCGGAATGCATGGCGCGCTGGAGTTCATGCCGGGCAAGCAGTCCGGGGCAAGCGGAAGTTGTTGGCCTGACCGGCTGATCGGCAACCTGCCGAACATCTATCTTTACGCGGCGAACAACCCGTCCGAGGCGAGCCTCGCCAAGCGCCGATCGAATGCGATCACTGTGACACATCTGACGCCGCCGCTGGCGCGCGCCGGTCTCTACAAGGGTCTTGCCGAGCTGAAAGACAGCCTGACCCGTCTGCGCGCCCTGCCGCCCGATGCCATCGAGGCGCAGGACCTTGCCACACTGGTCGTCGAACAGGCTCGCGCCGTGGACATGGACGCCTCGGATCTCTCGCAGCTTTGGGTGAAGCTCCTTGAAACCGAAGGCGCACTCATCACTGACGGCCTGCACGTCCTCGGCCGCGCGATGAGTGCAACCGAGCGCGCCACCATGCTGGACCTTATGCCAGAGGATGCCGACCGCGCGCGTGCCGACCAGTTGCTTCAGGAAGACGCGGAGATTCCTGGGCTTTTGCGTGCCCTTTCGGGCCGGTTCGTGCCGCCGGTGCCGGGCGGCGACCTGATCCGCGCCCCGGAGATTCTGCCGACGGGCCGCAACATCCACGCCTTCGATCCGTTCCGGATGCCCACGGCCTTCGCCCTGCAGGACGGCGCGGCGCAAGCGGACCGGCTGCTGGCCGCCCACCCGACCCTGCCCCACTCGGTGGCGCTGGTCCTTTGGGGGTCGGACAACATCAAGTCGGACGGCGGTCCGATCGCGCAGGCGCTGGCGCTGATGGGTGCCAAGCCGCGGTTCGACAGCTATGGCCGTCTGTCCGGCGCCGACCTGATCCCGCTTTCCGAACTCGGGCGTCCCCGCATCGATGTGGTGATGACGCTCTCGGGCATCTTCCGCGACTTGTTGCCCTTGCAGACCCGGATGCTGGCCGAAGCCGCATGGAAGGCCGCAACCGCGGAAGAACCTGAAAGCCAGAACTTCATCCGCGCACACACGCTGAAGGCAATGGCGGCAACGGGCGTTGACCTGGAAACCGCTGCGCTGCGCGTCTTCTCCAATGCGGAAGGAGCCTATGGCTCGAACGTCAACACCCTCGTCGGCTCGGCCGGCTTCGGGGACGAGGACGAACTGGCCGACGCCTACGAGGCGCGCAAGAGCTTTGCCTACGGTCGCTCCGGCAAACCGACCCAGCAGACGAAGATGCTGGGTCAAGCACTCGCCACCGTGGATCTGGCCTATCAGAATCTCGAATCCGTCGAACTCGGCGTCACTTCGGTTGACCATTACTTCGACACGCTCGGCGGCATCGCCCGCGCGACCCGCCGGGCGAAAGGCGGGCAGGATACGCCGGTCTACATCGGCGACCAGACCCGGGGCGCCGGCATCGTGCGGCCGCTCAAGGACCAGATCGCCCTGGAAACCCGCTCGCGCAGCCTGAACCCCCGCTTCTACGAAGGGCTGCTGCGCCACGGTGCGGAAGGCGTGCGCCAGATCGAAGCGCATGTGACCAACACGCTCGGCTGGTCTGCCACCACCGGAACGGTCGAGCCCTGGGTCTACCAGCGCCTGTCCGAAACCTTCGTCACCGACGAAGAGATGCGCCGCCGCCTTGCCAGCCTCAATGCCGCCGCTTCCAGCCGCATGGCACAACGCTTGCTGGAAGCCTCGGACCGCCAGTACTGGCAGCCCGATCCCGAAACCCTCGCCGCCCTGCGCGCCGCCGCCGACGAGCTTGAAGATCGCATGGAAGGGATCGCCGCCGAATGAAGACCCGTCATTTCAGGAGTATCCCGGCATGAGCCCGCGCGACGAGATCCCCGACCTCCGCGGCCTCGATGGTGAAGGCTCGGTTCAAGTCCACCAGGACGCCAACCTCAGGATCGACGGCGCCAAGGTCTTTTCGGTCTATGGCAAGGGGGGGATCGGCAAGTCCACCACCTCGTCCAACCTGTCCGCCGCCTTCTCGCTGATGGGCAAGCGCGTCTTGCAGATCGGCTGTGACCCCAAGCACGACAGCACTTTCACGCTGACCGGCCGGCTGCAACCGACCGTCATCGACATCCTGAAGGAGGTCGATTTCCACGCCGAGGAGCTGCGCCCCGAGGATTACGTCACCGAAGGCTTCAACGGCGTGATGTGCGTCGAGGCCGGCGGCCCGCCCGCCGGGACCGGCTGCGGCGGCTATGTCGTTGGCCAGACGGTAAAGCTCTTGAAGCAGCACCACCTGCTCGACGACACCGATGTGGTGATCTTCGACGTCCTGGGCGACGTGGTCTGCGGTGGCTTCGCGGCCCCGCTGCAACATGCCGACCGCGCCGTGATCGTCACCGCCAACGATTTCGACTCGATCTACGCCATGAACCGCATCATCGCCGCCGTGCGTGCGAAGTCTGCGAACTACAAGGTGCGGCTGGCCGGCTGCATTGCGAACCGGAGTCACGCCACCGACGAGGTGGATCGCTACTGCGCCGCCGTGGGCTTCCAGCGCATCGCCCACATGCCGGACTTCGACGCCATCCGCCGCTCGCGCCTGAAGAAGCGCACCCTGTTCGAAATGGATGACAGCGACGACATCCTGCTCGCCCGCGCCGAATACATGCGCCTCGCAGACACGCTGTGGCGCACGGCTGGTGACGAGGGGCTTTCGCCCGACCCGCTGCCCGACCGCGAGATCTTTGAACTTCTGGGGTTCGATTGATGTCCGACTATGCCGCCATCCGCGACCGGGTCGAACATTATTTCGACCGCACCGCCACGCGGGCCTGGGAACGGCTGACCACGGACGAGAAGGTCAGCCGCATCCGCCAGACCGTGCGCGAAGGCCGCGACCGCATGCGTGCAACCATGCTCTCGCGCTTGCCCGCCGACATGACGGGGCTGCGCGTGCTGGATGCCGGATGCGGCACGGGCGCGATGACGGTGGAACTGGCACGCGCCGGGGCAATGGTCGTGGCGGCCGACATCTCGCCGAAACTGATCGACATCGCTCGCGACCGTCTGCCCGCTGCGCTGGCCGCCCAAGTCAGCTTCCATGCGGGCGACATGACGGATGAATCGCTCGGCTCCTTCGATTTCGTCATGGCGATGGACAGCCTGATCTACTACCGCGCCCCCGACATCGGTTCGGTCCTCACCCGTCTGGGCAAGCGGACCCGGAGCACCATTGTCTTCACCGTCGCCCCCCGCACACCATTCCTGATGACCTTCTGGGCTGCCGGAAAACTCTTCCCGCGCTCGGACCGGTCGCCCGTGATGGTGCCCCACGCCCTGCCGGAGCTTCGTCGCCACGTTGGCGGCGACCTGGCCCGTATCGACCGGGTGGCGCGGGGTTTCTACATCTCGGATTGCCTGGAGTATCGGCCATGATTCTGCGCCGTCGTCACATCCAGCAACTGGGCGCAAGCTGGATGCCCTTCGCCGATGCCGCTTCGGATTCCCTGCCGCTTGGCCAGCTTCTGCGGCTGTCGCTGTTCCAGGTCTCGGTCGGCATGGCGCAGGTGCTTCTGCTTGGCACCCTGAACCGTGTGATGATCGTCGAGCTTTCGGTGCCCGCGCTGGTCGTGGCGCTGATGATCTCGATCCCGGTTCTCGTTGCGCCCTTCCGCGCGCTTCTTGGCCACCGCTCCGACACACACCGCTCGGCCATCGGTTGGAAGCGTGTGCCCTATCTCTGGTTCGGCAGCCTCTGGCAGATGGGCGGCCTTGCCGTCATGCCCTTCGCGCTGATCGTGCTTTCAGGCGACCAGACCAAGGGTCCGGCCTGGGCGGGCGAGGTACTTGCGGCGCTGGCGTTCCTCATGGCCGGCCTCGGGATGCACATGACGCAAACCGCGGGCCTTGCCCTCGCCGCCGACCGGGCGACGGAAGAGACGCGCCCCCGTGTCGTCGCGCTTCTCTACATCATGTATCTGCTTGGCATGGGCGTGTCGGCCGTCATCGTCGGCTGGCTCCTGCGCGACTACGACCCGATCCTTCTGGTCCGCGTGGTGCAGGGCTGCGGCGCTGCCACCCTGATCCTTAACGTCATTGCACTTTGGAAGCAGGAAAAGGTCCGCCCGATGACCGCGGCCGAGCGCGCCGAACCCCGGCCCGCCTTCCGTGACGCATGGGCCGGGCTGATGGCGGAAGACGGGGCCATGCGCCTGCTGGTCGTGGTCGTGATCGGCACGCTTGCCTTCAACATGCAGGACGTGCTGCTGGAGCCCTACGGTGGCCAGGTACTTGGCCTGTCGGTGGGCGCAACAACGCTTCTCACCGCAACCTGGAGCCTTGGCGCCCTGGTCGGCTTCCTCTGGTCGGCCCGGCAGCTGGCGCGCGGCGCCGATCCGGCCCGGCTTGCTGCGCGCGGGCTGCTGTTCGGCATCGGGGCATTTACCGCCGTCATCTTCGCGGCCCCGCTCGGCAGCACCGCCTTGTTCTATGCAGGTGCTGCGGCCATCGGCCTTGGCGGCGGCACCTTCGGCATCGCCACACTCACCTCGGCGATGACCTTGCCGTCGCGCACCGCAGCCGGCCTTGCCCTTGGCGCCTGGGGCGCAGCCCAGGCCACAGCGGCGGGCCTGTCGATCTTTCTCGGCGGTGCACTGCGCGATGGCGTCTCTCATGCCGCGGCCGAAGGCTGGCTTGGTGCCATCGCCAATCCGGCCCTCGGCTACTCGGTCGTCTACCACCTCGAAATCGGACTTCTTTTCGTGACTCTCGCCGTGCTCGGACCGCTGGTCCGGCTCGGCCACCTGCTTCCATCCCAACCGGGGTCCGGCAAGGCCCAGATCGGCCTTGCCGAATTCCCGACCTGACAGCGGAGGACCATCATGGTCGGCGTAACCTTCTTCGGCGATTTCGACCTCGCCAGCCTCGCGATCTGGAGCTTCTGGCTCTTCTTTGCGCTGCTCATCTATTACCTGCAGACCGAAAACATGCGCGAGGGCTATCCTCTTGAGACCGAGGACGGTCTTCCGGCGCCGAACCAGGGTCCGTTCCCGGTGCCGAAACCCAAGACCTTCCTTCTGCCCTTCGGCAAGGGAACGGTGACGGCGCCTTCGGTCGAGAACGAGGCCGCGCACCGCCGCACCAACCTCGCCCTTGCGCGCACCGCCGCATCCGAGGGCTTCCCTCATGTACCCACCGGCAACCCGATGCTGGATGGCGTCGGCCCCGCCTCCTGGGTGCCGCGTCGGGATGAACCGGAACTTGATGGCTTCGGCAACCCCAAGATCCAGCCGATGTCGCAACTCCATGAAGTGCAGGTCTCGGCCGGACGCGACCCGCGCGGTCTGCCAGTGCAGGCCGGTGATCTGGAGGTTGTCGGCCGCATTTCGGACATGTGGGTGGACGTTCCCGAACAGCTGGTCCGTTACCTGGAAATCGAGCTGAACTCGGGCTCGCGCCGGCTTGTGCCGATGACGATGAGCACAATCTGGGCCGACCGTGTGCGGATCAATGCGATCACCTCGCCCCTGTTCGAGAATATCCCCGCCACCCGGTCCCAGACCCAGGTGACCAAGCTCGAGGAAGACAAGATCTCGGCCTATGTCGCCGGCGGCTGGCTCTATGCCGAAGGCCGCAAGCGCGGATTCTGAACCAAGGGGGGGCGGCGCGCGCCCGCGCCGCCCCGGCCAACCTCTGGACGGAGGGTCTGACATGTCAGACCGCGACTTTGACTTCGAAGCCCAGCCGGGACTTCCGGCCCCGCTTCCCGCCGGCGAAGAGCTTCTCTGGCAGGGTAGCCCCGATGCCGCCATCCTGGCGCGTGACGCCTACAAGATCCGGTGGATCACCGGCTACATGGTGCTGCTTGCCCTCTGGCGCAGCGGTGCCGCCTGGGCCGATGGCGGCCCGCGCGGCGCGATCGCCACGCTGATCCCCTATCTTGTTCTGGCGCTCGCCGCCTACGGCGTGATCCGCGTCCTGGCCTGGGCACAGGCAAGGGCGGCGATCTATTCCATCTCCTCGGCGCGCATCATCCTGCGTATCGGGGCGGCGCTGCCGATCACCTACACGATCCCCTTCTCCTGCATCGAAGCCGCCGCCCTGTCCTCGTCCACGGCCGGCGGGACCGGCACGCTGGCCTTCGCGACCAATGGCAACATCCGCCTGTCCTGGGCCGTGCTCTGGCCGCATGTCCGGCCCTGGCACTTCCGCGTGCCCCAGCCGGCCTTCCGCGCCATTCCCGATGCGGCGCGCGTCGGCCGCATCTTCGCCGATGCCGCCCAAGCCAAGTTGAACGAACCGCGCATCAACCTGGCCAGCCCGGCCGGTACGCTTGTCGCGGCAGAGTGAGGAGGACAGGACATGCCACGCCATCCCAGCCTCCCCACACCGTCAGCAAACCGCGAACGCGAGATGATCCCGGCCGCGCTCCTGCGCGCCATGTTCGGACTTGCCCTCGCCTCGCTCATCATCGTGACTTACGCCGTGGTCACGAAACGCCCGCACGAAGGCGTGCCGGCGGCCGGGACACCGGTTGCCGAACGGTCGCTCATCCTAGAAGGCAAGGACGCCCAGGCCGTCGTGGTCAAGGACCTCGACGGCACGGTGCTGATGGATCTGCCCCACGGCGGGTTCATCACCGTCATCCAGTCGGCGGTTGCCCGTGCGCGCGTGGTGGCGCGCACCGAGGGCAACCCGCCGGTGCGGATCATCCGCTACGACAACGGCCGACTTGTGGCCGAAGACCCCGCCACGGGCTGGAGCGCCGAGCTCTACGCCTTTGGTGACGACAACAAGGCCGCGTTCGAACGGCTGCTCTCCGACCAAGCACAAGAATAGGGAACCGCAATCATGGCAATCTTTGCCCGAACCAAGGAAGAGGTGCCTGTCACCATCGAAGTCTCGCACCGCTTCGAAAGCCTGCACGCTCACGTCCGCTTCAACAACGGCGCCGTTGTCCATCCCGGCGACGAGGTTCTGGTCCACGGCGCCCCGGTCGTTGCCGCCTTCGGCGAGGTCATCACCGAGGATCGCACCGCGACCATCACCCGCGCCACCGCACTGGAACGCTGGTGGACCCGTCTGACCGGAGACCTTGAGTTCATGGAGCTCTGCGAATTCTCCTTCAGCGAGGAGTTGGCAGCATGAAGGACACCAGCCACGACACAAGCCACGCCGAACTGCACGCCGAAATCTCGGACCAGTTCGACACCACCGCGATGGCGACCGAGACCACACTTCTCAACCCACGCTTCTACACCACCGATTTCGACGAGATGGACCGCATCGACGTCAGCCCGGTGCGCGGCGACTGGGACAAGCTCCTCGCCCAGATGAAGAGCGACCCGAACAGGGGCCACTTCAAGAAGAACGAGGACTGGGACCAGATCGACTGGCAGGGCATGGACCCGGCACTCCGCGCCGAGTTCATCGATTTTCTCGTGTCGTCCTGCACCGCCGAGTTCTCGGGCTGCGTTCTCTACAAGGAGATGAAGCGCCGCGGCAACAACCCCGACATCTGCGAACTGTTCAGCTACATGTCGCGCGACGAGGCGCGCCACGCCGGCTTCATCAACGATGCCCTGCGCGAGGCCGGAGTGGCGGTGAACCTGGGCTTCCTGACCAAGGCGAAGAAGTACACCTACTTCCGGCCCCGCTTCATCTACTATGCCACGTACCTGTCGGAAAAGATCGGCTACGCCCGTTACATCACCATCTTCCGCCATCTCGAGGCGCATCCGGAGCAGCGGTTCCACCCGATCTTCAAGTGGTTCCGCCAGTGGTGCAACGACGAGTTCAGCCACGGCGAGGCCTTCGCGCTCCTGATGCGCACCGATCCGAAGATCACCGAAAGCTGGCAGGCGCGGCTCTGGATCCGCTTCTTCCTGGTGGCCGTCTATTCCACCATGTGGGTGCGCGACCATGCCCGGCCCGAGTTCCACAAGGCCCTCGGCGTCGACATCGACTGGTACGATCAGGAGGTGTACCGCAAGACCTCGACCATCGCACGCCAGGTCTTCCCGGTGGAAATCGACATCGACCATCCGCGTTGGCTGCCCGGCCTGCGGCGGATGGATGCCGCCATGCGCGACATGGAAAAGGCGCAGAAGAAGGGCGGCCTTGGCGGCTGGATCGCGCACAAGGCGGCTTCGGCCCGCGCGATGGCAGCCTTCGCGGGCCTCTACCTGATCCCGGTCAAGGACAACCGCCCGCCGGCAAGCGTGCGGCTGGAGCCTTCATATTGACCGCGATCCCCCATACCGCCGCGCAAGCGGTGGCTTGGGCCGGGGCGATGGGCGCGTCCCCCGGTCCGGCGCGGCACCCCCTTCACCGGGGGTGCCGCGTATGACCAATGCCTGGACGATCACGCTTCTGGCGATCTTCCTCTGGTGGTTCTCCACCGGCATCATCCTGTGGCGCGTGCGCCGCGCCGATCTGGGCGGGCAGGACGACCATCTCTGGTCGGTCCTGCTTGGCCTGCCGCTCTTGCTTGCGGGATTCCTTGGTCTGCACAACACCTCGAACGATGTCAGCGTCTCGGGCGGCTACTATGCCTTCCTGTCCGCCCTGGCCGTCTGGGGCTGGATAGAGCTTGCCTTCCTGTCGGGCATCATCACCGGCCCGAACCGCGAGCCTTGCCCCCCCTTCGTTCCCCTCGGTGAACGCTTCCTGCGCGCCACCGGCACCGTGCTGTGGCATGAGCTGCTGCTGGTCGTGGCGCTGGCGGTCATCTTCGTCATCACCGGCGATGCTGCCAATCCCTTCGGCTTCTGGACCTTCGCGCTGCTCTTCGTCGCGCGTATCTCGGCCAAGCTGAACCTGTTCTTCGGCGTGCCACGCATCCACACGGAATTTCTGCCCCGCCCGCTGTCGCACCTAGCCAGCCATTTCCGCCGCGCGCCGATGAACTGGGTTTTCCCGATCTCCATCACGCTCCTGACCTTCGCCGCCGGCTGCTGGATGGAACGCGCGATCTCCGCCACGACCGAGGCCTCCTTCGTGGGCCACCTGCTTCTCACCGTGCTGACCCTGCTCGCATTGCTCGAACACTGGCTCATGGTGATCCCGCTTCCCGACCAGCGCCTGTGGCGCTGGATGCTTCCGCAAGACGACCGCCAGTCAGACCCTACCCTGCCAGCCAGAAAGTGACGCCCATGGATTTCGACGGGTTCTTCCAGTCCAGCCTCGACACCCTCAAGTCCGAAGGCAATTACCGCATCTTCGCCGATCTGGAGCGCCGCTGCGGCGCCTTCCCCCAGGCTGGCCGCCATGACGGCACCGCAATGCAGGATGTCACCGTCTGGTGTTCGAACGACTATCTCGGCATGGGCCAGCACCCCGACGTGGTCGCTGCCATGGTGGAAACGGTGCAGTCCTGCGGCACCGGCGCCGGCGGTACGCGCAACATCGGCGGCAACACGATCCACCACCGCATCCTGGAAGCCGAACTTGCCGACCTGCACGGCAAGGAGCGCGCGCTTCTCTTCACCTCCGGCTATGTGTCCAACTGGGCCGCACTCTCGACCCTTGGGGCGAAGATCCCCAATGCCGTGATCCTTTCGGATGAGAAGAACCACGCCAGCATGATCGAGGGGATCCGTCATTCGCGGGCTGACAAGGTGTTGTGGAAGCACAACGACTGGCGCGACCTCGACCGCAAGCTTCATGCCGTGGGCGATCGTCCGAAGATCGTGGCCTTCGAAAGCGTCTATTCCATGGACGGTGACATCGCCCCCATCCGCGAGATCGTCGAAGTCTGCGAAGCGCATGGCGCGCTGTCCTATATCGACGAGGTCCATGCCGTGGGCATGTACGGCCCCCGCGGTGGCGGCGTCACCGAGGAACGTGGCCTCGCCCACCGCATCGACCTCATCGAAGGCACGCTCGGCAAGGCCTACGGCGTCGTCGGCGGCTACATCACCGGCTCTGCACCGCTGGTGGATTTCATCCGCTCATTTTCCTCGGGCTTCATCTTCACAACCGCGCTCCCGCCGGCAGTGGCCGCAGCTGCCACCGCCTCGATCCGGCATCTCAAGGCGTCGTCAATCGAACGCGACCGCCAGAAGGCCAATGTCGCGGCCGTGCGCGCCCGCCTGGACCGCGAGGGCATCCCGCACCTGGCGAACGAAAGCCACATCATTCCGGTGATGATCGGCGATCCGGTCAAGTGCCGGATGATCTCGGACATCCTGATGGAAGAATGGGGCATCTACGTGCAGCCCATCAACTACCCCACCGTGCCGAAAGGCACCGAACGGCTGCGCATCACCCCCGGCCCGCTGCACGGCGCCCAGGAGATCGACCACCTGATCACTGCCCTTGCCTCGCTATGGCGGCGCTGCGCCATTGCTCATGCTGTCGCGTGAAGCCGCCCTTGACGAAATGCTTCCGCGCACCAGTTGCCACCCGAATATGCTCAACCGGAGGAGAGCAATCTTGCTGAAACTCGCCACCTTCGCCCTCACGGGCGCCCTGCTGGCCGCGCCAGCTTTCGCGCAAGAGGTCATCGGCAATGCCGAGGCCGGCGCCAAGGTCTTCGCCAAGTGCCAGACCTGCCACACCGTCGCCAATGAGGCCGGTGAAGTCCTGGCCGGCAAGGGCGCCAAGACCGGCCCCAACCTCTATGGCATCGCCGGCCGCAAGGCGGGCAGCTACCCCGAGTTCAAGTATGGCGCGTCGCTCGTCGCCCTGGGCGAAAGCGGCTTCGTCTGGGACGAGGCGAGCTTCGTGGAATATGTGAACGACCCGTCGAAGTTCCTGAAGGCGAAGCTCAACGACCCCAAGGCGAAGGGCAACATGTCCTTCAAGCTGCCGAAGGAAGAAGACGCCCAGAACGTCTGGGCCTATCTGGTCTCGCTGGCCCCGGCCGCAGCTCCCGCCTCGAACTGAGGCACGGCCCCTTCATCGGCAATGTTGTCAGCGGGGCGCCCGGTCATCCAGAACCGGGCGCCCCAGCCTTTTTGCGAAGGCACCCGCGGCGCGGGTCGCACGGATGGAACCCTGCGGTCCCTATTCCTTAGCGTCAGGGGCGCCGTTCCTGTGCGTTCAGAACAGCGCTTCCTCGACAACGGCCTCCGCCTCGGCGCCCGCCGGGGCCTTGCCGGAGACCTCCTTGTTGAACAGCGCGGCGAACTTTCCGGGCCGTTCCAGCAACTCACGCAGCGGACCCTGTTCGATCAGCCGCCCGCCCTCGATGAAAGCAATGTCATCTGCCCCCATCACCGTGGAAAGGCGGTGGGCGATGATGATCGTCGTCCGGCCGCGCGTCGCCTCCGCGATGGCATCGCGCACCAGCGCCTCGGAATCATTGTCCAGCGCGCTTGTCGCTTCGTCCAATAGAAGGATCGGCGCGTCCTTCAGGATGGCGCGGGCCAGCGAAAGGCGCTGGCGCTGCCCGCCCGAAAGGAAGATGCCGTTCTCACCGACAGGCGTGTCATAGCCGCTTGGAAGTGCCATGATGAAATCATGCGCCTGCGCCGACCGGGCCGCCCGCTCCACATCCGCATCGCTGGCATCCAGCCGCCCCATGCGGATGTTCTCGCGCACGGTGGACGAGAACAGGAAGGTGTTCTGCCCGACAAAGGCCGTCATCTGCTGCAACGACCGCCGCGTGATGCGGCGCAGGTCGGTGCCGTCAATCTCCACATGCCCCTCGGTCGGGTCATACAGCCGCAGCAGCAGGCTCATGATGGTGGACTTTCCGCCACCCGAAGGCCCCACCAGCGCTGTGGTGCGGCCCGGCGCGAAGACCAGAGTCAAGTCCGATAGGATGGGTCGCTTGCCATCATAGGTGAAGCCCACATTGCGCAGGGCGACCTCGCCCTGGCCGTGGGGCAAGGCAACCGCATCGGCCGGATCGGCCATCGAATCCGGCCGGTCCAGGATCTCGAACATCATCTGCACGCCGACAAAAGCCGATTCCAGCGACACGCGCATCCGCGACAGCCGCTTGGCCGGCTCATAGGCCATCAGCAGCGCGGTGATGAAGGCCATCAACTCGCCTGCCGTCGTCGTGCCCCCGAAGCCCGCGCTGACGCCACTGATCAGCACGATCGTTGCAATGGCACCGCCCGCCAGGATGTCCATCATCGGCGCGGTCACGCTTTCCAGCCGCACGATCGAATTGGACCGCTTCTCGACGTCGCGCACCGCCTTGTCCATGCGGCGTTCCAGGATCGGCTCAAGTCCGAAGGCCCGCACGACACGCAGCCCGGCTGAGGTTTCCTGGATGACCTTCAATATCTCGGTCAGCGAGGCCAGTTCCGCCGTCATGATCTTGCGCACCCGCGCCAGAAGCGCCCGCACGCCAAGCAGCGCCAGAGGCCCGATGACCAGGAAGACAATCGACAGCAGCGCCTGCTGCGTGACCATAACGGCCACCAGACCGATCAGGGTCAGCGCATCACGGACAAAGCCGGTCACGATCGTGTCCAGCATCATCCGCGCCGACTGCGCGCTTTGCGTCACCCGGATCAGGATGTCGGACGATTCCGTCCGGTCGAACCAGGCGGCTTCCTGCTGCAAGAGCTTGCGATAGATATCGCGCTGGATGCGCGCCACCACGCGGTTGCCTGCCCGGCTCAGGTACACGCTTTGCGTATAGCCGGCGGCACCCTTCAGGATGAAGATCCCCAGCACCATGCCCGCCACCACGGGCGCCGGATAGGCGGTCGGCACGTTCGACAGGACGTCGAAGATTGCCTTCATGATCCAGGCCGAGGCCGAGGCCATGGCCGCCACCACAACCATCGCAACCAGGGCGATGATGTACTGCTTGCGCTGTGCCGGGAAGTTTTCCTTCAGGACGCGCACGGCCGCCGTCAGCAGCGTCTGTTCCGTTTTCTCTTCGGCCATCAACTCGCCTCGTTCCTTCGCACAATCGCGCCGCCTGCGGACTTGGCGAAACTCCGGACGCGGCCCTCCCGGCTGGCGCGCCGTCGATCCAGGTTCGGCCACAGCAAACCTGCCATCGGGACTTCAGCACCGCTGCCCGTATACGTCCAAAACCGTCCGGAAGAAGAGTTATTCGCACTTCCAAGCGGTTTCGTGCCGCCGCAAACCCTACCGTGCGGCGCGCACGCATCCACGCAAGGGGCGGGGCGGGGCAGGGGCAACGCAATCATCGGCCCCACCTAGTCAGGATCGGCGCCCAGTTCCAGACCGCGACCGCAAAAAGTTGCCCGCCGCCTCATCTGTGCCGCAGCGTCCGGGCGCATTGCCCGCGCGGCACATCAAGGCCGCGCGGGTCGCGTCACCGGGGGCTTACTCCGCCGCGACATCCAGGGTGAAGTCGTAGCCGGAAATCCCCTTGGGCTCCAGGAACTCCTCGATCCCCCAGATCCCGCCCTCGCGGGCGCGGCCGGACTGTTTGACCCCGCCAAAGAAGCTGCCGGCCCCGCGCGACTTGCCGTTCATCTCGATCATGCCGGCCCGCAGCGCCCGTGCCATGCGGTTGGACCGCGCCGGATCGCCCGACTGCACATAGTTCGTCAGGCCATAGGGCGTGTCATTCGCGATGCGGATCGCCTCTTCCTCGGTCTCGAAGGGGATCATGCACAGCACCGGGCCGAAGATCTCTTCCTTCTCGATGGTCATGCCGGGCTTTACATCCGCAAAGATCGTGGGCTTCACATAGAAGCCCCGGTTGAACCCGTCCGGCAGGCCCGGCCCGCCCGTCACCAGCCGCGCGCCTTCGTCGATGCCCTTCTGGATATAGCCCTGGATCTGGTCCCACTGACGCTTGTTCACCACCGGGCCGATATGCGCCCCATGCTCGTGCGCCGGGCCGACCTTGATGCTCTCCGCCACCGCCACCGCCTTTTCGATGGTCTGGTCATAGACCGACCGTTCCACCAGAAGGCGCGAGGGTGCGTTGCAGGACTGCCCGGTGTTCTCCATCATCCGGCGCACAGACCGTTCCACCGCCTTGGCATCGGCATCGGCAAACAGCACGTTCGCGCCCTTGCCACCCAGTTCCAGCGTCACGCGCTTCAGCGTTTCGGCCGCGGCCTTGCTGATGGCGCGGCCCGCGCGGGTCGAGCCGGTGAAGGAAATCATCTCGACATCGGGGTGGGTCGAAAGCTGCGAGCCCACGCCCATGCCGTCGCCGTTCACCAGGTTGAACACGCCCGGGGGGATGCCGGCGTCGTGGCAGAACTCGGCAAACAGCATCGCGTTCAGCGGGCTTTCCTCCGACGGCTTCAGCACGCAGGTGCAGCCCGCCAGCATCGCCGGAATAGCCTTCAGGGCGATCTGGTTCACCGGCCAGTTCCAGGGCGTGATCAGGCCGACGACGCCGATCGGCTCCATCGCCACGGCGGGCTGCGCACGGTCGCGCGGGATGCTGGGGTCCAGCGGACGGATCCATTCGATCCGTTCGAAGGCCTTCAGGAAATTCACTGTGTGCCAGGGCAGGCAGGGCGCCTGGTCCGACAGCGCGAAGTCGATGGGCGCGCCCATCTCCATGCTGATCGCCTCGGCAAATTCCTGAAGCCGGGCGTTGTACTGGTCGAGGATCTTCGCCACCAGCCGCGCCCGTTCGGCGGGGGGCGTCGCAGCCCAGGCCGGGAAAGCGGCCTTGGCGGCGGCCACCGCGGCATCGGTATCGGCCTGGTCGCCCAGCGAGATCACAGCACAGGGCTCCTCGGTCGAGGGGTTGATCACCGCGCAGTCGCGGGCCTTGGCTGGCGCCACCCAGGCGCCGTTGATGTAGAACAGGCGTTTGTCGAGCATGGGAATCCCTCCGGTTTCCGGGTTGCGCGCATCGTCTCAGAGCCGCCGCGACGCGGCAAGAGGGTGTTGGCAAGATTTGATCAAATAACCGCCGAACTGCCCACGGCGCGGTCGCAGCGGCGGGTTCAGACACCCCGCATCCCCCGTGGGATGCTTCAGGGCCGAAAATGATGGGAGAATCCGGTTCAAAACCGGGACTGACGGGGCTAGGGAAGGAACATGTTCCGCTTTCTCTCGCGTCGCCAGATCACCCGCCTGTCGCTGGACCCGCCCAAACCACGCCCGGATCGGGCCGGTCTGGACGTGGTGCTGATCGTCAAGAACGAGGAACGCCACATCGCCGAATGGGCGCGCTTCCACCTTCTGGCCGGGGTCAGCCGGTTTCACGTCTATGACAACGGTTGCACCGACGGCACGATTGCCGAACTGCGCCGCACCGTGCCCCCGGACGCCCTGTCCGTCATCCCTTGGGACCAGAAGCTGCGCGACGGCTCGCGCGAGATCCACAACCAGGTGCTGGCCTATGCCCATGCGGTGCGCAACTTCGGCCCATCCTGCCGCTGGATGACCTTCATCGACGTGGACGAGTTCCTTGTCCCGAAGCGTGCCGCCAGCCTGCCAGAGGCGCTGGAGCCGCTGTCGAACTGCGCCTGCATCAGCCTGCCCTGGCACATGTTCGGCCGGTCGGGCCACACCGAAGCCCCGGCCGGCGGCGTGCTGGAAAACTACACTCGCCGCAACCCCGACCCGATGAGCGATGCCAAGGGCCTGCGGAACTTCAAGATGATCGTGGACCCCTGCCGCGTGGTGTCGATGAAGGTCCATACCATCGAGACCCTGGGCGAAGGCGGCACCTGCAACGACCGCGGCCAGCGGTTCCCGATGTCGGCCCGCGACAGCCGCGCCTTCTATTCGGCCGAGGCCATCCAGCTGAACCATTACTACACCCGGTCAGATGCCGAACTGCGCGCCAAGATCGCGCGCGGGCCGAACCTCACCACGCCCGATGCGGAACATCTTCGTCGCGTGATGCGCAAGGTCGAGAACATAGAAGCGGGCGAGGTCGAGGATCGGAGTGCAATTTCCTTCCTTGAACGCATCGGCGCGCGGGGCCTTGCGGGCCTGCCCTGAATGCGGGACAAATTGCGCCCAATCCCGCGCATGGATCAGGAGACCATCATGGCCCTTCGCATCAACGACACCGTTCCCGATTTCACCGCCGAAACCGATCAGGGCACCATCCATTTCCACGACTGGATCGGCGACAGCTGGGCGATCCTCTTCTCGCACCCCAAGGATTTCACCCCGGTCTGCACCACCGAATTCGGCGCCGTGGCGCGGCTGGCGGATGAATGGAAGAAGCGCAACACCAAGGTCATCGGCATCTCGGTCGATGGCGTGGCCGAACACCAGAAGTGGAAGGCCGACATCGAAAAGGCCGGCGGCGCCGCGCCCACCTTCCCGATCCTGGCTGACACCGGCCTGGAAATCGCCAAGGCCTTCGACATGTTGCCGGCCGATGCCTACCTGCCCGATGGCCGCACCCCGAACGACACCGCCACCGTCCGCGCCGTCTTCATCATCGGGCCGGACAAGAAGCTGAAGCTCAGCATGACCTACCCGATGACCGTGGGCCGCAACTTCGCCGAAGTCGTACGCGCGCTGGACGCGCTGCAAACCTCGACCGGGCGCGGCGTGGCCACCCCGGCCAACTGGGTGCCCGGCGGCGACGTCATCATCCCGGTCGCGGTGAACGACGAGGCGGCGAAGGAAAAGTTCGGCAGCTTCGAAAAGGTCCTGCCCTACCTGCGCTACACCAAGCTCAAGGACTGACATGGCCGGCGCACCGGGGGAACGGTCCATGCCGGGCTTCGAGCTTGTGATCTCGACCTACAACAACCCCCGGTCGCTCGCCCTGTGCCTCGACTCGCTGCGGCAGCAAAGGAAGCTGCCGCAGTCTGTGGCCTTCGCCGATGACGGGTCTGGGCTGGAAACGGCGGCGGTGATCGACGGCTTCCGCCTGACCGGCGTCACGGTCCGCCATGTCTGGCACCCCGACGACGGCTTCCGCAAATGCGAAATCCTGAACAAGGCCATCGCCAGTTCGGCCGCCGACTACCTCGTGCTGATCGACGGCGACATCCTGATGCACCCCGGATTCCTGGAACGCCACCTCACCCTCGCCCGGCCGGGCCAGTACCTCACCGGCTCGCTCATCCGCCTCAACGCCGATGCAACGTCCCGCGTGACGCCCGATCTGGTGCGCGATGGCACTGTGTTCCGCCAGGACTGGCTGCGCCGCAACGGTGCGCTCGGCAGCCTCAGCGCCTGGCTGAAATCCAGCCCGTTGCCCCTGCCTGCCATGGCCCTCATGGACCGGCTCTCGCCAGTCCGCCCTTCGCTCAGCGGCGCCAATGCCTCGGCCTTCCGCGCCGATCTTCTGCGCGTGGGCGGCTATGACGAGCGCATGAAGTACGGCGGCGAAGACAAGGAACTGGGCGAGCGCCTGCAGAACGCCGGCATCCGCGGCCGTCACCTGCGCTATACCGCGCCGGCGGTGCATCTGGACCACCCGCGCGGCTATGCCAACCCCGAGGACCGCGCCCGCAACCGCGCGCTACTGGCGCAGACCCGGCGCGACCGACTGACCCACACCGATTTCGGCATCGGCCGCCCGGCGGCCTGATCTCAGGCCGCGTCGGCCTGGGGCGGCTTGCGGCGATACATCTCGCGCGCCTCATCCAGGAACACCTTGGCCTCGGGCGAGGGATAGGTTTCCAGGAACCGGAACGTCGCCTGAGCCGAGGCTTCGTTCAGCACCACGGGCGACTTCTTCAGGAAGTTGCCGGTCCTCTCCGTAATGTCAAACGGCGCCAGCGCATAGGCCGGCCCCTGCTTCACCACCGCGCGCAGGATCAGGTTGCGCAGCGCAGGTCCGTCCGTCGCCTTGTCCGCCAGCACCGCCGCCTGTTCGGCCCGCAACGGTGCCGAGGCAGGGATCACGATCTCTTCCGCGATCCGCCGCAGGTGATCCTCTGGCAGTTCCGCCAGCAGCGGCCCCAGCTTGGCCGAAGCCAGCGTCGCGGCATGGCTGAACCCCGACGCCATCACCATGCGCGACAGCCCGATCTCGCCCCGCACGATGGTGGTGGGCTTGTCGTCCGTGGCGCGATAGTTCCGCCAGAAGGCCGCGAACTCCGGCGACTGCACCAGCCGCCCGCTCATCAGGATCGAAAACGAGCAATAGTGGAAGATCCGGTAGTTCGGGTCGATCACCCAAGGGTCCTTGCGAAAATCCCACTTGCCGTCCGGGTCCATGCCGCAATGGCTGACCGATCCCACATAGTCGGCCCCCAAGCCCTCGGCCTCCTTCAACCAGTCCCGGTCCGGGTTCAGCGGGAACCAGGTGGAATCGTTGAAGAAGGCCAGGTGGTCGATCTGGTTCACATGCGGAAGGATGAAGCGGACCCCGTCGCGGTAGCCGCCGAAATCATATCCGAAGTTCGGCCGCGTGATCAGCGCGGCGCTGCGGTCCAGAATGTCCCTCTCGGCCTCGGCCGGCAGCTTCAGGTTGGTCACCACCACGGGCACGTAGCCGCACTGCCGAATGTAATCCAGCGCGATCAGGTGAGACGGCAGCAACCCATTCGCCGGATAGATCACATAGATCGCCACCCGGTTCGTCAGCGTCAGCGCCCCCGCCTTGCGCACCACCTTCGGGTCGATGACGTGGCGCAGGTACAGTTGCATCGCCGCAACCCCGGTCGTGCGCAGGCAAAAGTCGTCGATCTGCCGCCCGACGCGAAACGCCTCCCGCTTCACCTTCCACCACGGCGGCGGAAAGCTGATCTTGGAACTTCCGTCCAGTACCCGTCTCATTCTTCAGCCACTCGCCTTTAGATTGTTTGGCAGTCTTGGGCGCAGCCTATCGGCTGCGCAACTCGAAAGCACCGGCCACAAGCAAAGATCATCACGTTACCGAAGTCTTGCTCATGGACAGCGCACCCATGATGCGCCCGATGGCTTCGTCGCGATGTTCGGCTCCGGTCCAGGACTTGGGCGAGACAAGATGGCTGATGCCGTCCCACAACGCACTCAGCAAGGGCAGGGGCCGTCCGTGCTTGCGCCCCACATGCACCCGCGCGCGCGCCCATTGATAGCCCTTCCATCTCGAGGTCGCGGCGGAAGGCGCCGAGCCCCGTCCGTTGGTATGGAAAGCCCGCGCCCCCGGCACCACAAAGACCGGACCCCAGGCCTTGCGCAGCCGCAAGCTGAGGTCATCGTCCTCGAAATACAGAAAGATCGCCGGGTCAAAGCCCCCCACCGCCTCGAAGGCCGCGCGGCGCACCAGCAGCACAGCGCCGGACAGAACGCCCACCTCGCGGTCCTCCGGACCCGGATCGCGCGGCGGCTTCTTCGCTCCCGGCAACAGGTAGGAATTGCGCTTGTAGCGTGGCCGCCCGTCCTCGTGCACCAGCATCGGACCGAAGGCCGCGCCCTCGGGATGTCGCCCCGCCGCCGCCATCAGCGCATCCAGTGCGCCAGGCTCCAGCCGCGCATCGGGGTTGATGAACAGCAGGAACTCGGTCGTCACGCCCTCGGCGCCCAGGTTGCAGCCCCGGCCGAACCCAAGGTTCGCGCCCGGCCTCCGCACCGGAATCCCTGCCTGCGCTGCCCAGGCGCGCAATCCGTCATCGGGCCCATTGTCCACGATGACCAGCGGCACCCCGTCGGGCAGGCTGCGCACCATGTCGGGGATTACCCCGAAACTCCCATAGGCAACCGTTATGGCGGTGACTGTCGGCATCTCAACCTTGCGAAAGGCCCCGGCGTTTCCACCGGGGCCCCTGGTTTCTTCCCCGCGGGGAAGGATCAGGCCTCGGCGGCCTCTTCCTTTTCCTTCTTCTCCGGCGCGATTTCCTCGCCGGTCTCCTGATCGACCATCTTCATGCCAAGGCGCACCTTGCCACGGTCGTCAAAGCCCAGGAGCTTGACCTTCACTTCCTGGCCTTCCTTCAGGATCTCGTTCGGATGCGTCAGGCGCTTGTTGGCGATCTGGCTCACATGCACCAGGCCATCGCGCTTGCCGAAGAAGTTCACGAAGGCGCCGAAGTCGACCAGCTTGACCACCTTGCCGGTGTAGATCTTGCCCTCTTCCGGCTCGGCCACGATCGACCAGATCATGTCATAGGCCTTCTTGATGGCATCGGCCGAGGACGAGGCGATCTTGATCGTGCCGTCGTCGTTGATGTCCACCTTGGCGCCCGAAACTTCCACGATCTCGCGGATGACCTTGCCGCCCGACCCGATCACTTCGCGGATCTTGTCGGTCGGAATGGACATGGTCTCGATCTTCGGGGCATAGGCGCCCATGGCCTGCGGCCCCGACAGGGCCTTGCCCATCTCGCCCAGGATGTGCAGCCGGCCGTCCTTGGCCTGCGCCAAAGCCTGCTCCATGATCTCGGGCGTGATGCCCGCGACCTTGATGTCCATCTGCAGGCTGGTGATGCCGTCCGCGGTGCCCGCGACCTTGAAGTCCATGTCGCCGAGGTGGTCCTCGTCGCCCAAGATGTCGGTCAGCACGGCCCAACGTCCGTCATCTTCCAGGATCAGGCCCATCGCCACGCCCGCGACCGGCGCCTTCAGCGGCACGCCCGCGTCCATCATGGACAGCGATCCGCCGCAGACCGAAGCCATCGAGGACGAACCGTTCGATTCGGTGATCTCGCTGACGACGCGGATGGTGTAGGGGAACTCGGTCGGAGCCGGCAGCACCGCCTGAAGCGCGCGCCAGGCCAGCTTGCCGTGGCCGATCTCGCGGCGGCCGGGCGAACCCACGCGACCCACTTCGCCGACCGAATAGGGCGGGAAGTTGTAGTGCAGCAGGAAGTTCGACCGGAAATTCCCGTTCAGCGCGTCGATGATCTGCTCATCCTCGCCGGTGCCCAGGGTGGTCACGACCAGCCCCTGAGTCTCGCCGCGGGTGAACAGCGCCGAACCGTGGGTGCGCGGCAGAAGGCCGGTTTCCACCACGATCGGGCGGACGGTCTTGTTGTCGCGGCCGTCGATGCGGGCACCGCCGTTGATGATGTCGCCGCGCAGGATCGACGATTCCAGCTTCTTGATCGCCGCGCCGAGGTTGGCGTCAGCCTTGTCCTCGTCCGACAGCGCCGCCACGATGGCATCCGCCGCCGCGTCGATGGCGTTCGTGCGGTCCTGCTTGTCGCGGATGGCGAAAGCCGCGCGCATCTGCGCCTCGCCTGCCGCCTTCACCTTCTCATACAGCGCCGAGTAATCCGGCGGGCTGAAGTCGAAGGGCTCCTTCGCCGATTCCTCGGCAAAACCGATGATCAGGTCGATCACCGGCTGCATCGCCTCGTGGCCGAACTTCACCGCACCCAGCATTTCGGCCTCGGTCAGCTCGTAGGCTTCCGATTCCACCATCATCACGGCGGTCTTGGTGCCGGCGATGACCAGGTCCAGCCGCTGGTCGGGCTTGTTGCGCAGCTGGGTCATGTCGTCCATGGGCGGGTTCAGCACATACTGGCCGTCCACAAAGCCCACGCGCGCCGCACCGATCGGGCCCATGAAGGGCACGCCGGAAATGGTCAGCGCAGCCGAAGCCGCGATCATCGCCACAATGTCGGGGTCGTTGATCAGGTCGCAGGACAGCACGGTCGCCATGACCAGAACTTCATTGCGGAAGCCTTCCACGAACAGCGGACGGCAGGGCCGGTCGATCAGGCGCGACACCAGCGTTTCCTTCTCGGAAGGCCGCGCCTCGCGCTTGAAGAAGCCGCCCGGAATCTTGCCGGCGGCATAGTATTTTTCCTGGTAGTGCACGGTCAGCGGAAAGAAGTCCTGACCCGGCTTCGCGGTCTTGGCGAAGGTCACGTTTGCCATGACCGAGGTCTCGCCCAGCGTGGCAATGACCGATCCGTCGGCCTGCCGCGCAACCTTCCCCGTTTCCAGCGTGAGCGTCTCGTTGCCCCACTGGATCGATTTCTTCGTGATATTGAACATCCGGTTTCCTCTTGCGGGCTCTCCCGTCCCCTGACGGGTCCCGCGTCCTATGGCGGCCCCATTGCCGCCGCCCCAATCCTTCGCATGTGCCCGGGGCCCTGGGCGTCACGTCACAGATGGGCGGGGCCTTTACAGCAAACAAGCCCGTTTGGAAAGCCGCGACGTCACGAAGCCCTCTCAGAACACCGCGTGCGCCCCGCGGTCGTCGCCCACCTCGCCCCGCAACAGCGCCGCATAATGCGCCTCCAGCCGGTCCGCTCCGAACTCCGGCGTGGCCCCGTCATCATAGCGTCCCGCCGCCCGGTCCCAGACCAGCATCGACTCGGTCGCATAATAACGCCCGATCCGCGCCAGCTCGGCCTTGGCGGCCATCCGGGGCGACACCCGGCCCAGCATGGACAGCAGCCCGACGATCCCGTCCATCAGCCGCACCGGCACCTGCCGCACTGGCACAGGCCGACCCAGCAGCCGCTCCAGCATCGCCGCCTGGTCGCGCGGCGTGATCGCCGGTCCCGGCCCGCCCACCGGCAGCACCTTCCGCCAAAGCGATGGGTCCTCCAGACACTGCACCAGGAACCGCGCCAGATCGGCATCCGAGATCGGCTTGCAGGCCGTGCCCCGCCCGTCGCCGAACACCAGGAAAGACCGTCCCTCGCGCACCCGCGCCACCTGCCCGGACAACGACTTGAAGAACGCCGTCGGCCGCACGATCACCCAGTCCAGCGGCGCCGTCCTCAGCTCCGCCTCGAACTCCAGCTTCGCCCCCTGAAAGGCCAGCGCCGGCTTCTGCACGCAGATCGCCGACAGCAGCACGAAACGCCCCACGCCCGCCGCCACCGCCGCGCGCAGCGCCGCCGCATTGGCGTCGCGGTCCACCGCACGCGCCTCCTCGGGCGCCCCCGTGCGGCTCGCCAGGCACGAGACCACCGCCGACACCGGCCCATCGCCCGCCGCCAGCGCCCTTGCCAGGTCGCCCGGCGCCCCCGCCAGCCCGGTAACGATCCGGCACCCCTCCAGCCCGCGCGCCTCCGATCCAGGCCGCACCAGCGCCGTCACCTCGTGACCCGCCGCGCACAACGCCCGCGCCGTCGCGCGGCCGATCGTGCCGGTTCCCCCCAGAAGCAGGACGCGCAGGAAGGGAGGGGCAGGGTGGTCCGGTCCGGTCATGGCCGCATCCTATCAGCCGCCCGCGCCCCGGCCAGAGCCAATCGCCCAAACGAAACCCGCCCGCAGCGGGGCTGCGGGCGGTCTGTCAGTCCGTACCGGACTTCCGGCAGAAAGGGCTCAGCGGCGCAGGCCCAGGCGCGAGATCAGCGACTGATAACGGCCCTCGTCCTTCTTCTTCAGATAGTCCAGCAGCTTGCGGCGCTGCGCCACCAGCATCAGCAGGCCGCGACGCGAGTGGTTGTCGTTCTTGTGGCTCTTGAAATGCTCGGTCAGCGTCGCGATGCGCGACGACAGGATGGCAACCTGCACCTCGGGCGAACCGGTGTCGCCGTCCTTGGTGGCATAGTCCTTGATGAGCCGGGTCTTCTCTTCGACCGTGATCGACATCGGGATCTCCTTAGGTCAGATGTGACGGCACAAGCCGGGATGTCGTCCAGCAAGGCCCTTGGTCTCCGCCGCCTGGCGGATGCGCGCCATTAGCCGAAGTCGCGGCAAAAGGAAAGACCTGCCGCACCCCGGCTTCCGTTAACCAGCTTTCCAGATTCCGGGCTCCCAGCCCGTGCAGGCCGTGGAACCGCCCGCCGGTCTCTGGCAGGATGCCTATGGGTACGTGGGTGATCTCCAGAAGGATGTCGAACCTCGGCACCGGCGCGCGGCAGAACCGCTCCCGGTGCGGGAGCTTCTGTCATGCTTGGTCTCTTGGGTCTGTTCGGTGCGTTGATGGCCAGCGTCGTGGCCGATCACGGTCATGACGGGGATGAAGAACCGGAGGATGCCGCGCCGGATGCCTCGCCCGGCGCCGGTTCTGCAACCCCGGATGGCAGCGAAGACGGCGATCCGCCCGCCGACCTGCTGGATTGGTCCCCCGACACCGCCGCCGCGCCCGAAACTGCGCCCGAAACTGCGCCCGAAACCACCCCTGATGCCACCCCAGACCCGGCCACAGATGCCGCGCCGGACGGCCAGGCCATTGCCGGCAAGGATCGCGATGACATCCTCGACGGCACCTCGGGCGATGACAGCATGGCTGGCGCCGGTGGCAATGATCAGATGAACGGCCGCGAGGGCGACGACCTGATGACCGGCGGCTCCGGCATCGACCGCCTCTTCGGCGCCGAGGGCGATGATTCTCTGTCTGGCAACGGCGGCGCCGACATCCTGAACGGCGGCGACGGCGCCGATGCGCTGACCGGCGCGCGCGGCGCCGATGACCTGCAGGGTGGCGCAGATGCCGACCGTCTTGCCGGCGGGCAGGGCGACGATTCGCTCGGCGGCGGCAGCGGCGACGACCGTCTCCACGGCGGCGCCGGGAACGACTGGCTCGCCGGCAACGATGGCGACGACCGGCTGACCGGCGGCGCCGGCTCCGATACGCTGGATGGCAACAACGGCAACGACAGGCTCTCCGGCGCCGGCGATGACGCCTCCGATTTCCTGAATGGCGGCGCGGGCGATGACAGCCTCATGCTCGGCGCAGGCGATTTCGGCCATGGCGGCGACGGCGCCGACCGCTTCACCGTCACCACGGATGGGCCAGAGGCGCTTCCTCAGGTCAGCGACTTCGACGCCGAAGAAGATCACCTCGTCGTGGTCTATGATGCCGCCGCCCATCCCGATCCGACACTGACTCTGGAACCGGGCGAACACGGCGCCACCCTTCTGCTCGACGGGATGCCGGTCGCCCAGGTCCAGGGACAGCTCACGCTGGACGCCATCACCCTGCTCGCCGCCTGACCCCCGCCCTCAGCCCCAGGGCATCGGCTGGACGTCATAGCCGATGTACAGCGGGTGCTTCGGCTGGCCATCCTTCGTCAGCCCCAGGTGATGCAGCGGCACTCCCGTGCCGCGCAGCAGCGCCTCCACCGCCCGCCCGCGGTCCAGATGCGCGCCATGCGTGCCCCAGGCACATATCACCCGGTCTGCCCAGGACACCGAGTCGCGGATCGCCGCATCGTTCCCCGGCCCCACCGGATCGGCCGCCGCGCGCATCACCTTCGGATCGGTGGCGCGAAAGGCAAAGATGTTCGTCACGCGAAACGCGCCGAAACCCAATGCCCGCGCCCGCCGCTCGCAGCGCTCCACCGTCGGGTCATTCTGCACCTCGGTCGCGGTCGAGGGGTTCAGCATCACGAACAGCGCCTTCGCACCGGCCGGGTCCCAGACCCGCGTCAACAGATAGCGATAGCTTTCGCAGGGCGAATACACCGCCTCGCTTTCGGCATCTCCCTTCAGATGGCGCCTTACGATCATCCGCCTCTCCCGGCCCCGCCGCCGGGGGACTTCACGTCCCCCGGACCCCCTGTGGAGTATTTCCCCAAAGAAGAAACCCCGCTTCTTCTTTGCTCAAATACTCATCTACTTCTGTCGGGCCAGCGCGCCGCCGGACATCCGGGCCGCGGCAGCGCCGTCGGGGCAGGTTCGATGCCCGCCCCGACGGCACCCCTCAGACAAAGACCCGCGCCGGGTGCAACTCGCCCGCCCGGTAAGTTCCCACCGCCACCGCCCGGCCCTGGAAACTTGCCCAGGCCTCGTCGCCGTAGTCCACCGAAGAGGTCAGCACCATGCCCGGATTGCCATGCCGCAGCCGTACCGCGCCCTCCGCCGTGGCGGGCAGTTCCGGCAACCCGCTCAGCCCCAGCTCCAAGGGCTTCACCAGCGCGTCGATCTCGTCGGTCCGCGCCAGCCGGTCGATCTCGTCCAAACTCACCGCGTCGTCCACAGAGAACGGCCCCGACCAGACCCGCCGCAACCAGGCGACATGGCCCAGGCACCCCAGAACCTGGCCGAGGTCGCGCGCGATGGACCGCACGTAACCGCCCTTCCCGCAAACCATCTCCAGATCCACATGGTCCGCATCCGGCCGCCCCGTCACCTCCAGCCGCTCCACCCACAGGGGCCGCGCCGCCAGCTCGAAATCCTCGCCCTCGCGCGCCAGGTCATAGGCCCGCTCGCCCTCGACCTTCACCGCCGACACGCGCGGCGGCACCTGAAGGATATCACCCCGGAACCCCGCCAGCGCCGCCTCCAGCGCGGCGTCCGCTGGCCGCAGCGGCGACCGCGCCAGCACCTCACCCGCCGCATCGTCGGTCGAGGTCGCCGCGCCAAAAGCCACCCGGAAGCGATAGCACTTCAGCGCATCGGTCACATAGGGCACCGTCTTGGTCGCCTCCCCCAAAGCCACCGCCAGCACGCCAGTCGCATCCGGGTCCAGCGTCCCCGCATGGCCCGCCTTCTGCGCCTCAAACGCCCATTTCACCTTGTTCACCACGGCCGTGGACCCCACCCCCGCCGGCTTGTCCACCACCACCCAGCCCGAGACCGGCCGGCCCTTCTTGCCCCGCGCCATCGCTACTCCTTCGGCACCACGGTTCCCACGATCGGCCCCATGGAAAAGCCGAAGTCGCTGCGCCCCAGCTCCGGCGCGTACAGCCGCGAGATCGAGCCGTCCAGGTACAGCGCATCCCGCGCCCCCAGCCCGTTCCGGAACATCCGCGCGAAACTGTCGAAGTTCACCGCCCGGTCGGAAATGGCAAACCATGCGGTCTGCCCATCCGCACTGACCCCCACCCCATTGCGCACATACACAGATGGCGAGTCGGGGATCAGCTTCGGATGCAACTCGCCGTCAATCACCAGCATCGGCCCCGATTGCGTGGCATAGCGGCACGCCCGCCCCGCCTTCGCAAAGGCGCGCGATTCCACCACCGCAAACCCCTCGCCCACGCAGAACACCCCGTTCGGCAGCAGGCCAAAGTTCCCCGGCCCATCCCGCGTCACCAGCCGCGTGACCTCGCGCCCATCCTCGACATACAGCCCCACCGGCGACAGGTCGCGGTGATACATCCCCGCGTTCATCGCGAATCCCAGCTGCTTGCCCTCGGCCGCCAGGGCCGCATTCACCGCACGGAAGCTGCCATACACCCCATCCGGCCCCTCAAGGAACAGCCGCAGATCCTCGCCTGCCCGCACCTCGCAGACCGTGTAGGGCATCCCCTCAAAGGCGAACGGCGCACAAGCCGCACCTGCCGCACCAGGCACCAGCCCGGCCAGCGCCACCCACAGCCCGCGCATCATTCCTCGTCCGGCGTATCCAGATCCCGCCGCACCCGCTCATCGGCGAACATGCGCCGCGTCTCGTCCAGCCGGTCAAAGGTCTCGTCCGCCCGGAACCGCAGATCCGGCGCGTATTTCAGCCGCATCGCCCCGGCCACATGGTGGCGCAACTCGCCCCGGTGCCGGGCCAGCGCGGCAATCGCCACGTCAACCGGCGCCGTGCCCAGCAGCGGCATCACATAGACCGTGGCCACCTTCAGGTCGGGCGACACCGACACCTCCCCCACCGTGATCGGAATCACGTTCAGGTCCGGGTCATGCACATCGCCACGCGCCAGCACCTCCGACAAGGTGCGGCGGATCAGTTCGCCCACCCGCAACTGCCGCTGCGACGGGCCGTTCGTGCTGGAAGGACGGCGGTTCGACATGGCCCCCCCATAGGCGCAATCGCCCGAAACCGCAACGCCGGGCTTGAGCCGCCCGCCCGAACCCGCCACAAAGCGCCAAACGGAGGATACCATGACAGACCTGCCCGCCATCACCATCGCCGGCGCCTCCGGCCGCATGGGCCGCATGCTCACCGCCACCGTGCTGGCCGCCCCCGACCGCGCCCGCCTCGTCGCCGTGCTGGAACGCCCCGGCCACCCCTGGGTCGGCCAGGACCTGGGCACCGTCACCGGCGGCGCCCCCCTCGGCCTCACCGTCACCGACGATCCGCTGGAAGCCCTCGCCCAGTCGCAGGCGCTCCTCGATTTCACCTCCCCCGCCGCCACGGTGGAGCTTTCCGCCCTCGCCGCCCAGGCCCGCGCCGTCCATGTCATCGGCACCACCGGGCTTGAACCCCATCACCTGGCGAAGATCAGCGCCGCCGCCCGCCATGCCGTCGTCGTCCGCGCCGGCAACATGAGCCTTGGCGTCAACCTCCTCGTCCGCCTGACGCAAAAGGTCGCCCAGGCGCTGGATGCCGATTGGGATATCGAGATCGTCGAAGCCCACCACCGCATGAAGGTCGATGCCCCCTCGGGCACCGCACTCATGCTGGGCGAGGCCGCCGCCGAAGGCCGCGGCGCCCCGCTGTCAGACCTCCGCACCCCGGCGCGAGAGGGCATCACCGGCGCCCGCAAGCACGGCACCATCGGCTTCTCCGCCATCCGCGGCGGCGACGTGGTGGGCGAACACGACGTCATCTTCGCCGCCGACGGCGAACGCATCGTGCTCCGCCACCTCGCCACCGACCGCAGCATCTTCGCCCGGGGAGCGCTGAAGGCCGCGCTGTGGGGCCAGGGCAAGAAGCCTGGCGAGTACGACATGATGGACGTGCTGGGGTTGTGAGGGGGTAGGGTGGGTGGAACCCACCACGCGACGGCTTACCCCGAGCGCCGGAACCCCCGCCAGGGCTGGTTTCCAACCCAACATGCCCGCCTGGCGAGCCAATCACCCCCGCCGGGAAGCCACTGGGCGTTCCCGGCGCGAATAGAGGGGAGGAACCCCGCCCGAGGGCTTGCTTTGTTCAGTGATCGCTGATTGCAGCTTCGTCACACAAGAGCTCAACCTTGTCTTCCATATCGTCCATATGGTTGGCAGCGCCAGTCACCCTTGGCGCAGAACGAACCTGAACATCTTCCACCTTTTGGTCCGCAAAGTGACGAAGGAAGAGCCGCATGACATGGTCCACGCCCTTCTGCCGCACTTCCCGGCAATCGTCCTCGTAGTACTGACCTCGTACATGTGGACTGGTGATGATCTCGTAGGATGGAAAGTAGACGCAATCGCTCAACTCGCGAGTTGCTTTTTCCGCTGCGATCCGCAAGACCGCCTTCGACCACGTTGTCGAAAGAAGAACGTGACGGTCTTCATATGTCGCGTTTAGGGGCACGGGTGAGACTGTAAGAATAATCCGAACCTTGGGGTTGATCGAACGAATGAGGCTCAAGGCCGCTCGCAGATCCTCGAAGCTCTGGACTTCGTCATAGTTTTCGAACTTCACCAGGCTTGGGTCGTAGATTCCTCCGGCGACGCCTGGCGCCAGCGGGAACACGGCACCATCGCGGGAGTCTGCCCAGGTCTCTGTCAAGCCGAGAGTGAAAACGAACACGTCCATCTTCTCGATCGCGTCCCGGACGCAAGCCAGGTGATGGGCACGGTCTGCCTGAAGTTCGTTCTCATTGAGGAAGCCACCGGGATGGATCTGTGGCCGAAACGGATCCACAACGCCCTTCCCGTTTGGCCCGGGCCACGTGCTTTCTATGGGCACAAAACTTCCATATGCGCGCTGAATCAGTTGCAACAACTGCCGTGCCGTATAGATGTTCCCATAGCGTGCTGAAAACAGGCCGTAGTTGTACTTCCTTGCCGCGTCCTTCATGACAATCGGATGAGCCGGCTCGGCAATGTAGTGATTGTATCCGGATTGTGACATGAACCTTGCAACATGCTGCGCAAAGCAACTTCCGGCTGTCACAATCCGATCACTGCGGCTCAAGCTGAACGGCGCTTCTCCAACAGGGTCAAGCTTGTGAGGCTCCGTTACTCCAGGTTCTCTGTTCCAGAACTGACGGCGCGGCGCACCAGCATATGGATGCCTCATCTTGGCTTCATCGCTCCTTGAAGGACAAGGTCAAGCATGATCTTGCCGTATTGCGGGTTTGCGTGCGACGGATCGTTTGCGTAGAGCCCCTTCTTCAGAAAGCCCCGATCATCAAGGGTTTCCGCGGCCGCTTCAATGACAGGTGCATTGAGAGCAGCAGCAAACTCCTTGAAGACTTGGCATTCCATTTCGTAGAGTTGAAGCCGAAGGGCGTCGGGGGCCGGTCCAAGATGCAACTTGTCTTCGAACACCCCAGGAAACTCAAGCAAGTGCTCCCAATCAGAGATGGGCGGAGGCGGCATCAGGAAGAGAGGCCGGGCACTTGGAAAGACAGAAAGAAGGGCTTCCGCGATCTTCGGGACCTTGTGAAGTCTCTCTCGGAACGAATCTTGCACCACCGAATGGGGTATAAACCATCTCCCCGCCTGTTGATCGGGGATGGAGCCGGTTCTGGATCCCCCAATGGAGAACGGAATAGGATGCTCCAGAAGCCCTAGCATGTTGTGCTCATTGCCCTGCAGGCAAAGGCAAATCGCGTCAGGGCACTTCTGCTTCGCCCCCTCCAGCACCATCGTCGCAACCGATTCCGGCGATGCAGATCGGAAGCCTGGAAATTTTCTTATGCTTACGACTTCGACATTGTCGTTGCCAGCTTTCAGGGCCGCCGTCGCAAGGCACTGAACATGGCTGTGCCCGACAATCAGAACATTACGGTCCACAAGACGATATCCTTACTCGTTACGATTCGAAGTGATAGTTTGGTCGCCACATCTCTGCAAGAGGGCAGCGCGGTGTTCCAAACAAGACCATGGCCAATCAATCGTGTCGCCGGCGCATCGCTTGGCATTTAATCTACATAGGTGAATAAAAGATGGTCAGCTGGCGAATATCTCTTGCAGGGTGCACACTCGTACTCGCCATCCCTCCTGGTTGTTCTGGAGGTACACTAGCGAGACAAGGTGCGCGCTCTCACGCACCGTTCCCCATGTAGATTGGCGAGGGCTGCCCGCCCTCGGTGCGTGCAAGCGAGCTATAGGGTGGGTGAAACCCGCCATCCCTTGGGCTCCCTACCGCCTGTTCAACCCACCCCAATCCTCAAGTCCGAGCAAGCGAGCCGTAGGGTGCGCATTCATTGCGCACCTCCTGTCCGAGTGGCGGATCGTGCGACCTTGCCTTCCTCGGACAATCCCTGCCGCCCAGCGAGCGACGACGGCGCGACTACGCGCGGTCCCTTCGGCCACAAGGTGCGCAATGAATGCGCACCCTACGGCAATCCCCAGGCAACCCGTAGGTCGGGGTTCACCCCGACTCACTTGCGCCAACCCGTCCACCCCAAGCCGTCACGGGACGCCGAGGTGAACCCCGGCCTACGGAGCTTGCCGTAGGGTGCGTGCTCGCACGCACCATTTCACCCGGCCGCCCTCGGTGCGTGCAAGCACGCACCCTACATCCCGGCAAAACCGAGCCTTGTCGCCACTTGGCCCCACACCCCAATCCTTAAGTCCAAGTTAATCCGCCTTCGTAACCCATTGAACTCAAACACCCCGTCCAAGCGTCCGAGCTCGGACGCCTAGCGGGCCGGGATGGCGCTCTGGGCCGAGCGGACGAAGTTGAGGGCCGGGGCCGAGAGCGGCGCCCCCCGGCGCCAGGCGAGGCCCACCTGGACCGAGGGCAGGTCCCCCGAGACGTCCCGGATCTCGATGCGGTCCCCCTCCAGCGACCAGGGCCGGTACACAAGGCTGGGCAGGATCGCCAGCCCCGCCCCCGTGGCCACCAGGCTGCGGACCGCCTCCACCGACCGGGTCCGGAAGGCGATCTGGGGCTTGACCGCCAGCGCCCCCATCAGCCGCCGGGTACTCTCCTCGATCTCGTCCACCATCAGCTGGATCAGCGGCTGCCCCGCCAGCTCGTCCAGCGCGATGGCCTCCTGCTGGGCCAGCGCATGGCCCAGCGGCAGCCACAGCCGATAGGGCGAGACCAGCAGCGTCTCCACATGCAGGGCCATCCGGTCCTTGACCGACGAGGTCAGCAGGACCGCCACGTCCAGCTCCCCCCCGATCAGCAGATGCTGGAGATAGTCCCCGTTGTCCTCGATCACCGAGAGCTCCACCTGAGGATAGGCCCGCCGGAATCGCGACAGGATATCCGACAGCACATAGCCCGCGACCAGTGAGGTCACCCCCAGTGACAGCCGCCCCGTCATCGCCTCCCCCTCGTCGCGGAAGGCGGTGCGGGCGATGGCCACGTCCTCCAGGATCTGCCGGGCGTGCCGCAGGAAGGCGGACCCCTTGTGGGTGATCAAGAGCCCCCGCGCCTGCCGGTCGAACAGCGCGACGCCCAGATCATCCTCCAGCGCCCGGATCGCCTCGGTCACCGAAGACTGCGAGATCGACAGCGCCCGCGCCGCGCCCGACACGGACCCAGCCTCGGCCGCCGCGATGAAGAACTGAAGCTGGCGCAGGGTGAAGGCCACGTCAGCCCCCCGCCATCTCCGCCGCCAGCGCGTCGTGGTGGCGGGCCACCAGCGCCTCGTAGGCGGCCAGCTTCTCGGGCGTGAAATGCCCCGTCTCGGCCAGCAGGTTCACCGTCCCCACCACCTCGCCCCCCGCGATCACCGGGATGTTGACCGCCGAGCCCAGGCCAAGCGAGGTGATCAGGGCATGGTCGAAGAACACCACGGCAAACTCGGGCGCGGTGTTGGCCACGAAGGTCCGGTGGTCGCGGATCACATGATCGTACCAGGCGTTCCGCTCCATCGGTTTGGTGCCCGACACCGGGTACTCTACCGGATGCGAGGTATAGGCCCGCCGCGCCAGATCTGCCGCGAAGTCATTGGTCGTGATCGTGAAGAGGATCGTGCCCAGGGCTGCGGCTTCGCGGTGGAGGTCATCATAGATCATCGGGCGGGCCTTTCCTTGCGGTCGAGGGTGATCCAGGGTTTCGGCGCCGCAGGCGGGGGCGGGGCGGCGCCCTGCCAGACCATCAGCCGCACCGCGAGCTGTTCTTCCGGGTCGTCGGGCAGGGCCAGGATGTCCCAGGCCATGCCGAAACCCTCCAGCAACAGGCCCTCGGCGTAGAAGGCGATCTCCTCGGCCTCCAGCGCTTCGGTCGGCGTGTCGCTTGCCGGCCAGGCGCCGTCTTCGGCCCAGATCACCAGCCCTTCGATGCCGGGGGCGTCTTCGGCCAGCCGGGCGAGGGGGGCGAGGAAGTCCTCGATGCTGTCGGTCATCCTTACCTCTTTGTCATCGCCACGCGGATCAGCGCGCGTTCCAGGACGGCCATCGCCGGCGCACGGCTGGCCGAGCGCAGGGTCAGGTCGCAGTCCACAAGTGTGGCCAGCGCCGATTCCAGCGCGCGTGCGCCCCAGGCCCCGGCCTGCCGCTGCATGGCATCGCGGCGTGGGCCGAAGACACGGGCCTTGATCATGCCCGTGGCAATGCCGCCGGGGTCGGTGGCGGCAATGTGCAGGGCGCGGAAATGGCGCAGCGCAGCAATGCAAACCGCGACCGCGGTGGTGCCTTGCGCCTCGAGTCGGTGCAGCAGAAGGCAGGCCCGCTCCGGGTTGCGGTCGCCGACGGCAAGGATCAGGTCGTCCAGTTCCGTTTCGGCCGAGGCGGGTACCAGAAGCACCACTTCGCCCGCCGTCAGCGGCTCGGTATCCTGCCATTTGTAAAGGGCGATCCGGTCCAGCGTCTGGCGAAAGTCACCGGGGTCAAGCTCGCGTGCCAGCCCTTCGAGCGCGGGGGCGGCGTCGGGGGCAAGCCGCGTGAGCCCGGCGCGGGCGAGGGTGTCGGCGATTTCCTCCGCCGAGGGCGGATCGTCATAGAGCCCGATCGACACGGCAGCGCGGTGCTTGTCGAACAGGGTCTTGAGAGCGGACTTGCCGGTCAGCATTCCGGCCGTCACAACAAGCACGGCATCGTCGGGTTGCCACTCTGCCAGCGCGGACTCGATCTGCGGGGCGAGCCCGTCCGTGGCCTCTTCGACCAGCACGACGCGGGGGCCGGGGAAGAACCCGCGTTCTTTCATCGTGTCGGCCAGCCGGGCGCCATCGCGCCGCAGGTCGGCGCCGGGGATGCGGGTCAGGCGCATCTCGGATTCGCCCTGTGGGCCGATCAATGCGGTCACGGCATCCTGACGCTTCAGCGCGACATGCATGGGATCGGCGCCGAAGATCAGAAGCCCGGCACGGCCGGGATCGGGGCGGCGCAGGTAACGCGCGGCCTCGGCCCCTTTCAGGATCATGGCAGGCTTCCGGCCCGGGCGATGAGTTGCGTCACCACCTGGTCGGCCAGCGCCTGCATCAGGCGCTTCACGGCATCAACTTGCGCGGCCTGTGTGGCGACCGTGGTGCCCGAGGCGAACCAGGCGGTGAAGCTTTGCGCTGTGCCCGAGGCGAGGGTCTCGCCCGCTGAGTCCTGGAGAGTCCAGTTGGCGTTGCCCGAAATGTCGTACCGGACGACCTCGTTCTGTTGGGTGATGCCGATTGAGAAGGTTTCGGTCGAAATGCCGTAGGTCAGCGCGAAGGCATCTGCCTCGGGCCGACCGAGGCGTTCCTCGATGCGGGCGACAAAGGCGTAATCGGTGGCCGAGGAAGGGTCAGTAGCGCGGACCCGACCCCGCAGGGCCGAGGCCGAACCGGACGGCCCATAGGCCGGCGTGAAACCGCAGGCCGACAGGGCCGCCACAGCGGCAAGCGACAGAAAGGCACGGCGGTCAGACGACGACATTGACGATGCGACCGGGGACAACGATCAGCTTCTTGACCGGCTGGCCGGCAAGAAACTTCACTACACCCTCGTCTGCCAGCGCGATCTTTTCAATCTCGGCGGCGGGCATGTCTTTCGGCACGCGGATTTCGGCCCGGCGCTTGCCGTTGATCTGGATGGGCAACACCACCTCGTCATCGACCAGCAGCGACGGGTCGGCCTTGGGCCAGGGTGCCAAGGCGACCAGGCCGTCGCCGTCCAGCATGTTCCAGATCTCCTCGGCCAGGTGCGGGGTCATCGGCGACATGAGCTGTGCCATGGTCCGCATGGCATCCTTCTTCGCATTCGCGCCCGCCTGCGACTTCTGCAGCGTGTTGGCGAATTCGTAGAGCTTGGCGATGGCCTTGTTGAAGGCAAAGCCCTCGATGCCCTTCGTGACCTCGTCCACCGCCTTGGCGGTGGCGCGGGCGAGCGCCTCGTCCTCGGCATTGGCAGGCGAGGTCAACGTGGCGATCTCGTCCGCCATGCGCCAGACGCGGGACAGGTGCTTGTAGGCCGCTTCCGCGCCAGCTGCCGTCCATTCCACGTCGCGTTCGGGCGGGCTGTCGGACATCACGAACCAACGGGCGGTATCGGCGCCGAACTGGTCGATGATGTTCATCGGGTCCACGACGTTCTTCTTTGATTTCGACATCTTGGCCGAGGGAATTACCTCGACCGGGGTGCCGTCCTTCAGCGTGGCGCCGGTGTCCGAGCGCAGGATGTCTTCCGGCAAGTGATAGACCGGCCGGCCCTGCGCGTCGCGCGTCATGTAGATTTCGTGCGTCACCATGCCTTGGGTGAACAGTGCGCTGAACGGCTCGACCGCCTTGGCGGGTAGGTGGCCGGTGCGGTGCATGGCGCGGGCGAAGAAGCGGGAATAGAGCAGGTGCAGGATCGCGTGCTCGATGCCGCCGATATATTGATCGACGTTCATCCAGTAGTCCACGTCCTCGGCCACGGTCGGCGTGGTGGCGCGGGGCGCAGTGAAGCGGGCGTAGTACCAGGACGAATCGACGAAGGTGTCCATCGTGTCGGTTTCCCGCTTGGCGGGCTTGCCGCAGGCGGGGCAAGCGCAGTCGCGCCAGGTCGGGTGCCGGTCCAGCGGGTTGCCGGGCTTGTCGAAGCTGACGTCATAGGGCAGCTCGACCGGCAGGTTTTCCTTCTTCTCGGGCACCACACCGCAATCGGCGCAATGCACGACCGGGATGGGGCAACCCCAGTAGCGCTGGCGCGAGATGCCCCAGTCGCGCAGGCGGAACTTGGTGACGCCGCGACCGTAGCCGTTCGCCTCGGCATGAGCGATGGCGGCGGTCACGCCGTCGTCGCCGGTCTGCACCTCGGCGCCGGAGAAGCCGCGGATGTAGCGCACGCGCTCGGACTTCATGGGTACGAACGCCTCGGCGAGCGGCACGTCCTCGGCATCTTCGGCCACGAATACCGCCTTGATCGGCAGGCCGTATTTCGTGGCGAAGTCGAAGTCGCGCTGGTCATGGGCAGGGCAACCGAAGATGGCGCCGGTGCCATAGTCCATGAGGATGAAGTTGGCGATCCACACCGGCAGTTCCCACGTCGGGTCCAGGGGATGCACGACACGGATGCCGGTGTCGTAGCCGACCTTTTCGGCCGTCTCGATCTCTTCCGCTGATGTGCCGCCCTTGCGGCATTCGGCGACGAAGGCCGCGACCTTGGGGTCAGAGGCTTCCAGCGCCTTGGCCAGGGGATGGTCGGGCGAGATGGCGGCAAAGGACGCGCCCATCAGCGTGTCGGGGCGGGTGGTATAGACTTCCAGCGACTCGAATCCGGCGGGTGCACCCTTGGTCGCAAAGGCGAATTGCAGGCCCTGGCTGCGGCCGATCCAGTTGGCCTGCATCAGGCGCACCTTTTCCGGCCAGTGCGTCAGCCCATCCAGCGCGGCCAGCAGATCCTCGGAATAGTCGCTGATGCGGAAGAACCACTGCACCAGTTCGCGCCGTTCAACTGCCGCGCCGGACCGCCAGCCCTTGCCGTCGATCACCTGTTCGTTGGCCAGCACCGTCATGTCCACCGGATCCCAGTTGACCACGGCGGCCTTGCGATAGACGAGCCCGGCTTCCAGCATGTCGAGGAACATCGCCTGCTGCTGGCCGTAGTATTCCGGGTCGCAAGTGGCGAATTCGCGGCTCCAGTCGATCGACAGGCCCAGGGGCTTCATCTGAGCGCGCATATCGGCGATGTTGCCATAGGTCCAGTCCTTGGGGTGGCCGCCGCGTTCCATCGCAGCGTTTTCGGCCGGCATTCCGAAAGCGTCCCAACCCATCGGATGCAGCACGGAATAGCCGGCCGAAGCCTTCTGGCGCGCCACAACGTCGCCCATGGTGTAGTTCCGGACGTGCCCCATGTGGATACGCCCCGAGGGATACGGGAACATCTCGAGCACATAGTACTTGGGCTTTGCCGGGTCGCGCCGCGCCGCAAAGGTGCCGGCAGCCTCCCAGGCGGCCTGCCATTTCGGTTCGGTGACTTTGGGTTCGTAACGCGACATGGGAAGGCCCTGCTCCGGCGGCGAATTCGCCTCGCGGATTACACCGGCGCCGGGGCCAAGGTCCAGAGCGGGCGGATTACAGGTTGCTGTCCTGGATGCGCAGCTGGCGGGCGCGGTTCAGGATCGCATCTTCCACGGCGCGCAGCGTATCGGGCGAGACCGGGCCGGACTTCGTGTTCAGCGAAAGCTTCAGGGAACGCGCATCCAGCGCCGGATCCTGGATGTAGATCGTCGCACGATATGCCTTCCCGCCGCCAGGCGGCGACCCATAGCCCGTGACGATGACGCCTGTGAACGGGTCCACCGTTTCGATCGGAAGGAAGTTCAGCACGTCGAGCGAGGCATTCCAGAGATACCGGTTCACCGCAACGGTGTTGTTGGGGTCGGTGTTGTTCTGGAATAGGTCCCAGACCGTGTCTTCGTTCTGAAGCCAGGGCTGGTAGGCGTCTCCATCGCCCCGAGTGTTCTGGAGAGGGGCCGACTGGTTCCAGTCCGAGGGGCGGTTCGCAGGATCGGGGTTTCCGTAGGATAGCCCCGTCGACTGGCCGCAACCTGCCAGAACCAGGGCCGCGCTAGCAGCCAGGACGATGCCGGACAGGTTTGGAAGACGCATTCAGGGCCCCGGTATTTTGACGGTTCTCTAACTTACAGCCCCGCGAGTGCCAAGGGATTTCGGCCAGCTTGTGGCATCTCGGCGCCTGGCCGCCTTGACGCGGCGACTGTCGTGTCAGTGCTGTGTCGGGACTGTGGCAAAGCTGCACCATGACCTGCGATCTTCCCCCCGGTGACATGGTTCGCGTTGCAAAGAAAGTCCTGACGTTGGAAGAAGAGGCATACCCAATTCGGATTCCCCTGGGTTGGGCCGCACCTTTGAGACGAGGGAAAAAATGAAAAAGTTCCTGCTTGCGACCTCCGTGCTCGTTGCCACGGCTGGCTTCGCCTCTGCTGAAGTGACCCTGTCGGGCGACGCCCGCATGGGTGTCATCGACAACTTCTCCGAAGACGCCAGCCTCGGCTTCACCTCCCGTACCCGCGTGACCTTCACGCTGTCGGGCGAGTCGGACTCGGGCATCGCGTTCGGCGGTTCGTTCCGCGCTGACAACGCCGGCGGTATCATCGTTCAGGACTCGAACGACGACGGCATCATCGACCCGACCGACCCGAACGAAGTCAACAACGGTGGTGCTTCGCTCGGCCGCGCTGGCTCGGTGTTCATCTCCGGTACCTTCGGCAAGCTGTCGATGGGTGACGTTGACAACGCGGCGCTGTCGGCCGTGGGTCAAGTGTCGGGCGTCGGCCTGACCGGTCTGGGTGACCTGAACGAAATCACCTACATGGGTACGGAAGGCAACTTCTTCAACGACCCGACCGCGATCTACGAATACTCGACCAACGGGTTCACCTTCTACTTCTCGATGACGAACCCGAACTACGTTGCTGCCGACACCGACCTGGACGGCATCTTCGAAGACGGTGAAGGCTACGGCACCGACGAAACGATCGCCGCTGGTATCAAGTACGCGATCGACGCCTACTCGTTCGGTCTGGGCTATGAGAACGGCGCCTTCGAAGGCACCGGCGGCCAGGACAACATCGCTCTCGGTGCGTCGGGCACCTGGGGTGGCTTCACCCTCAAGGCTGTCGGCTCCTACGCCAGCGGCAACGTCGAAGGTTCGCAGTACGCCGTTTCGGTTGACTACGCCATGGACGCTTGGGGCTTCACCGCCTTCTACAACGACGAAAGCGGCCTGAACGACACCACCGGCCCGGTCGAAACCCAGTTCGGTTCCGACCCGACCTACGGTATCGGCGTGTCCTATGACCTCGGCGGCGGCGCTTCGGTTGTCGGCGGCTACGCCTACAACTCGACCCCGGGTACCGATGGCTGCGACGCCTTCGGCGACAACTGCGACGACATCGGCGGTGCCTGGGACCTCGGTATCGACATGTCGTTCTGATCCAACCGGATCGAACTTCGGAAAGAGCGGGCTTAGGCCCGCTCTTTTCATTTCCGGCGGGCCGTGATTCCCTGTCGCCCAAGCAAGGAGAGGCCCATGTCGCTGACCGATATCCGCAACCGGATTGCCACAGCCGAAGCGCTGGCCGGACGCGCGCCGGGCAGTGTCCGCCTTATCGCCGTATCCAAGGTTCAGCCGCTGGAGCGCGTGGTTGCCGTTCTGGAGGAGGGCCATCGCGTCTTTGGCGAGAACTACGTTCAAGAGGCACAGAGCAAATGGCCCGAATTGCGGGAGCGGTTCGGTGCGGTGGATCTGCACATGATCGGCCCGCTGCAAACCAACAAGGCCAAGGTGGCGGTGGAGCTGTTCGACGCGATCCACACGCTGGACCGCGCATCCTTGGCCGAAAAGCTGGCGCGGCTTGCCCAGGCGCGCGGTGCCTGCCCGGAACTCTTCGTGCAGATCAACACCGGCGCCGAGCCGCAGAAGGCAGGGATCCTGCCGGAGGACGCCGACGCCTTCATCGCATCGTGTCGCGGGCTTGACCTCGCACTTTCCGGTGCCATGTGCATCCCGCCGGAAGGCGAGGATTCAGTGCCCCATTTCAACAGCCTTGCCGACATCGCGCGGCGCAACGGGCTGGAAGGGCTGTCCATGGGCATGAGCGGCGATTTCGAGGCGGCAATAGCCGCCGGCGCCACACATGTCCGTGTGGGCAGCGCGATCTTCGGTGCGCGCACCTATGCCTGACGGTCAGGCCAGCCAGACCCTGGCATAGGGTGGCAGGGCGATATTGCCGTTGTGAGTTTCGACCGGGTGATCCGACAGCAGATCATGCATCCGGGTCACGCCCTGCGCCCGTACCCAACCTTCACCAAGGTGCGCCCAGCTTTCGGTAAAGTTGAACAGACCCAAGACCGGCCCCGTCGGAGCAATTCGGGCAAAGGCAAAGACGCCGGACGGATCGGGGCGCAGGATGCGCGTCGGGTTTCCGGCATGAAACTCGGGCACGGCGCGGCGGCGGGCCAGGATGTGGCGCAGGCCCTGGAACACGCGCGACGCCGGGGACTGGCCAGCGTTTCGCGACTCTGCCAATGCCCAGTCCATGCGCGGCCGGTGGATCCAGCGGCTGTCATGCGCGTGTTCGGGCACATCCAGATATCCCCGATCGTTCAGGGCGGCCAACTCGTCACCCATGTAGACCAGCGGAATGCCCCCGAAGGCCGCGATCAGCGCATGCCCCATCAGGATCCGCTGTACGGCCAGATCGACCGCGGCGGCATCGCCTTCGTCCAGGGCCTGTTCCAGACCGGCGAGGGAGGCAAAGCTGCCAGAGATGCGCTTGTCGCCCGTTGCCGGGTTCACCTGGAACAGCGCCCCGCGCGAGAACGTGCCGGGGAAACTGCCTTCGTAGAAATCCGACAGGAAGGCGCGGTGCGCCGGGCCCGAAAGGCCAAGCGCCGCCGCATCCTCGTCTGTCACCGCCCAACCGATGTCATCGTGGCAGCGGATGTAGGTGGCATAGGTGGCGT
Organism: Neotabrizicola shimadae; assembly: GCF_019623905.1. Taxonomy (NCBI): domain Bacteria; kingdom Pseudomonadati; phylum Pseudomonadota; class Alphaproteobacteria; order Rhodobacterales; family Paracoccaceae; genus Neotabrizicola; species Neotabrizicola shimadae. The sequence goes on along the minus strand of NZ_CP069370.1, from coordinate 3,330,719 downwards.
TGGTCAGCACTTCGGGGAAATGCGTGGCCAGAACATGTGCCATCAACCGCGTGTCCCGCGTGGCCAGCGAGGACCAGAATTGCACCATCAGGCTGTTGTGATAGGCGAGGTTGCCTTCCTTGCCGTCATGCCGCCCCCGGCCAAGGTAGGGCAGCATCTCGGCCGGCGCGACAATGGCCTCTTCCAGATGAATCACCGCCGGGGCGGCAATGCGCGAGCAGGCCCGCAATGCCTGAAGGATCATGTGAACCTCGGGCTCGGACTGGCAGCGCGTTCCCATGCGCTTCCACATGAAGGCCACGGCGTCCAGGCGCAGCACGTCCACGCCCTTGTTGGCGAGATTCAGCATGATCTCGACCACTTCCAGAAAGACCTGTGGATTGGCCCAGTTCAGATCCCACTGATGTTCGTTGAACGTGGTCCAGACCCATTTTCCGAATTCCGGGTAATGCGTGAAGTTGCCCGGTGCGTTGTCCGGAAACACTTCGACGAGGGTCTTTTCGTACTGTTGCGGCAGGTCGGGCGTGTCGAACATCAGGTAGTAGTCCTGATATCTCGCGTCTCCCTTTACAGCCTTTCTGGCCCAGGCATGTTCCTTCGCGGTGTGGTTCAGCACCAGATCGACGCACAGCGAAATGCCGCGTTTCCGGAAGGCTGCGGCGACCGCCTCGAAATCCTCCATCGTGCCGAAGGCCGGATTGATCTGGCGGTAGTCCATCACCGAATAGCCACCGTCACTGTCGCCGGGACGCGACTTCAGGCAGGGCATCAGGTGGACATAGGTCACGCCCAGGTCGGTCAGGTAATCCAGCTTGTCCAGCACACCCTGCAGCGTGCCGGCAAAGCGGTCGATATAGAACACATAGCCCGCCATGTCCGGCCGCTGAAACCAGTCGGGCTCCAGGTCGCGCTTCAGGTCTAGCCGCTTCAGGTCGGCGGGCCGGGCGGCCCAGCCCTTCTTCAGCGCCTTGAGGAGCTTTTCGCGGAACGAGGCATACTCTGGACGCGCGCCATACAGCGCTTCAAGCATCGGCCAAAGGTCCTGAGAGGATCGCTCAAGCCGCAGCCCGAAAACCTCGTCGTCTGGCGCAGCCGTGGTCTTGGCCATTGATTCCTCCCTCGCCCCCGGGCCGCAGTCTAAGGTGCTCAAAGCGCTTTGAGAAGCCGGCTAGCGCCGCACCTCGACCCCGTCGCCCGGCCGCAAGCGCCGGGCGATCCAGCGCAGGTCGGTGGGAGCGAAGGCGACGCAGCCCGCCGTGGGGTGGCGGGGCTTGCGCCAGGCATGCAGGAAGATCGCAGACCCCCGGCCCTTCTCTGCGTGCGGCCAGTTCCAGTCGGTAATCAGCACCAGGTCATACAGCGGGTCCGGCCGCCGCAGGCGTTCGTAGCCAAAAGGATGCGGGGCGCGAACCATCAGGTTGTAGTCCGGGTCTCGCACGTCGTCCGACCAAAGGTCGCCGAGTCCAATCGGGACGGCCCATTCCGGAACATCTCCCGGCGTCAGCCGGTCAGGGCGGTACAGGCAACCGACGATCCGGTGATGGCCCGCAGGTGTTGCCCCGTCACCCTCGCGCTTGGCCCGCGCCGAAACGATGCCGCCGCGTCCGACGGAGCAGGGGAAATGCCGTCCTGCGAACCTGGCGCCCCACCTGGTGACGGCGATGTCGTTCACAGCAGATGCCCCGACTTTGCCGCCTTGGTCGCCAGATACCCGGCATTCTCAGCGGTGAGGCCCACCCTCAGCGGCACCCGGTCCACGACCTGCAAGCCACAGCGCTCCATCATGGCAATCTTCTTCGGGTTGTTGGTCAGCAAACGGACAGACCGAAATCCCATCTGACGCAGGATATCGGCCCCCAGCCGGAAGTCGCGCTCGTCATCCTCGAAGCCGAGGCGGTGGTTGGCCTCCACCGTATCGAAACCCTGATCCTGCAGGGCATAGGCGCGCATCTTGTTGGCCAGTCCGATGCCGCGACCTTCTTGGTTCAGGTATAGCAGCACACCAGCCCCCGCTTCGCCCATCTGGGCCAGGGCTGCGCGCAGCTGCGGGCCGCAGTCGCATTTCAGGCTGCCCAGCACATCGCCCGTGAAGCAGGCCGAATGCAGCCGTGCCAGCACCGGCTGGCCGCGATCCGGGCGGCCGACTTCCACCGCGTAGTGCTCTTCGGCCCCGCTGTCGGGCCGAAACACATGCAGTCGACCGGCGGCGGCTGCGGCCATGGGCAGCCTGGCGGCCACCACGGGATGCAATACCGTCGGGTCATCGTCGGCGACCTCTGCCACCGTCACTGCGGTCAGGCCGTACCTCGCAGCCAGCCGCGCCGCATCGGCCAGCCGCACCACCACGGCCGCGGGCAAGAGATGGCTGGCCTTGGCCAGCCGGATCGACGCCCGGTGCAGATCGGCCGTGCCGTCGCGCAGCGAACGGAAGGGTCCCTTCATCGGCACCCGCAAGTCATCCGCCGGATCGGCCATCGCCTTCAGCCACGTGGCGCCCTCGTCGTCGGGCACGGCGATCCGTGCCAAATCTCCGTCATAGGCTCGCGCCTTCAGCGTTTCGGCCCGCCGCGCCGTCAACACAAGTTCGGGCGCGCCCAACCCCCGCAAATCAGCCAGTCGTTCGGCCGTCAGCGTCTCCACCGCCAGAACCACCGCGCCTTCGCCCGCCTCTGACACCACCACCGGCACGCCAAGCCGCAGGTCGCTGCGCGCGCGAGACAGACGTTCCAGAGGGGAAGGGGCAAGGGTCATGCCTCCCATTTAGGGCTATGTGAAGGAAATTGAAACAATAGCCGTGATTTCGACAACTCGGCGTGAGTCCTCTGTCACATATCTTGCCGCCACGGTGACCCCAACGCATGTCAGGCTCACAGGAAACGGAGGCTTCAGATGGCGACCCTTCGCAAGATTCTTCTGGTGGACGACGACGACGACCTGCGCGAAGCGCTGTCGGAACAGCTGGTGATGACCGAGGACTTCGATGTCTTCGAAGCCCGCACCGGCGCCGAGGGTATGGAAAAGGCCAAGGCAGGTCTTTACGACCTCGTCATCCTTGATGTTGGTCTGCCAGATACCGACGGTCGCGAGCTGTGCCGCCGCCTGCGCAAGGCGGGCGTGAAATGCCCGGTGCTGATGCTGACCGGCCATGACAGCGACGCTGATACCATCCTTGGCCTCGATTCCGGCGCCAATGATTATGTCACCAAGCCCTTCAAGTTCCCGGTGCTTCTGGCCCGTATCCGTGCACAGCTGCGCCAGCACGAGCAGTCGGAAGACGCGGTGTTCCAGCTTGGCCCCTATACGTTCAAGCCGGCGATGAAGCTTCTGGTGGATGAAAAGGAAAAGAAGATCCGCCTGACCGAAAAGGAAACCAACATCCTGAAGTTCCTCTACCGCGCGCAGTCCGGCGTGGTGGCGCGGGATGTGCTTCTGCACGAGGTCTGGGGATACAACGCAGGGGTGACCACTCACACGCTGGAAACGCACATCTATCGGCTTCGCCAGAAGATTGAGCCCGATCCCACGAATGCGCGCCTTCTGGTTACCGAAAGTGGCGGATATCGGCTTGTAGCCTGAACGTCTTATTGTTGCCCGAATCAGAGGGTATATACTGATACGAACGGCAGTGTTGCCAATTCCATCCCCTCGCCGTGTCGGGGTCATGACACGGCATCCTCCCTGTTGGACCTGGCCGGGCATTTTGCCCGGCCTCTTTTTTCTGCGGGCTCGCCCTCAGGTTGTCAGCGCAGTGCGCGGCCCTTCATGATGGCCTCGGCGCCGAACCGCGCTCGGATCGCATCCGTCGCGCGCTCGGTTGCTGCCCGGCGGCCCGCATCCGGATCAAGAAGATCGCTGGAAAGGTCCGCCTCGGCCGCGGGCGCCAAGTCGGCAATGCCCACGCCGATCAGTCGGAACGGCCCCCGGAATCCGGCCTGATCCAGCATGGTCCGCGCCGCGCGATAGATGCGGTCGCCGATCTGGGTCGGCCCGTCCAGGGATTGCCGGCGTGTGACGAGCTTGAAACCCCCCCGCTTCAGCTTCAGCGTCACCGTGCGCCCGGCCAGCCCCTTGGCCTTGGCGCGGTCCGAGACCTGTTCCGCCAGCCGCCACAGGTGCCCGTCCAGAAGGACCGGGTCCGACGAGTCCTCGAAGAAGGTCGTCTCCTTCGAGATCGACTTCGGCCGCTCGTCCCGGTTCACGCGACGAGAATCCTCGCCACGCGCCAGCCGCCACAGATGGTCGCCCATGCGGCCAAACCGGGCGATCAGGTCAGCGCGCTCCCACCGAAGAAGGTCGGCGATAGTGCGGATCCCGGCTGCCTCGAGCGCGGCTTGGGTGGCCGTGCCCACCCCCCAGATGATGCGTACCGATTTCGGCTTCAAGAACTCGGCCGTCTCTGCCTTGCCCACCACGGAAAACCCGCGCGGCTTGTCTAGGTCCGATGCGATCTTGGCAAGGAACTTGTTGTGCGACAGCCCGATCGAGCCGGTGACACCGAGTTCGGTCTCCATCCGCCTCGTCAGCCGGGCCAGCATCAGGGCCGGCGGCGCACCATGCAGCCGGGCAGTACCCGTCAGGTCCAGGAAGGCCTCGTCCAGCGACAATGGCTCAATGGCCGGCGTCAGTTCCTCCATCATGGACCGGATGGCGCGACTGACCTCGACATAGGCGCTCATCCGTGGCTTCACCACTACCGCCTGCGGGCAAAGCTTCAGGGCCTGGAACATCGGCATGGCCGAGCGCACGCCATGGATTCGCGCCAGATAGCAGCAGGTCGACACCACCCCGCGCTGTCCGCCGCCGACGATCACCGGCACATCGCGCAAGGACGGATTGTCGCGCTTTTCCACGCTGGCATAGAAGGCATCGCAATCCATGTGGGCGATGGACAGCGTATCCAGTTCGCCGTGGGAAACCACGCGCGGCGACCGGCAGACCGGGCAACGGGCGCCGGCATCAAAGCGTGTCAGGCAATCGCGGCACAGGGCGGGCATGGCGGGATGATATCGGTCTGCGCGCGCCTGGGGAACGGGGGTTTCGCATCCCTGCAGGCTTGCCTAGTCTGGCCGCGGTCTTGGAGAGGTGCGATGCGAACCTGGCTTCTGGCAGCGGTGACGACGGTCTTCTGCGGCCCGGCTCTGGCCGAAAGCCTGCCGCCGCCCGAACTGGTGGAGGGCAGGGCGGTGAAGGCAAATTGCGATGCGACGGCCATGGGGGCCTGGGTGCAGGGCTTCCGACCCAAGGCCCTGGCCGCGGGCATAACGCCCGAGGTCTTCGATGCCGCATTAGCCGGGGTCGCCCCCGACCCGCGCGTTTTGGAACGGGACTACAACCAGACCGAATTCACGAAGACGATCTGGGACTATCTCGACCGCGCCGTCTCGCCCGACCGTGTCGCCGGCGGGCAGAAGGCGCTTAAGGTCAATGCGGCGCTGCTCGGGCAGATCGAGGCGCAATACGGCGTGCCGAAGGAGATCGTGGTGGCGATCTGGGGGCTGGAAAGCGACTACGGCGCCTTCCGCGGCGATTTCCCGCTGATGGATTCGCTGGCCACGCTGGCCTGCGGCGGCCGCCGCGCCGCCTTCTGGGAAGGCGAGGTGCTGGCGGCACTGCGTATCCTGCAGGCGGGCGACGTGACACCCGCGGCGATGCAGGGAAGCTGGGCCGGCGCGATGGGCCATACACAGTTCATGCCTTCTTCCTACCTGCGGCTGGCGGTGGATTTCGACGGTGACGGCCGGCGCGACATCTGGGGCGACGATCCGACCGATGCGCTGGCCTCCACCGCTGCCTATCTTGCGGCGTCGGGCTGGGTTCGTGGCCAGCCCTGGGGGCTGGAGGTCACGCTGCCCGAAGGTTTCGACTACCGGCAATCCGGCGAAGGCGTGTTCAAGCCGCCCGCCGAGTGGCGCGCCCTGGGCGTGGCGCCGGTGGGCGGGGGCGAGTTGCCGGCTGGCGGCCTGGCTGAACTGCGCCTGCCCGGCGGCTGGCGTGGCGCTGCATTCCTGACCTTTGGTAATTTCAAGGCGATTGAGGCCTATAACCTGGCCGATGCCTATGTCATCGCCGTCGGCCATCTGTCTGACCGCATCGCCGGCGGTCCGCCTATCGCGGCCGGCTGGCCACGCGAGGATCGCGCGCTGGTGTTGGAGGAGCGTGTGGAACTGCAGCAGCGCCTGACGGACGCCGGCTTCGACACCGGAGGCGTGGATGGGCGCATAGGCCCGAAGACGATCCGCGCCATGCAGGCCTGGCAAGAGGCGCAGGGCCTGCCGCCTGATGGCTACGCGAGCCTTGCTGCGCTTGATGCCCTGCGCTGAGGGGGCGTGCCGTCCCTGCGGGCATCGAGCCCGCCGGGACGGCGTTGCCGCGGGCGGTGGCCGAGCTGCGGCAACCCGTTGCGGCTGAGCGGGGAGCCTTATTGCCCCCATCGCCGCCCGGGCGGCGATCCCCGCGAGGGTATTTGCCGGAGAGAGAATGGACGGAGGTGATCGGATCAGGCCGACTCACTGGAAGCGCAAGCAGGATCGCGCTAGCTTTGTTCTTCATTTGTTCACGATCCGCCATGGCCTTCGCCGAACTGTCCGCCCAGACGAACTTCACCTTCCTCACCGGGGCCTCCCACCCCGAGGAGATGATGCGTCATGCCGCCGAGGCAGGGATGGCGGCGCTGGCGGTGGCCGATGTGAATTCGGTCGCCGGCATCGTGCGCGCCCATGTCGAGGCGCGCGAGATCGCCCGCGTCATCGGCACGGCGCCGCGGCTGATCCCGGCGGCGCGGATCATGCTGGCGAACGGCTGTGCCGTGACCTGCCTTGCCGCCGACCGCAAGGGCTGGGCCGGGCTATGCCGGATGATCACGGTCGGGCAACTGCGCGCGCCCAAGGGGGAATGTCTGCTGCACGAGTCCGACCTGATGGAGTTCGGCGCGGGACTGGTGATGCTGGTGCATCCTGGCCCCTGGTCGCAGCCCTGGCGTGGGCTGGCGGCGCGGCTGGCCGCGGCCTTTCCCGGCCAGGTGCATCTGATCATGACCCCGCGCTATGACGGGCAGGATTCGGCCCGCTTCGACCGTCTGGCGAAAACCGCAACCGACCTTGGCCTCCTGCCGGTCGCCTCGGCCCTGCCGATGATGCATGTTGCGGCGCGGCGGCGGCTGGCGGATGTTCTGACGGCGATCCGCCTTGGTATCCGAGTCGAGAATCTGGGTCGCCACGCGCTTCCCCATGCCGAACAGCGCCTGCGCAGTGAGGCCGAGATGCTGCGGCTGTTCCGCGGCCACGAGGCCGCCGTGCATTGCACGGGCGAGATCGCGGAACGCTGCCGGTTCAGCCTGGACGACCTGCGCTATGAATATCCTTCGGAAATCAAGGGGGAAGAGACGGCGGCTGGCCGGCTGGAACGGCTGGCCAGGGCCGGCCTCGCCTGGCGCTATCCCAAGGGCGCGCCGGAAAAGGTCCAGGCCCAGATGGCGCATGAACTCGCCCTGATCGGCAAGCTGGGCTACGAGCCCTATTTCCTGACGGTGCATGACATCGTGCAGTTCGCCCGAAGCCGGAACATCCTGTGCCAGGGGCGCGGCTCGGCGGCGAACTCCGTGGTCTGCTATGCGCTTGGCGTCACCTCGGTCTCGCCCGAGATCGGCACCATGGTCTTTGAGCGCTTCGTCAGCGAGGCGCGGGGCGAGCCACCCGACATCGACGTGGATTTTGAACACGAGCGGCGCGAAGAGGTGATCCAGCACATCTATGACCGCTACGGTCGCCACCGCGCCGGGCTTTGTGCCACCGTGATCCATTACCGTGGCAAGCGCGCCGTGCGCGAGGTTGGCCGCGCCATGGGCCTGACAGAGGATACGCTGTCCGCCATGTCTGGCCAGATCTGGGGCTGGGGTGGACCGGGCGGCATTACCGACGACCGCCTGCGCGAGATCGGGCTCGATCCCGCCGACAAGAGGCTGCGGCTTGCACTGAGCCTGATCGACGAGATCCAGGGTTTTCCCCGCCACCTGTCCCAGCATGTCGGCGGCTTCATCGTGACCGAGGGCCGGCTGGACGAACTGGTCCCGATCGAGAATGCGGCGATGGAGGGGCGCACCGTCATCTGCTGGGACAAGGACGACATCGACGCGCTGAAGATCCTGAAGGTGGATGTGCTCGCACTTGGCATGTTGTCCTGCATCCGCAAGGCCTTCGACCTGGTCGACCGGCACCACGGCCGCAAGCTGACACTGGCCACCCTGCCGCCCGAGGATCCCGCCACCTACGAGATGCTGTGCCAGGCCGACAGCCTTGGCGTGTTCCAGGTGGAAAGCCGGGCACAGATGAACTTCCTGCCGCGGATGCGGCCGCGCGCCTTCTATGACCTTGTGGTGCAGGTGGCGATCATCCGGCCGGGGCCGATCCAGGGTGACATGGTGCATCCTTACCTCCGCCGCCGCAACGGCCAGGAAAAGGTGAGCTTCCCCTCAGATGAACTGGGCCGCGTGCTGGGCAAGACGCTTGGCGTGCCACTGTTTCAGGAACAGGCGATGCAGATTGCCATCGTCGGCGCCGGGTTTTCGCCCGAGGAAGCCGACCGCCTGCGCCGGGCGCTGGCCACCTTCAAGAAGCACGGCAATGTCTCGGCCCTGAAGGACCGCTTCCTGCAGGGCATGCGCGACAAAGGCTATGACGAGGATTTCTCGGCCCGTTGCTTTGCCCAGATCGAGGGCTTCGGCAGCTATGGTTTCCCCGAAAGCCATGCCGCCAGCTTCGCGCTTCTGGTCTATGCCTCGGCCTGGCTGAAGCGGCACCATCCCGGCATCTTCGCCTGCGCGCTGCTGAATTCGCAGCCGATGGGCTTCTACGCCCCGGCCCAGATCGTGCGCGACGCGCGCGAACACGGTGTCACGGTGCTGCCGCCCTGCATCAATGCCAGCCACTGGGACAACCGCATGGAACCCGGTACCGGGGGGCAACTGGCGCTGCGCCTTGGCTTCCGCCAGATCTCCGGCATGGCCGAGGAAGAGGCGCAGTGGATCGTGGCCGCGCGCGGCAACGGCTACCGCGCGGTCGAGGATGTCTGGCGCCGGGCGCGCATTTCGCCCGCCATGCTGTCCCTTCTGGCCGAGGCGGATTGCTTCGCGGCACTCGGACTGTCGCGCCGCGATGCGCTCTGGGCCGCGAAGGCGCTGGTCCCGGCTGAACCGTTGCCGCTCTTCTCGGGCGATCTGGAGGGCGAGGGAATTTCCGAACCTTCGGTCATATTCCGCCAGATGAGCGAGGGCGAGGCGGTGGTCGAGGATTACGTCGCCATGCGGCTGACGCTGCGCAGTCACCCTCTTGCACTGTTGCGCCCGCTGCTGACGCCGTCAGGGGGCCACCCCACTCGCCCCGGCAAGGGCCGGGGCCTCGGTCTGCCCACAGCCCCGCCACCGTAGGCCGGTCAAATCCCAAGAAGTCCCGGCAACTCGGCCATGGCGCGGAAGGGTAGGGCGCCTTCGGCAACCATCCGCGCGCCGTCGCCATGAGGCGCATAGGCGAAGCACCGCATCCCCGCCGCGCGGGCGGCGCGGGCGCCGGTCGGGCTGTCCTCGACCACGCTACAGCCTGCCGGATCAACGCCAAGCGCGCGGGCCGCGTGCAGCCACAATCCAGGCGCGGGCTTCGGCGTGCCAAGCGTCTGGCCCGAGAACATGCGCCCCTGCAGCCGCGCCCAAAGCGCAGGGTGCTGGCCAAGCGTGATCTCCATCTTGCGGTCCGACCCGTTGGATCCCACGGCATAGGGAATCCCCGCCGCGTCCAGCCGTTCCAGCACCTCCAGAATGCCGGGGATCAGCGGGGTGCCCTGCTCCAGTCGAGCATAGAGCCGCTCATAGAAGCGCGCCACCCAGTCCTGCGGCAGCGCCGCGCCCAGGGCACGGGCACGGTCGGCCACACCCACCATGGTCAGCCCCAGAACCTCGACCTCCATCCGCGCGCGCGGCAGGGTAAGGCCATGGTTGGCGAACTCGTCCATCAGCAGGTCGAAGGCGATGTCCTCGCTGTCCACCAGAACGCCATCGCAATCGAACAGCACGGCCGCAGGGGTCATGCCGGCGCCCGCAAGAGCGTGACCAGCGTGTCGCCATACTTCCGCTGATCCAGCATCTCAAACCCCGCGGGCGGCACAGGCGCCGCGCCCTCTTCCCAGACCACCATCGCGCCGGGCGCCAGCCATCCGCCCTCCAGGCACGAGACCAGCGCCGCCTCGCCCAGGCCCTTGTTATAGGGCGGGTCCAGGAAGACCAGGCCGTAGCCCGGCCCGCGGTTCGGCCCCATGCGGGTGGCGTCGCGGCGCCAGACGTCGGTGGCGCCCATCGCCTGCATCTTCTCGATATTCTGCCGCAACAGCGCCCGCGCCGTAGTCCCGTCGTCCACAAAGGCCACGCGGGCTGCACCGCGCGACAGCGCCTCCAGCCCCAACGCGCCGGTGCCGGCGAACAGGTCCAGAACGCGCGCAGCCGTCAGCGGATCGCCATGGCCGCCGTTGATCAGCAGGTTGAAGATCGCCTCGCGCACGCGGTCGGACGTCGGGCGCAGGTGCGCGGCGGGATCGCCCTCGCCCACCTCGGCCAGCTTCAGCCCCCGCCGCGCGCCGCCGATGATGCGCATTACTTCAAAAGCGCCTTCATGTTGGTGGACAGGTCCGCCACCGCCGCTGGGTCAGGGGATTTCCCCTGCTCGATCAGCCGCTTGCCCACCATATAGGCGCGCGGGTCGTTCATCGCGTCCACCGCCAGAAGCCGGTCGCCCGCATAGTACCAGAACGACACCGCCTCGCCATCCGGACCGCGCGTCACGATCCGGTCATAGCCGGTGTTCAGCCCGGCGATCTGCAGCTTGCAGTCGTACTGATCCGACCAGAACCACGGCGCCGCTTCGTAGGGCTTGTTCGCACCCAGCATGTTGTCGGCCACCGCCTCGGCCATGTCGATGGCATTGCCCACCGATTCCAGCCGCAGCCGCCCGCCCTTCCACGGGAAGGACGCGCAGTCCCCGGCCGACCAGACATGCGGGTCCGAGGTGCGCCCGAATTCGTCGCAGGCGATGCCGTTCTGGATGGTCAGCCCTGCCGCCTCGGCCAGCGCCGTGGCCGGCACGATGCCCACGCCCGCGATGACGAAATCGGCCGGCAGTTCGCGCCCGTCGCTCAGGCGCACGCCAGTCACCCGGTCCTCGCCCAAAAGCCGCTCCAGCCCGGTGGACGCCAGGATCTCCACGCCCTTGTCGCCATGCAAAGCGCGGAAGTAATCCGAGGTCTCGGGCGCCGCCACCCGCTGCAGGATGCGCGGCGCCATCTCCACCACCGTGGCCTGCAACCCCAGCTTCGCCGCCACCGCCGCGGCCTCCAGCCCGATGTAGCCGCCGCCCACGATCACCACCCGCGCGCCGGGCGCAAACTCGTCGCGCATCGCATCCACATCGGCCAGCGTCCGCACGGTATAGACCCCGGCCAGCTCGCCGCCGATGGCCGCGGGCAGCCGGCGCGGGATCGCGCCGGTGGTCAGCGCCAGTTCGTCATAGGGGATGGTCTCGCTGCCCAGGCTCACGGTCTTCGCCACCGGGTCGATGGCCGTCACGCGGCGGTCAAGGCGCAGGGTGATGTCGTTCTCGGCATAGAACTCGGACGACCGCAGCCACAGCCGCTCTGCGTCCATCTCGCCCAGCAGATAGGCCTTGGAAAGCGGCGGGCGCTGGTAGGGGGGCGCCTTCTCCTCGCCGATCAGGGTGATGGGGCCCTTGTGGCCCTGCGCGCGCAGCCGCGCCACCAGCGCCGCCCCCGCCTGTCCCGCCCCGATCACGACGACATGCATGGTCTTCCCCCTCTGGCCGACATCCGGGGCGGACCCTATAACCCGAGGTCAGGGAAACGCAACAAAGAGGCTTCAGACCATGACGATTTCCGAAGGGGCGGCGCTGCCGGATGGCACGCTTCTGGTAATGGGCGACAACGGGGCCGAACAGGTCTCGGTCGCCGAGCGGCTGAAGGGCCGCAAGGTGGTGGTCTTCGGCCTGCCGGGCGCCTTCACCAGCACCTGCTCGACCGCGCACCTGCCCAGCTTCATGCGCACCAAGTCCAAGTTCGACGCCAAGGGCGTTGACGAGATCATCTGCATCTCGGTCAACGATCCCTTCGTGATGAAGGCCTGGGGCGAAGCGACCGGCGCCACCAAGGCCGGCATCACGCTGGCGGCCGATGCCGACGGTGCCTTCACCAAGGCCATCGGCATGAACTTCGACGTGCCCCATCTCGGCTTCTTCGGCCGGTCCAAGCGCTATGCCGCCCTCATCGAGGATGGTGTGGCAAAGGTGGTGCAGATCGACAAGTCGGGCGAGTGCAACATCTCGACCGGCGAGGCGCTGCTCGAAGCGATCTGACCCCACGCTTCACCCATCGCCCCGGCCTGCGCCGGGGCGGTGCTTCAGCCCTTCTTCCCCGCGTGGTGAATCTCGCACAGGCACTGGATCGGCTGGTCCAGGTCGCGCTGCACTTCGGCCGGACCGGCCATCGCGTCCATCCGCTCCGCAAGGTCGGTGTCCAGCTTCGTCAGGCCCTTCGCGCTGTGCGTGGTCAGCGTGACGTCGACCACGTTGTAGACATTGGACCATTCCGGGTGGTGGTTCATCTTCTCGGCCGCCAGCGCCACACGGGACATGAAGCCCCAGGCTTCCGAGAAGCTCTTGAACTTCCACACCTTGCGGATGGCATCCTTGCCCTCCACCGCACCCCAGCCAGTCTCGCCCAGGGAGGGCAGCACAGCGTTGCGTTCGGCCTCGGTCAACAGCGCGCTCATGCTGGCACTCCCTTCATCCGAGCTTCGTCGATCGCGGCTGCGCGGGCCAGCGCCGGGCGGGCCGAGATGCGCGCCCAATAGGCCGCCAGCGTCTCATTCGCCGGCATCGTGCCAAAGCGCAGACCCCAGCCGATCTGGCTGCCAAGATAGACATCCACTCCGGTAAACCGGCCATCCGCGAAATACTCGTTCGCGGCCAGGTGCCCGGTCAGCGTGGCCATCACCCGGTCCAGGCTGCCATAGCCGGTACGCCCGGCCTCCTGCGGCGAGCCAGGCTTCCAGCCGAAGGAACTGTTCACCACCGCCTGCTCCACCGGCCCGGCGCCAAAGAACATCCAACGGTAGAAACTCGCGCTGTCCCTGGCCATCAGCCCCGCCTCGGGAAATGCTTGCGCCAACCAGGTGCAGATCGCCGCGCATTCCGTCACGACGTGTCCGTCGCAGACGATGGCCGGCACCTTGCCCATCGGGTTGATCGCCAGGTATTCCGGCTCCTTCATCGTGGTCGCGTAATCCAGCCAGACCGTCTCGTAGGGCTGGCCGATTTCTTCCAGCATCCAGCGGGCAATCCGACCGCGCGACATCGGGTTGGTGTAGAAGGTGATCATCCGGGCCTCCCTCGGGCTCAGTCCTTTTCCTCGGGCTCGCCGCGGCGGAACGGACCGAAGGCTGTCAGCACCTCGATCTCTTCGTCCACCGCGCGCCGCTCCGCCTCAAGATACCGCGCCACCGCGTCGCGGAAACCGGAATCGGCGATCCAGTGCAGCGAATGCACCGGGCTCGGCAGATAGCCGCGCGCCAGCTTGTGCTCTCCCTGCGCCCCGGCCTCCACGCGCGGCATGCCATTCTCGATGGCCCAGTCAATGGCCTGGTAATAGCACAGCTCGAAATGCAGGAAGGGATAGTCCTGCACACAGCCCCAGTAGCGGCCGAACAGCGTGTCGCGCCCGATGAAGTTCAGCGCGCCTGCCACCGGACGCGCCCCGTCAAAGGCCAGCACCAGCAGCATGTCGTCGCGCATCGTGGCGTGAAAGGCATCGAAGGCCTCACGAGTCAGGTAGGGCCGGCCCCATTTGCGGCTGCCGGTATCCTGGTAGAAGATCCAGAACGCATCCCAGTGCCGCGGCTCGATCTCGTCGCCCGTCAGCGCGCGGATGGTCAGCCCGTGCGCATGGGCGCCCTCGCGCTCCTTGCGGATCATCTTGCGCTTGCGGCTGGACAGGTCGGCCAGGAAATCGTCGAAACAGCCGTATCCCCGGTTCAGCCAGTGGAACTGCTGCGTCACGCGGTGCAGCGTGCCCTCCAAGCCCGCCAGAGCCTCGGCCTCTTCGGCGGTGCAGAAGGTGACGTGAAGCGACGACAACCCGTTTCCCCTCACCAGCCCGATCGCCCCACTCAGCAGGTCGGCGCGGTCGTCAGGCGCGCACAGGAACCGCCGCCCGGTCGCCGGCGTGAAGGGCACCGCCACTTGCAGCTTGGGGTAATACTGCCCGCCCGCGCGCTGGAACGCATCCGCCCAGGAATGGTCAAAGATGTACTCGCCCTGGCTGTGGGTCTTGACGTAGAGCGGCATCACCCCCGCCAACGCGCCCCCGCGCCGCAGGGCAAGCGGCCGCGCCGTCCAGCCCGTTCCCTTGCCGGTCGAACCCGAGGCCTCCAGCGCCATCAGGAACCGGTGCGTGGTGAACGGGTCCACCGGCCGCCCCGCCGCTGCCTCGGGGCAGGCCACAGCATCCCAGCTTTCCGCGGGGATCTCTGAAAGGCTGTCGTGAAGCGTAAGGTCGGTCATGTTTGGCAAGGGCCTTGCGGCAAGCCGGGGGGCCGTCTGCCCCCGCGACCATTGGTTTCGTGAACCGATGGCGGAACCAACGGTCGCCCCGCGCAGAGTATTTCCGCAAAGACGAAGGGCAAGGGTAGTTCAGCCGGGAATGGCGGCGGCATAGCCCTCGAAGGTCACATTGTCGGCAACCTGTCGCGCCTCTGCCTCTGCGCCGGCACTGCGGATCGTCCAGCACAGGATCGCCGCGCCGGCGTCCTTCAGCTCGGCCACCCGCGGCCGGCCCAGATCCTTCGCCTCGTGGCTGATGAAACTGGCGCCCACCCGGTCGTAATCCGGGATCGCCCGCAGATGCGCGCGCGTCGCGCGGTCCAGCGGGAACCAGCTCTTCAGGTCATAGGCCGCCGTGGTGATGCCCCGGGGCCGTTCGGGCGCAAGCCGTGCCAGATGGGCGATGCAATGCGGATTGAACGACATCAGCGCCACCGCGCCGTCATAGCCCTTCAGCGCCTCGGCCGTTGCCGCCTCCAGCGCGCCATCCGTCTGAACAAGCCGCAGCGTCTGGTCCTTCAGCTCGATGAGCAAGGGCACCCGCCCGCCGACCAGTTCCAGCACCTCGGCCAACGTCGGAATGCGATCCTCACCGCCCTTCAGACCGATCCGCCCAAGTTCGGCCGCAGTTCGATGTGCGACCGGCCCTTTCTCGACCGTCAGCCGGTCAAGCTCGTCGTCGTGGAACACCATCGCCACGCCGTCCTTCGACAGCTGCAGGTCGATCTCAATCCCATAGCCCGCCTCAACCGCGGCCCGCACAGCGGAGGGCGAGTTCTCGATCCGCCCGGCCTTGCGGTCGTGCAGGGCGCGGTGGGCGATCGGCAGGCGCAGGAACTCGGCAGGTAAGGGAACGCGCATCACGGACGGATCTCGAAGATCCCCTCGATCTCGACCGCCACGCCCAAGGGCAGCGAGGCCGCGGACACCGCCGACCGCGCATGTCGCCCGGCATCGCCAAGCGCCGCCACCAGAAAGTCCGACGCGCCGTTGATCACCTTGGGCTGGTCGGTGAAATCTGCGGTCGAGTTGACAAAGCCCACCAGCTTCACCGCCCTGACCAGCCGCGACATATCCCCGCCGCAGGCTTTCTTCACCTGGGCAAGCAGGCTGATGGCACAGCTTTTCGCCGCCTCGGCCCCGGCGGGCACGTCCAGATCGGCCCCCAGCTTGCCCTTGATCAGACCGCCCGCGTTCTGGCTGATCTGGCCCGACACATGGACAAGATTGCCCACCACTACAAACGGCACATAATTGGCGGCCGGCGCGGGCGCGTCCGGCAGGGTCACGCCAAGTTCGGCAAGGCGGGTCTCGATGTGGCTCATGTCATCCTCCGGTCTTTGCGGCCGGAGGCTAGCCGGGCGCCCCGCCCCCGGCAAGGGGCGGGCAGCGGTCACAACTCGCGGAAGGCCTTGGCGAAGTAGTCCGTGAAGGGCTTCGTCAGATAGGCGATGGGCGTACGGTCATCGGTCTTGATGAAGGCTTCCACCGGCATACCCGGCAGCAGTTGCAGGTCGCGCAGCTTTTCCATCTCGCCGGGGTCCAACGCGATTTCCGCGCGGTAGTAGGTCTGGCCCGTGCGCTGGTCAGTCAGAGCATCCGCCGAAACCATGGTCACATGGCCCTTCAGCTGCGGTGTTGTCCGCGCCGAAAAGGCCGGGAACATCAGTTCGGCCTGCTGGCCCATGTGCACCTCGTCGATATGAATCGGCGGCACCTGAGCCATGATCACCAGAGGGCGATCCTGCGGGATGATGTAAAGCACCGGGTCTGCCGGCCGGATCACCGACCGTGGCGTCGTCACCGTCATGCCCAGCACGATGCCGGAAACCGGCGCACGAATGTCCAGGCGGTCCAGCTTTTCCAGAAGGGCGCGGCGGCGCTCAGCCAGTTCGCGCTCGCGCGCTCCGGCATCGCGAAGCTGTTCGTTCGCATCCTCGCGGCGCACCGCCTGGAGACGCAGCACTTCCAGCTCGATCTCGGTGATGCGGCCCTCGGCCTGCGCCTTGCTCGCGGTCAGTTCGCCAAGCTGTCCCTCCAGGCGTGCCTGTTCGCGCTCCAGCGAAAGAACGCGGCTTGCCTGGGCCAGCCCCTTTTCCAGAAGGCTGCGCTGATCCTTCAGTTCGTCCTCGATCAGCTCCAACTGCTTGCTCTGGGCAGCCAACTGCGCATCGATCCCCTCGATCTGAGAGCTCATCTGAAGCTGGCGCTTGCCCAGCTGTTCCATCTGCTTCGACAGGGTGTCGCGCCGCGCATCGAACAGCTTGACCTGGCCTTCCACCAGTTCGGCCACATCCGCCCGGGTCTTGATCAACTCGGCCAGTTCGCCCTTGATCTCGACCTTGTCCGCGCCGTCGCGTTCCGCCTCCAGCCGCGCGCGGCGGGCGAGAAATTCGAACAACTGGCCCTCGATGATCGCC
The DNA here is from genome assembly GCF_019623905.1 of Neotabrizicola shimadae. Lineage (NCBI taxonomy): Bacteria > Pseudomonadati > Pseudomonadota > Alphaproteobacteria > Rhodobacterales > Paracoccaceae > Neotabrizicola > Neotabrizicola shimadae. Next base: position 3,313,654 of record NZ_CP069370.1, on the reverse strand, counting down.
AGTTCGGACCGGGTGGTATTGCCGTCCAGCCGGATCAGCACGTCACCGCCCTGTACCGTGTCGCCGTCCTTGACGAAGATCGTCTCCACCACGCCGCCATCCGGATGCTGCACCACTTGGCGGTTCTGTTCGACCTCCAGCATCCCGCTTGTCACCACGGCGCCGGCTATGGTGGTGCCGAAGCCCCAGCCAAAGATGCCCACAAGCAGGATCAGCACCGAAACAAAGCCCAGGATCATCGGGCCGCGCGCCGAAAACGGCTTTGACGTGCCGCCGGGCGGTGGCGGCGCCATCGCGGCCAGATGGAGCGCGGGCTCTGCCGGGAGGCCAGGAGCCTTGGGCGCTTCCAAAGGCGGTTTCGGCGCCGGCGAAGCCTCGGCCGGCGGCATCGGATCGGCTGCGGCCTGGGTCACGCCGGTCTGCTCCGAGGTCACTTCGGGCAGCTTCCCGCCGGATCCCTCGGGGGTCTTGGGCCCTTCGGTCATGTCACACCTCCCGGTCCGGTGGATCGCACGATCTCGGTATGGTTCTTCACCATCTCGCGCAGCACCTGGTCGCGCGGGCCGAAGGCACGTCGGGTGCCGTCCTCCATGACCAGAAGCAGATCGCATTCCTGAATGGCCGCCGGCCGGTGCGCCATGATCAGTACCGCGCGATCCTGCTCTTTCATCTGGCGGATCGCCAGGTTCAGCGCCGTCGAACCGTCGTTGTCGAGGTTCGAGTTCGGCTCGTCCAGCACCAGAAGCACAGGGTCGCCATACAGCGCCCGCGCCAGACCGATCCGCTGGATCTGCCCGCCCGAAAGCCGCCCACCCACAGTCGAGACGCGGGTGTCATAGCCGTCCGGCAAGCGCAGGATCATCTCGTGTGCCGCCGCCTTTTTCGCGGCCTCCACCACCTTCGCAGGGTCGGGACGCGGCGCGAGGCGCGCGATGTTGTCGGCAATCGTGCCATCGAACAGGGCAATGCGCTGCGGCAGATAGCCGATATAGCTGCCCAGAACGTCCGGATCGTACTGGTCCAGCGTGGCACCATCTAGCCGGACCTTCCCGGCCGAGGGCCGCCAGACACCGATCAACGCGCGAGCCAGCGAGGTCTTGCCCGCACCCGAAGGCCCGATCACCCCAAGCGCCTGCCCCGGCTGCAGGTTGAAGCTCACCATCCGCAGAACGGCCTGATTTTCGCCGGGCGGAATAACCGTCAGCCCCTGAACGTCCAGAAGGGCGCGCGGACGCGGCAATTGGGTGCGCACCGGTTCGTCGGGCTGGCGCGACAGCAGTTCGGCCAGTCGCCGGCGGCCTTCCTGTGCGCGCGTCACCACGGCCCATTGGCCAACCGCCTGCTCGATCGGTGCGAGGGCGCGGCCCATCAGGATCGACCCGGCGATCATCGCGCCCGAGGTCAGTTCGCCCTGCAGCACCAGCCAGGCACCCACGCCCAGCATCGCCGATTGCAGGAACTGGCGGAAGGTCCGCGAGGCCACGGAATAGCCCCCTGCCACGTCCGAGGCCTCGACCGAGGTGCGCAGCGCCACGCCGCGCGCCGACTGCCAGCGGTCGAACCCGGCGCCCGTCATGCCAAGCGCCTGGATCGTCTCGGATTCGTTCTTCAGCGCATCCGAAACCCGTTCCGCCGCCATGGTCGCGTTGTTTGCGCGCGTCAGTGGAATCTTCGTGGACGACTGGTTCAGGATGGTCACGATCACCAGGATCAGACCGCCAGCCACAGCCAGCCAGCCCAGCATCGGGTTGAAGATGAAGATCGCCGCCGCAAAGATCGGCGTCCAAGGAATGTCGAACAGCGCCAGCAGTACGGGCGAAGACCAAAGCCGCTGCATCGCCTCCAGATCGCGCTGCGCCGCCAACGCTGCGGGATCGTTCGGGTTCATCGTCAGCCGCCGGACGGATGCCGCAAAGACCCGCCGGTCCAGCTTTTCCTGGAACCGCGCCCCGATCCGCGCCATCAGCCGCGCCCGCGCATGGTCCAGTACGCCCATCATCAGGAACAGGAAGGCGACAAGCACCGAAAGCGCGATCAGCGTCGGCTCGGATCGCGACCCCAGCACCCGGTCATAGACCTGCAGCATGTACAGCGGCCCGGTCAGCATCAGCAGGTTCGTGAAGACGCTGAACACGAGGACCGAGATCAAAAGTCCGCGACTGTCGGCGCGGGCGGCACGCAATTCTGCGGACCCGCGATTAGTATCCATGGCGCTCATAATGTCCGCATCTGTTACACACGGCCGCTCCGGACAGCCCGAACCGGCGAATAATCCGTTCTGCCCATGGCCGCGATCCCTCGCCGATTGCCTTGGCCTAGGGCACAGCCTATGCCTTGCCTTCCCTCTTCGGGCAATATCTACTTATCCGTCGGTTACCGGAAAGAAGAAAGATGGCATTTTCCGCTCTGTCTGGCGTGGTCCGGCGCCCTGTCGGACCCGTTGCGCTTGTTGCATGCCTTGCAGGCTGCGCAGCCCCGTCAGGTCCGGTCCAGGACCAGTACGAAGCCGAGAATCGGCAGGTTCACGAGATGAACAAGCAACTCGACCAGATGTTCGTGCGCCCGGTTGCCGAGGGCACCAGCGATATCCTGCCCGATGAAGTCGAGGTCGCCATCCTCAACGCCTCCTCCACCTGGGAGGCGCCGGGCGATGCGGTGAACTATGTTCTCCAGGTCAAACCGGGCAAGGCGGTGGAATCTGTCCTTCGGTTTGCAATCAACGCCACGGTCGGCGTCGGTGGCATCTTCGATCCGGCCACCGCCATCGGCATCCCGAACCACTCCACCACCTTCGGGGACACGCTCTATGTCTGGGGCGTGCCAGAGGGCAATTACGACGAACTTCCCCTTCTGGGTCCGTCGACCGACCGCGACAGCGCCGGCCGTGTGGTTGGCGGCTTCCTCAATCCGCTGGACTATGTCGTGAACCCGACGCAGGGCGTGGTGCTCGTGGTCCTGGGCGGCGCTTCCATGCTTGTCGAACGCGGCCGCTATTCCGATACCGTCGATTCCGTCCTATATGACAGCGCGGACAGCTACGCGCAGACGCGACTTCTCTACACGCAGAACCGCAGGTTCGAACTGGGCGATACCGGTGAGGCCGATGACGGCTTCATCGACCCCTATGCGGACGATGGTTCTGCTCAGACCGATGGCGCCTCCGATGCCGTGGCCGGTGCCGTCCCGCTTGGTTTCGAGGATCCCTATGCCGAATGACATTTCCATCTCTCGCCGCGGGCTTCTGGCCCTCGGTCTTTCTGGCGCGATTGTCGCGGCCCTTCCGCTGCCGGCCCTGGCGCTGGACGATGCCCAGGCCCGCGCCCTGGTCGACCAGGCCATCGGCGAGATCAACGCCACCATCAATTCCGGCAAGTCCGAAAGCGCCATGTACGGCGATTTCGAACGCATCTTCACTCGCTATGCCGACGTGCCCGTGATCGCCCGCTCGGTGCTTGGCCCGGCGGCCAAGACGGCCAGCCCGGCCCAGATCCAGGCCTTCACCAAGGCGTACCAGGGCTATCTCAGCCGCAAGTACGGCCGGCGCTTCCGCGAATTCATTGGCGGCAAGATCGAGGTGACAGGCTCCAAGCCGGTGAAAAGCTATTATGAGGTCCAGTCGGTCTGCTATCTCAAGGGCGAAAGCCCCTTCGACCTGCGCTGGTACGTCTCGGACAAGTCGGGCAAGAACCTGTTCTTCAACATCATCATCGAAGGCGTGAACATGCTCTCGTCCGAGCGCACGGAAATCGGCGCGATGCTCGACCAGAACGGTGGCAACGTCGACAAGCTGATTGCCCAGCTGAACAAAAGCTGACCTGGCCTCGCCCCGGCGCAGGCCGGGGCCTCGACCTGCCCGGACAATGGCCAATGCCGCCAGCGGGGACGCCGGGCCCCGCTGGCGCCCTCAGTTCTCCCCGCCCAGGATGCCGCGCAGCAGATCCCCGATCGGGTCCTTGCGCTTCTTCTCGGTCGCATTGCCCGACGAGGCGGTCGCCTCAACCTGCACCGGCGCCGGCCGCTCGGGCACGATCATCGGCAGGGGTCTCGGCTCCACGCCCTCATGCACCCGCAGCATCACCTCGTGCCAGATCTCGGCCGGCAGCCCGCCGCCGGTCACGCCGGTCAGCGGCGTGTTGTCGTCGTATCCCATCCAGACCCCTGCGACGTAGTCTGCCGAAAAGCCCACGAACCACGCATCGCGCGCCGCCTGCGTGGTGCCGGTCTTGCCCGCCACCTGCCGGTCGGGCAGGCGCGCGCGCCCGCCGGTGCCGCCCTCGACCACCTGGGTCATCATGAAGATCAGCTCTTCCGCCGCCTTCTGCGAGATCACCCGCTCGCCGATGCCGCCGCCCGCGCCAAGCAAGGGCTCGGTCTCGCCCTGAAGGGTCAGCGCATTGATGCCATAGGGCGTCACCGAACTGCCGCCGTTCAGGATGCCGGCATAGGCCCCGGTCATCTCCAGGAGCGTCGATTCCGATGCGCCAAGCGCCAGAGCCGGCCCCGCCGCCAGGTCGCTCTGCAATCCGAAGGCCGATGCCACGGTCCGCACGTTCTCGCGCCCCACAGCCTCGGACACTCGCACCGCCGGGATGTTGCGGCTTTCCTTCAGCGCCTGCACCAGCGTCACCGGCCCCTTGAACTCCTCGTCGTAGTTCGAGGGCGACCACGGCCCCGACCCCGGCGTGGTGATGGTCAGGGGCGTGTCCTGCACCACGTCCCAGGGGCTCCAGCCCAGATCCAGCGCCGCCGCATAGACAAAGGGCTTGAAGGCCGACCCGGTCTGCCGCAGCGCCTGCGTCGCGCGGTTGAACGAGCCCGCCGCCTCGATCTTTCGCCCGCCCACCATGGCGCGCACCGCGCCGTCGGCGGACATGACCACGATGGCCGCCTGCGCCTTCGATCCTTCCTTCACCTTGGTCTCGAAGACGAAGGCCAGCGCCTCTTCGGCCGCCTTCTGGACCCGCTGGTCCAGCGTGGTCGAAATCACCACGTCCTCGGTGGTTTCGGTGGTCAGGAAGGCCGGCGCCGTCTCCATCACCCAATCGGCGAAGAACCCGCCCGACCGGCTCTGCGCCGCTTCGGACAGTTCCGCCGGATGCGCCAGCGCCTCGGCCGCCTGCTCCTTCGTCAGGTAACCCTGTTCCTCCATCAGCCCGATGATCACCGCCGCCCGCTCGCGCGACCGTTCCAGGTTGTTGGTCGGCGCGTAATAGCTCGGCGCCTTCAGAAGCCCGGCCAGCATCGCCGCCTCGGCCGGGGTCACGTCGCGCGCCGACTTGCCGAAATAGCGCTGCGCCGCCGCCTCGAACCCGCGCGTGCCCGCGCCCAGGTAGGCGCGGTTGAAATAGATCGTCAGGATGTCGTTCTTCGAATACTTCAGCTCCATCGCCAGGGCGAAGGGCACTTCCTTCACCTTGCGCATCAGACTGCCCTGCCGGCAGTCCGCCTCATAAGCCGCCTCGTCCTTCCACTGCGTCGGGTCCCAGGCCACGCCCAGGCACAGAAGCTTGGCCACCTGCTGCGTGATGGTCGACCCGCCGTTGCCCTCGAACGGCCCGCGCCCTTCCGCCATGTTGATGCGGATCGCGCTGGCAATGCCGCGCGGGCTGATCCCCAGATGGTAGTAGAACCGCTTGTCTTCGGTCGCCACGACCGCATGCAGCAGGTTGGGCGAAACGGTGTCTGCCGTGATCTGCCCGCCAAAGGTCTCGCCCCGCCAGGCGAAGGGGCTGCCGTTGGTGTCCAGAAACGTTACAGACCCCCGCGCGCGTCCGTCCAGCAGGTCGGTCAGCGGCGGCATCTTGGCATAGAAGTAGAAGGTGGTCGCCGCCAAGACCAGCCCCACGACAAGCCCGACGCGCCAGCCGATGCCCCAGACGATCCGCCAGATCAGCGCAAAGAATCCCACGATCAACCCCGAAATCAGCCCGCGCCTCTTGACCGGGCGCCGCGCGGCCTTCTTCGCCGGCTTTGCCGGGGCCCGCGTCCGTGCTTTCGGCTGCGCTTCCTCGCGGCCGGAATATCTCCGGTCCGCGACAAGCGGCCCCCGCCCCTTGCCTGTAGATGCCATGCCCGATCCGCCCTTGTTTCTCCGGCCGAAGCCGGGGCGCTTTTGCCGCACCATAGCGCCGGAAACGAAAAATGTGGAGCCGGTGCGCTCACGATTCGCTTACCAATTCAGCACAAAATTTAGGCAAACTGACTAAATCGTGCAAATGTTGTGCGAAACGCTCGCCATGAGGGCGCCCGCTAACCCGCTCGCGACTTGTGCTGCACCGCGGAAAGCCCGCCTCCTTTCGGGCAAGGGCCGCCTCGGGCCCCGGACCATAGAGGGGAACGCCGTGAAACTGATCATTGCAGCAATCAAGCCGTTCAAGCTCGAGGAGGTGCGCGAGGCGCTCACCGCCATCGGGGTGCGCGGCATGATGGTGACCGAGATCAAGGGGTTCGGTTCGCAGTCGGGCCACACCGAAATCTACCGTGGCGCGGAATACGCCGTGAACTTCGTGCCGAAGGTCCGGCTGGAAATCGTGGTGGTCGACAGCCTGGCCGAAGCGGTGGTCGAAACCATCCAGACCACGGCCAAGACCGACAAGATCGGCGACGGAAAGATCTTCGTCCTCGACGTGGAACATGCCGTGCGCGTCCGCACGGGCGAAACCGATGACGATGCGCTGTAAGAACAGGCGGGAAGGGGAAACTCCGGAAATGTTGAATAAAAATCAAACCCTTGGCCTTGCGGCGCTTGGCGCGTCCGTCATGGCCGCCTTGCCCGTCTGGGCACAGGAGGCGACCGCCGAGGTCGTCGAGGTGGCCGCTGGCCCGATCAAGAACCCCGATGTCGCCGCAATGGCCGGCATGGTGAACAAGGGCGACACCACCTGGATGCTCATCAGCTCGGCGCTGGTGCTCCTGATGTCGATCCCGGCTCTGGCGCTGTTCTACGGTGGCCTCGTTCGCACCAAGAACATGCTCAGCGTGCTGATGCAGGTCTTCATGATCGTCTCGATCGCGGCGATCATCTGGGTCACCTACGGCTACAGCCTCGCCTTCACCTCAGGCGGCCCCTTCATCGGCGGCCTGTCCAAGATGTTCCTGTCGGGCGTGAACGCCGGCACCTATGCCGCGACCTTCTCGAACAACGTCTACATCCCCGAATACGCCTTCGTCATCTTCCAGATGACCTTCGCCTGCATCACGCCCGCGCTGATCGTCGGCGCCTTCGCCGAACGCGTGAAGTTCTGGCCGCTGATGGTCTTCACCGTGCTGTGGCTGACCGTGGTCTATTTCCCGATGGCCCACATGGTCTGGTATTGGGCCGGCCCGGACTTCCTGCCCGACCTGCCTGGCGACTACGGCCTGCTCTGGGGCTGGGGTGCGCTTGACTTCGCCGGCGGCACCGTTGTCCACATCAACGCCGGTATCGCGGGTCTCATCGGCTGCCTCGTCATCGGTCCGCGCCTTGGCCACCTGAAAGAGGCGATGCCGCCCCACTCGCTGACCATGACGATGATCGGCGCCTCCCTCCTGTGGGTCGGCTGGTTCGGCTTCAACGCGGGTTCCAACCTCGAAGCCAACGGCCTTGCCGCGCTGGCCTTCATCAACACCTTCGTCGCCACCGCCGCTGCTGCCCTGTCCTGGAGCATCGTCGAGCAGATCCGCCATGGCCGCCCCTCGCTTCTGGGTGCGGTGACCGGCGCGGTTGCGGGCCTCGTCGCCATCACCCCGGCCTCAGGCTTCGCCTCGCCGATGGGCTCGATCGTGCTGGGCCTCGCGGTTTCCCCGATCTGCTACATCTTCGTCTCCACGGTGAAGAGCGCGCTGAAGTATGATGACAGCCTCGACGTGTTCGGCGTGCACTGCGTGGGCGGTATCGTCGGCGCCATTGGCACCGGCATCCTTGCCGACCCGGCGCTTGGCGGTCAGGGCTTCTTCGACTACACCGTCTTCCCCGCAGTGGCCGGCACCTTCGACATGGGCGCCCAGGTCATCACCCAGATCAAGGCGGTCCTCGTGACGCTGGCATGGTCGGGTATCGGCTCCTTCATCCTGTTCAAGGTGATAGACATGACCATGGGCCTGCGCCCCTCGGCCGATGCCGAACGCCAGGGCCTCGATCAGACCGAACACGGCGAAAGCGCCTACAACTACTAAGATCGTTCCGGGCCGGGAATTTCCCCGGCCCGGATCGTTGCGCCCCGTCGGGTCCTCCCCCCAGACCGGCGCATCCGCGGACGGCCCGTGCGACTCCTCCCCGCACGGGCCGTTTCGCATTTTCCGGCCCGCCGGTCCCACTGCCACCAGCCACCGTCCCCCGCAGCGGGTCACCGAAATCGACGGTCGGATGGTGCTGAATGCCGCAGGGCAGGGGCCAAGTGAGGCGCGGGAGCTGCCGTGTCGTGCACCGGTGCCAGTCCCATGGAAGCCTGAACATGATCGCGATCCCACGGCACGCGCCCTGACTCGGCGGTCGCTGCCGCTCAAGGCGGCTACTCCTGTTGGGGCCGCGCCGGGGACATGCCGTTGCGGCAGGTCCGGACTAACGTCCGGAGGAGCAGAGTTCGACCTCGGTCTTCTGCCACGTGTCAGCAAGGGGCGCGCAGGCTCTGGCGATGCGGCCGGCATCGCCAGAGCCGGCCTCGGCTTCGGCGGCCTGCAGCAGGGCGTGCAGGCGACGGGCGCCGATCACCGCAGCGACGCCCGCGGCTTCGTGCAACGTCGCTAGCAGCCCAGGGGATGTGGGTGTCGCGGTGCCGATCCCGGCAATACAGCGGCCCAAGTCGGAGCGGGCCTGATCGAACAACCGCGCGCGTGCCGTCTCGCCCATCCGACGCAATTCCGCCAGGCGGACCTCATCAAGCAATGGCAGATCCTCGGCCCCCAACCCGGAGCTTTCGTTCAGGGGACCGGCATCCAGCAGAACGGCAGCAAGATCCTGAGTTGTCAACGGTTTGGTCAGCAACCCGTCAAAGCCCGACGTGGCAAAGCGCGGATCGGCACGGGTGCTGGCATGGGCCGTCACTGCCAGAATCCGGCTGTTCATCGAAGCACCGTCCGCGCGGATCAGCGCGGTCGCCGTCCAGCCATCCACGCGGGGCATGGACAGGTCCATCAGCACCAGATCGAATGCGTGCGTTCGCGCCTTGCTCACGCCTTCCGCGCCATCCACCGCCAGTTCAACGCTGTGCCCCAGGCTGCGCAGCATCTCTTCCAGCACGATCCTGTTGGTCGGATTGTCCTCCACCACCAGCACCGAAAGCGGACGCTCAAGCGCCGCGGTAGCGACAGGTACGGACGCCCGGCTTTCGGCCTCCGGTGCCAGTGGCATCGAAAGGCTCAGGGTGAAGGCGCTGCCCTGGCCCAACTCGCTCTGGACCGAAATCTCCCCGCCCATCGCCCGGGCAAGACGTCGCGAGATCGCAAGGCCAAGACCAGTACCGCCGACCTTTCGACTGAACGAGGGATCGACCATCTCGAAATCCCTGAAGATCCTGTCATGGTCTGCCGGGGCAATGCCAATGCCGGTGTCCCGGACGCAGAGTTGCAGAAGGATCCGGTTGTCCGGTTGCTCCTGGGCCTCGGCCTCGGCCTCGATCACGATCAGGCCGCCTTCGGTGAACTTCACGGCGTTGGACAACAAGTTCTGCAAGATCTGTCCCAGGCGGAACGGATCGCCCATCACTGGCGGCAACGGGGCTGGCAGGCGAAGGTCCAGCGTCGTGCCGCGGGCAGCCGCCTGGGGCACCATGGGTTCGACCAAGGTCGCAAGCAGCGCGGCCAGATCCACGGTTTCAAGAAGGGTCGGCGCCTGGCCGGCTTCGATGCGCGAGATCTCCAGCACATCGTTGACGTGGCGAAGCAACTGAAGCGAGGAATCCCGCGCAATGTCCAGGAACCTCGACTGGCGGTCGTCCAGCCGGCCCTGGCCGATGATGTCCAGCGCGGCCATCATGCCGTTCAGCGGCGTACGCATCTCGTGGCTCATCACCGCGATGAAGTTCGTCTTGGTCTGTTCCGCCGCCTGTGCGGTGTCGCGCGCGGAAATCAGGGCGGATTCGGCGGCACGCGCCTCCGTGATGTCACGCAGGAAGCCGATGAAGATGGCGCCCTCCGGGCCTTCGGCACTGGCGATGGACAACTCGACCGGGAATTCCCGGCCTGACCGGTCCCGCGCGGTCATGTCGATCCGGCCCTTGCCCACGACGCGGCGTTCACCGCCCTCGCGCATGCGCCGCATACCGGCCTCGTGACCGGCGATGTGGCGTTCCGGTATGATGAGGTCGGACATGGGCTGCCCCAGTGCCTCGTCGCGATCATAGCCGAACATGCGTTCGGCCGCCGGGTTGAACTCGATGACCCTGCCATGCGAATCCGTCACGACCACCGCGTCAAGCGAGGTCAGGACGGTCGCCTCAAGCCGCATCGACATGCGCCGCACGTCGTCTTCCCTGTGCCGGGCCTCGCGGGTCTGCTGCAGCACGCGCAACAGAAGCAGCATCAGCATCAGGATCATGCCAACCGCCGTGATCGCGGTCTGGTGGATGGCCGAGGACAGCCTGGTGCGGCGCGTGTCCTGCAAGGCGGCATGGGCATCGATCACGCGGATTGCCGCGGCCCGCAGGTCCAGCCGAAGGATGGACGCCTCCTCGCGGATATCCGGCAAGGCGCGGCGCAGTTCGGTATCCGACCCGTCGATCCGCGCCACGTTGTGCTCAAGAAAATCGCTCATCCGGGCCACCATCGGGGTCGCGGCGTCGCGCAGGCCCTGCCGGTCCAGCATGGTGCCGCTGCCGACCGTCCGGGCGCGGCTGTAAAACAGGTCGAACCGTTTGCGCACCTCCTCCAGAGACGCATCTGGCGCAGATATGGCTTCGACCAGGGCCGTCTCCAGCCGGGCGACGTCAAGCTCCAGCTGGGTGATGTTCCACTGAAGGTTGTCCGCCGGCGTCTCCCGCAGTTGGCGAAGCTCGTTGGACAGGTCGAACCAGACCAGGCCAATGACAAGACATCCGGCAAGAACTGCCAGTGTCATGCCATGGCGCAAGATCCGCGCCAGGCCGCGATATGCCCTCGTGCCGCCGATCAGTCGATCACCTCGATGCGCGACAGCTGCCAGATCGACCTGGCATAGGCCTGTTCGGTACGGAAGTCAGCATTGCTGTCATAGGGATAGACCAGCCAAAGCGGGCCCTTGTCGCGCACCGACATCTCGGCCCCATTCATCATGTAGGCAATCACCGGCGCTTGGGCGCCCGCATCGCCCGCCGGCATCTCGATCTGATAGTCGTTCAGCGCGGTCAGGGCCAGCGTCGTGCCCGTGGCCCCTGCGGCGGACAGGACGTCCTTCAGCAACACGCCGCGGAAGGTGGTCACGCCCTCGGTCCAGATGGTCGTCGTCTCGAATTCCTGCTGCGGCAGGCTTTGCAGCTGCGCCATGTCCAGGGCCAGCACGCCGTCCACATTCGGGCTGCCGATCGCGCCGGAAACCGTCAGCACAACCTCGCCGGCCGGCGCGGCCAATTGCTCGGCCCCAGCCGGAAGGGAAAAGGCGATGGCGGCGGCCAGCACGGCCGCAGCGCAAGGGCGGGTCAGGCTCGCCGGGTGGATCATGTCTTGGGCTCCTGTCGCGGTTTCGGCTCGGCTTAACACCGGCCGACAGGCGCTGTCGCCTGTCTATCCGGACAGAAGCCCTACCCTTCCGGATAGCATCGCTCAGAAGAGGCCCGCTTCCTTGGCCAGCATGGCGGCATGGGTCCGGTTGCGCGCGCCGATCTTGCGGTACAGCGTCTTCACATGCAGCTTGACCGTCACCTCCTGCAAGTCGATGCGACGGGCGATCTCCTTGTTGGCGAGCCCCTCGCACAAGAACCGCAGCACCTCGGTCTCGCGCTCCGTCAACTGCGCCCCGCCAATGGTGGCGGTTGCAGGCTCTCGTTCGGTCATCAACGACATCGGCGCATAGACCTCGCCCGCCGCCATGAACTGAACGGCGGCCACGAGGGTCCGCGTCGACATGGTCTTGGGCAGAAATCCCGCGGCGCCCGACGCCAGCGCCGCTTCAGCCACCTGGCGGGGCGCCGTGCCCGAGATAATCGCCACCGGCGTCCCCGTGCTGGCGGCTTTCATCGCCTCCAGTCCCTGAAGCCCGTTCATCCCCGGCATCATCCAGTCCAGAAGGATGACATCGAAACGGGGCCCCTGTCTGACCAGACCAAGGGCACCTTCGAAATCCGAGGCAACCTCAACCGCAAAACCGGGCTCGGCCCGCAAGAACCCCGCGATGGAGTCCCGAACCAACTGGTGGTCATCGGCCAGAAGTATCCGCATCCTGCCCTCGCTTGTGCCGCGCATCCTTCCCGCACGACATGGCGAGAGAATGGCAGCCGTTGGTCATTCCGTGGTCAAGGTCTCGATCAGCGTGATCGGCACCAGAACCCCGCCCAGAAGCTGAAGGCTCGGCAGGATTTCACCGACCGCCACGTTCCAGTCGCCAAGCGCCGATCGCGGCACGAAGACGACATCACCCGGCTGCAGTGGGAAATCCAGACCCTTTCCGGACAGCATCCGGGTGGCATCCACGACGAGAAGCTCTCCCTGGGTCGGCGAATTGGTGCGGATGATGCGGATCTGGTCCAGCAGCGCCTGACCCGGCACCGGCCCGCCCGCCATCGTCAGCACCTGCATCAGGGTGCGGCCCTCGGTTCCGAAGGCGACCGCCTGCGGCCGGCCCACGGCGCCCAGCACATAGACCGACATGTCTTCCTTGCGCGGAGCGAAGATCACGTCGCGCGGGCGGATCCAGACGTTCTGGGCAAAGTCGCCGTTGCGCAGCAGGGCGTTCAGATCGACCGTGCAGATGCGGTCGTCGCGCAGCAGCCTGGCGCCGGGAAGATAGGCGTCGGCCGACAGGCCGCCGGCCAGCGCCACCGCCTCCAGCACATTGGTTGCGCCCTTCATGTAGCGCACGCCCGGCTCGCGGAACTCTCCCAGGAAGTAGATGGGGGCGCTTTCCGCATCGATCAGTTCCACGGTCACCCAGGGGTCCACGAAATGGGCGCCATAGGCTTCCTTCAACTCGGACTGGATATCGCGGGTTGTCTTTCCTTCCACATCGACCAGCTCGATGATCGGCAGTTGCACGAAGCCCGCGTCATCCACCCGTGCCGAGATGTCCGTCAGGCCCGCCTCGCCGAACACGTTGAACCGCAGGTTGTCGCCCGGCCCGATGCGATAGCCGCCACCCGGCGGCGGGCCTGCGCTGCGCTGGCCTGCGGCAAGCCGGGCACCACCACAGGCCGGTCCGCCTGACCGCGCCACGGCAGGCGCCGAGACGGCCATGCGCTCGACCACGCCGTCCGAGACAAGGCGACCGGATTCGAGGCTTGGGGTGCAGGCAGACAGGGCAACGGCCAAGGCCATGGCCAGCAGCGCCCCTATCCATCCGGATAGTCCTGTATCCCGTCGCACCAAAGGACCCATCCCGAAGCTCAGCCCGGCACCCCTTTGCCCGCCAGACTATGCCGCCGACTGCCGGACGAGGACCACCGCAACAGGATATTCCGGCGGCCGTCAATAGCTTGTGTCTGGAAGGTCTCCGATGATCACGCTTCTCAATGCCGCTCCCGATACCGGGAACCAGGGGGTCTCGGCCCTGTGCCTGTCGGCGCTCTCCGGGCTGGCTGCCCGCGGTGTCGGTCCCCTGGCGGTGGCCGACCACGGCCGCGGCGTGCGCACGGCCGATCTGGGCTTTGCCAGCGTGCGTCGCGTTGGCCTCACGCATCACCGCCGCTACTGGCGCAGCGAAAACCTGACAACCGTTTGGGCCCTGTCGCGGCTGGGCGGCTGGCCAAGCCCGTCGGCGCGCGTGATCCTCTCGTCGCGCGCCGTGCTGGACGTGTCCGGCGGCGACAGCTTCACCGACCTCTACGGCGCCAAGCGGTTTCGCGCCATGGTAGAAACCAAGCGGCTGGCGCTGGACAACGGCCTTCCGCTGATCCTGCTGCCGCAGACGCTTGGTCCGTTCCGCGACCCTGCCAACCTCGCGGAAGCCACCGCCATCCTGCGCGCGGCCCGCGCGGTCTGGGTGCGCGATGCGGCAAGCCATGCCTTCCTGTGCGATGTGCTGGGCACGTCCTTCGATCCTGCGCGGCACGTCCTGGGCCTCGACATGGCGCTTGCCCTGCCGGCACGCCAGCCGATGAACCTGTCGCCCCGGTTGGCGGTCTGGACCTCCTATGCCCGCGGTTTCCCGGTCGCCGGTCTGAACGTGTCGGGCCTGCTGGCTCAGGATGCCGAACAGGCGCGCCGCACGTTCGGGCTGGCCGACCGCCACGATGCCCAGGCCATGGCCGCGGCGCGGGCAATCCTCGACTCCGGCCCCGCGATGCGCCTCCTTCTGGTGCCGCATGTCCACCGCGCTGTCGGCGACCGCGAAAGCGACTTCGGCGCGGCGCTGGCGCTGAAGGCCCGCCTGGATGCCGAATACCCGGACCGGATCGAGGTTCTGGGCGGCGACCTGGGCGCGATGGAACTGAAATGGGTGCTGTCACGGCTCAGCTGGTTTGCCGGGGCCCGGATGCACGCCACGATCGGCGCCTTCTCGTCGGGGACGCCCACGCTGGCGTTCGGTTATTCCGACAAGGCCGCAGGGGTTTTCGACCGCTGCGGGCTGGGCGATCACGTCGCCGACCTGCGCCGTCTGGATGCACCGGCTCTTGCCGCTGCGGTTCGGGCATCGCTCGCCCGGCGCGAGTCCACGCGCCGGGAACTGGCCGAGCGGCTTCCGGCGCTCCGGGCCGAAGCCGAGGGCCAGATGGACGCCATCGCCGCGCAGATCGCGGACTGAGCCGGCCATGCGCAAAACCCTTGTCACCCAGATCGCCGGTTGGAGCGTGCCGCTTCTGTCCGAGGCGGGGGCGCTCGCACGTTCGGCCTTGATGGCCCGTGTCATCGGGGGCGAGGAACTGGGCCGTGTCATGGTCCTGACGCTGGTCCTGCGTCTGGCCGAGATGCTGTCCGATGCCGGGGTCGAGCGTTTCCTCATGCAACGTCCCGGCGCTGTGACGCCAGATTTCCTGGCCGCGCTGCATGGCGCGGCGCTCGTACGGGGGGCGGTGACCGCCCTTTTCCTGCTGGCGCTTTCCCTGCCGGCTGCAACGCTGCTGCCCGATGCGGCCGGTGTCGGCGTCCATGCCGCCCTGGCATTGGTGCCCTTGCTGCGCGGCTTCGTCCATCTGGATGCCCGGCTCGACGAGCGCGCCCTGCGGCTCGCACCGATGGCGGCGGTCGAGGGCGGCTCGGTCGCCGTCATGCTGGCCTCGGTGCCCCTGGCCTTGACGGTCCTGCCCGATCACCGCGCCATCGTGGCGATCCTCCTGGCGCAGGCCGGGGCGCAGGTCGCGCTGTCGCATCTGGTGGCGCATGATCCCTGGCGCGTGAGGTTCGACCCTGCGGTGCTCTCGCAGGTTCTGGGTTTCGGCGGTCCGCTGATCCTGAATGCCGCGCTGATGTTCCTGACCTTCCAGGCCGACCGCCTGGTGGTCAGCGGCTTCTACGGCTGGGCCGAAGTGGCGATCTATGGCGTGGCGTTCCAGCTGGCGATGCTGCCATCGCAGATCGCCGGGCGCGCCGCAGGGTCGCTCTTGGCGCCGCGACTGCGCGGGCTGGACGGCCCGGCCCTGACGCGGCTCGCCCGCTCTGCGCTCGCCATGCACCTTCTGGGTGCGCTGGCCTTCGCGCTGGCCTTCGCCGTTCTTGCGCCGCATGTCATCGCTCTGGTCTGGGGCGCGCCGTTCCGTCCCGATACCCTCCTGGCGCTGGCGCTCGGCCTGGCTGCCGGGGGCCGCATCCTGCGGACCCCGCTGTCGCAACTGGCCGTGGCCCAGGGCCGCACGGGCGACCCTGCCCGCGCCAACCTGTGGCGCGCCGGCGCCCTGGGTCTTGCCGTCGCTGCGGCAGCCCTGGGTGCACCCCTCGCCGCCATCGCCGCCGCCGCCGCCCTGGGCGAAGCCGCCGCCAGCCTGCGCGCCCTTCATCTTGCGCGCGATGTCCTTGTTCACCGTCCTGCCGTGGAAGCCCGTACATGACTGTCCAAGACCCGATCACCCGCGCCGTGGCGCGCAACCTGTGCACCGGCTGCGGGGCCTGCGCCGCCTTGACGCCAGCGGCGATCCGCATGGTGGAAGACCCCGTGCATGGCCGCCGCCCGGTGGTCGCCGCAACGCAAGGGGGACGCATCGCCGCCCAAGAGGCAGCCGCGGTCTGCGCCGGCCTCGGCGCCGATCACCGCAGCCTGCCGCGTGCCGATGCGACAGACCTCGCCTGGGGGCCGGTGCTTGCCGTCTGGCAGGGTTGGGCAGCAGATGACGAGATCCGCCATCGCGGCAGTTCGGGCGGCGCGGTCACCGCGCTGGCGCTGTTCGCGCTGCAATCGGGCCTGGCCCGCGGCGTGGCCCATGTCGCCGCCCGCAAGGACGATCCCCGCCGGAACGAAGCCACCATCAGCCGTACCCGCGCCGATCTGCTTCGCGGTGCGGGCTCCCGCTACGCTCAGGCCAGCCCGGCCGAGGCTCTGGCCGAAATCGCGGCGGGGGCCGATCCCGTGGCCTTCATCGGAAAGCCCTGTGACGTCGCAAGCGTCTCCCGTGCTGCCGCGGCCGATCCGTCACTGGCCGGCAAGTTGCCCCTGACCATTGCCATCTTCTGCGCCGGGGCACCGAACCTGCGGGCGACAGACCGGCTGCTCGACCATCTGGGGATGCCCGGGGACGCGACCCCGACCGCACTGCGCTATCGCGGCGACGGCTGGCCGGGGTTGATGCAGGCCCGCTGGCGCGACGCTTCGGGCGCCGAGACCGAGAGTCGAGGCATCACCTATGCCGAGGGTTGGGGCCGCATCCTTCAGGCCGACCGGCGTTGGCGCTGCCGCATCTGCACGGATCACACCGGAGCCTTTGCCGATATCTCGGTGGGCGACCCCTGGCATGAAGCCCCCGAGGGCGAGACCGCCGCCGGCCGTTCCCTCATCGTGGCGCGCACTGCGCGCGGGCGGCGGCTCATCGAGTCCGCCATCGCCGCCGGCGCGCTGGTGGCGGTGCCCGAGGCACGCGATGCGATCGCGCGGGCCCAGCCCAACCTTCAGGCGGCACAGGGCGCGGTCTGGGGCCGCCGACTCGCGATGCGCGCGGTTGGCCTGCCCGTCCCCGCCGACCGCGGCCTGCCGCTCTTCGCGGCCTGGTGCGCGCTCCCGTTGCGGGCAAAGCTTTCCTCTGTCGCCGGAACCCTGCGCCGCATCTGGCGCAACCGGCTCTGGCAGCCGGTGGAAATGGAGTCCCGGCCATGACCCTGGGCGAGGCGATGGCGTCCGGGCGGGGCAACAACCTGCATGCCCTGCGGCTGGCGCTGGCGGCGGCAGTGGTCATCAGCCATGCCTGGCCGCTGGCACGGGGCGCAGGCACGGACGAGCCGCTGGAGGCGCTGACCGGTCACTCGCTCGGCGGTTGGGCGGTCGGACTGTTCTTCTTCCTGTCGGGGCTCCTGATCAGCGGCTCGGCCGCACGCCAGCCGTCCGGGGCGTTCTGGGCCGCCCGCGCGCGGAGGTTGCTGCCGGGTCTCGCCGTTGCTCTGATCGTCACTCTCGCCCTGGCCGTCGCGACAGGCGGTCGTCCTGCGCCTGCCCAGTCGGCAGAGTACCTGCTGCGGGGCATCACCCTGGTGTCATTGGAACACCAGATCCCCGGTGCCTTCGCCCGTGCGCCCATGCCGGGCATCGTGAATGGTCCGTTGTGGAGCCTTTCGCACGAGATCGCCGCCTATGCACTGTGCTGGGCGGCGGCCCGCCTCGGCCTGATGCGCCACATCGCCGGCATCGCGACGCTGGGTCTGGCGGCGCTGGCGCTCTGGCTAATGCCGGGGCTTGGCGGTCGCGCGGCGGTCTTCGCCCCGCTGTTCCTCGCCTTCGCTCTCGGAATGCTGGCGCAGGCCCTGCGCGACCGTCTGCCCCTCTCCTGGCCCCTGGCCGCGGGTCTGATGCTCCTGGCGCCCCTCGGCTGGCCATTCGCGCTGGCCGCGCTTGGCTGCCTGGCCCTGATGCTCGCCTTCTGGCTGCCGGCCCGGCCGCTGTCGCGCGACCTCTCCTATGGGGTCTACATCTACGGCTGGCCGGTCGGGCAGACCCTGATCCATCTTGTGCCCGGCCTGTCGCCCGCCGCGCTGGCCGTGGCAACGCTGGCTGGCGTCCTGCCCTTCGCCTGGGCCAGCTGGACTTTCGTCGAATCCCCCGCGCTGCCGCGCCGGGCGGTGGCCTGATCCATGCCGGGCCGCAAGATCCTTGGCGTTCCCTGGCCGGTGGCGCTGTTCTTCCTGGGCATGATGATGCCGACCTCGGTCGGCATCTCGCTCGGGGGGCTGCGACTGTCGGCCTATCGCATCGTGCTGCTGGCGATGTTCGTCCCGATGCTGATGATGCTCCTGTCCGGCAGGCGCGTCCGGGCCAACACCTTCGATGCGCTGGTGCTGGGTCACTGCCTCTTGGCGCTGGCCTCGCTGATCCGCTGGGGCGGCCTGCAACAGGGGATCGAGTCGGGCGGAATCTACATCGTCGAGTTCGCGGGCGCCTGGCTGATGGGCCGGGTCTACATCCGCAGCTACGAGGATTTCCGCGCCTTCGCCCGCGCCTTCGTGCTGACCGTCGTCGCGATGGTGGCCTTCACCCTGCCCGAAGCCCTGACCTCGGTGCATATCCTGCATGACGGGCTGGCCGCCATCAGCGGCGGCGCCCCCGCGCCCTTCATCGAACAACGCATGGGGCTGGAACGGACCTTCGGCCCCTTCGACCACCCGATCCTGTACGGGGTGTTCTCGGCCGCCGCCTTCTCGATGGCCTGGTTCGTCATTGCCGAAAAGCGGCTGACGAACCTGCGCGGCATGTCCCAGGTGGCGGGCGTGGGTCTTGCCACCTTTCTGTCCGGCTCCGGCGGTCCGCTCGTCGTTCTGGTGATGCAGGGCTTCGTCGCAGCCTGGGAGCGCGCCTTCCGGGGCGTGCAGGGGCGCTGGCTCATGCTGCTCGGCCTCTTCGCGCTGGTGTATCTGGGCATCGACCTCTTCTCGAACCGCACCCCCTTCCACGTCTTCGTCACCTACTTCACCTTTTCGACCACCTCGGCCTACAACCGCATCCTTCTGTTCGAATTCGGCACCGCCGAAGTCGCGCGCCATCCCTTCCTCGGCATCGGTCTTGGCGACTGGCAGCGTCCTGTCTGGATGTCGGACAGCATGGACAATTTCTGGCTGCTCATCGCCATGCGCCACGGCCTGCCGGCCTGGGCGATGCTGGTGGGGCTGCTTCTGGGCCTCGTCATTGCCTCGGCCCGGCGCCGGGGCCTGCCCGAACCCTGGAAGCGCGCCCGCCACGCCTGGGCCTTCACCCTGTTCGGCATCGCAGTGGCGGCAGCGACCGTCCATCTGTGGAACGCGCTCTTCGTGCTGTTCCTCTTCCTCATCGGCTCCGGCGCCTGGCTCGTCGATGCACCTGTGCCGCAGACGCGGCGCAAAAGGATAGTCGGCGCACTCCCTCTGCCCGCGATGCCCATCCGCCCGCGCGCACCCGTGGCCCGGCTCTTCTGATAACTCCGGCGCCAGGAAACGGAGACCGAAATGGACCTCACAGTCATCCTTGTGAACTGGAATACACGCGACCTTCTGCGCGACTGCCTGCACAGCCTGCGGGCCGGTGCC
The DNA here is from genome assembly GCF_019623905.1 of Neotabrizicola shimadae. NCBI lineage: Bacteria > Pseudomonadati > Pseudomonadota > Alphaproteobacteria > Rhodobacterales > Paracoccaceae > Neotabrizicola > Neotabrizicola shimadae. The sequence continues at coordinate 3,293,920 of NZ_CP069370.1, read as the reverse complement.
GCAGGGCTGAAGATCGAGATCATCGTCGTCGACAACGGCTCGTCCGACGGATCGCTGCCGATGCTGGCCGCCGACTTCCCCGAAGTCGCGGTGATCGCCAATGCACATAACCGAGGTTTCGCGGCGGCCAACAACCAGGCGCTCGCGGTCGCAAGGGGGCGGCATCTGCTGCTTCTGAACACCGATACGCTGGTTGTCGGCGACGTCCTGCCGCGCGCCGTGGAATGGCTGGATGCCCACCCCCGGGCCGGGGTGCTGGGTCCGCGCGTGCTCAATGCCGACGGCACGGTGCAGGATTCGGTCAAGGGCTGGCCCGGCTTTCGCTATCTGGCCCGTCAGACGCTGGGGCTTCGGCGGCGCCGTCCGGTGAACCTGGGTCTTCAGGACGCAGCCCCGGTGCCCGCGGTTTCGGGCTGCGCGATGTTCGTGCGCCATGCGGCGCTGCACGACGTGGGGCCGCTGGACGAGAGCTTCTTCTTCTACGGCGAGGAAACCGACTGGTGCCGCCGCTTCGTCCGTGCCGGCTGGGGCGTGCACTTCGTTCCGCTGGGCGAGATCGTCCATTTCGGCGGCGGCGCCGCCCGCCGGCTCGACCACCGCCGCGACCTGTTCCTGACCGAAGGCACGGTCCGCCTGCATCGCAAGCATGGCGGGCTGGCGGCCGGTCTTGCGGCTTATGCGCTCCTGGCGGTGTTCAATGCCTCGCGCGGCGCGCTTTGGGCCGGGCTGGCGCTCGCCCGCCGACCGGGCGCGCAGGCCCGCGCCCGCCACTTCGCCCGGGTCATCGCCGACTATGGCCAGGCCTGGCCAAGGGAGAAGCGGACATGAAGGCCCTGCTGATCGCCCCGAACATGGATGCGACCGACGTGGGCGAAGCCTTCGTCGCCTTCCAGTGGGCCCGCGCGCTGGCCGAACGGGTGGACCTGACCGTGCTGGCCTTCCAGCGCCCGGGCCGCCCCGATCTTGCGGCGCAGCTTCCGGGCGCGCGTGTCGTGACCTGGCCCGAACCCGCCTGGGCCACCCGGCACGAACGGCTGAACGCCATGCTCAAGCCGGCCTGGCCGGTCTTCGCCGCCCATGTGCGCCGCTGGATCGCCGCGTCGCTGGCGCAGGGCGAAACCTTCGACATCGCGCACCAGTTGATGCCGCAGGCCGCCCGCTACGCCTCGCCGCTCAGGCACTTCGACATTCCCTATGTCATCGGCCCCCTCGGCGGCGCCCTGGATACCCCCGCAGCCTTCCGGGCCGAGGCCGCATCAGCCCCGCTCTTCACGCGGTTGCGCAGGCTGGATGCATTCCGCTTCCGCCATGATCCCTGGCTGCGCGCCAGCTACGCCCGCGCCGCCTGCGTCCTGGGCGTGGCGCCCTATGTGCGCGACGTGTTGCGCGACATTCCGCTTCGGCGCTTCGAGCCGGTTCTGGAACTGGGCATCGAAGACCTCGCCCCGGCCGTGACACGCCCGGCGCAGCCGGGGCAGCTGCGCCTGCTGCATGTCGGGCGCGGCGTGCGGACCAAGGGACTGCGCGATGCCGTCCGCGCGATGGCGCTGCTCGCCGATCTGCCGGGGCTCACCCTGACCAGCGCGGGCGCCGGCGAGGAAATCGCGCTCTGCCGGGCAGAAGCCACGGCGCTCGGTGTCGCGGACCGCATCACCTTCCTGGGCCGCGTCTCGCGGGCCGAGGTAGAGACGCTCTATGCCAGCCACGACGTCTTCGTCTTCCCGTCCTTCCGTGAACCGGCGGGGGGTGTCCTGTACGAGGCGATGCGCCATGGCCTGCCTGTCGTCACCGCCGCCCGCGGCGGCCCCGATTTCATCGTGGACGACGGGTGCGGCCTGCGCCTGCCGGTGCGCACGCCACCCGATTTCGCCGCCGCCATCGCCCGGGCAATCCGCGACCTTCATGCCGATCCGTCCCGGACGGCGGCCCTGGGTCGGGGCGCGCGCGCCAAGGTCGCGGCCGAAGGGCTGTGGGGCGCCAAGGCCGACCGGCTTGTCGCGCTCTACGAAGAGCTGGCCGTCCTGCCCCGCCGGATGCCGGGTCTATCCGCAAGGATAGGACGCCCATCCTCCCGCACCGCAGGAATTCCCTTTTGATTGCATGTGGTTGGGCGCCCTCGGGTGTAAACCGGCTTCCAGAAGAAAACCTCGGGAACTCTGATATGACCGTCTCCATCCCCCTCTTGTCCACCCGCAGGCCCGCGTCACGTGCGGCCGCCACTCCGCGCCCCCGCCGCATCCTGGCCGTGGCCTCCGGTGGTGGACATTGGGTGCAACTGATGCGCTTGCGCCCGGCCTTCGCCCAAGCCGAAGTGCACTATGCCACCGTGGACCGCTCGGCGGCCGAGATCGTCGCTCCGGCACCCGTGCATCTCTATCCCGATGCCAACAAGGACACGCCCCTGCGCCTGGCCCTGGCTGCCCTGACGCTTGCCGTGATCGTGCTGCGCGTCCGCCCGGACGTGGTGGTCTCGACCGGCGCCGCCGGGGGCTACCTTGCCATCCGCTTCGCCCGCCTCCTGGGCGCGCGGACCCTGTTCATCGACTCCATCGCCAATGCGCGCGAGCTGTCGGTCTCGGCCCGGCTGTCCCAGAAAGTGGCCGACCTGGTGCTCAGCCAGTGGCCCGCCGTCGCCCGCGCCACCGGGGCCGCCTATCGCGGCGCGGTGCTGTAAAGCCCTCAAGGAACCACTCCGATGATCTTCGCCACGGTGGGCACGCAGTTGCCCTTCCATAGACTGTTGCTTGCTCTCGACACCTGGGCCGCGCTGAATCCCTCGGTTCAGGTGGTCGCCCAGACCGGGCGCACCAGCGCGTCTTACAATCACATGCGGACCTTTCCGCAGATGGATCAGCGCCAGTTCGCCGAAACCGTGGCCCGCGCGCGCGTCGTGGTGGCCCATGCCGGCATGGGCACGATCCTGACCGCACTGGAAACCGGCAAGCCGCTGATCCTCATGCCGCGCCGTGCCGATCTGGGCGAACACCGCAACGACCACCAGATCGACACGGCGGCCGAGATGGCCAGCCTGTCGAACGTCACGGTGGCGGCGGACACCCAGGCCCTGTGCACCGCGCTGAACCGCGCGATGTCCATGCCGCCGGTGCAGGCCGGCCGGGGCGCCGATGTGGCGCCGCCCCAGCTGATCGAGGCCGTCCGGTCCTTCATCTGGGCCGACCAGTACCCACAGGCCCGGCCATGACCCATCCTGTCGCCACCGTGCTCGTGCCGGCCTGGAACGAATCCGGCGTGATCGGACGCACCCTGTCGGGGCTCCTGTCGTCCCCGGCTGCCGAAACGCTGCGCATCGTCGTCATCGCCAATGCCTGCACCGATGCGACGGCCGCTGTGGCGCGGGCGGCGGCACCGCAAGCCCTGGTCCTGGAAACGCCGGTCCCCGGCAAATGCCATGCGCTGAACCTGGGCCTTGCCCATGCCGACCCCCGCCTTCCGGTCGTGGTTCTGGATGCAGACCTGCAGGTCGGCGCGGCGGATGTCCTGGCCCTGGTTGCCCCCCTCCGGGCAGGTCAGGCGCTGGCGGCCTGCGGACGGATGGATCTGTCCACCGAAGGGGCCTCCGCGCCGGTGCGGGCCTGGGCACGGGCCTGGGCGCGCAATCCCTACTTCGCCCGCGGCAAGTTCGGCGGTCTGTTCGCCCTGTCCCCCATGGGCGTCCGGCGCGTGTTCCCGCTCCCCCCCGTTACCGCCGATGACGAGCATATCCGCCGCAGCTTCGCTCCCGACGAGATTGCGCTTGCCTCCGAGTGCCGCTTCATCGCCCGCGCGCCGCGGACCCTGGCCGCCCTGATCCGCACGCGCCGCCGCAGCCTGCGGGGAACCCGGGCGCTGCGCGCCGCACGACCGGCGGGCGAAGGCGCGCACCCGATGCTGCGCGCGGCCCTGGCGCATCCCGCCTGGTGGCCCGACCTGGCGGTATTCTTGGGCGTCGCCGCCTGGGTCCGGCTTCTCCTGGCGCTGGAGCCCCGCTCCGCCGCGCGCCGGTGGGAGAGGGACACCACAACCCGCGAAAGCGTGGTGCAGCCATGAACGCCCTGACAGAGATCGAGTTCGACCGCGCCGACCTGGCGCCGGCCGGCGACCCCGCAGCCAGCGCCGGCTCGCCCCTTCGGGCCGTGGGGCGCATGATGCGGGGCCGCTGGCTGGCGGCCTCGGCGGCGGCCGCCCTGCTGGCCCCGGCGCTTGGCCTGGCCGGCTGGCTCTCCGGCACACCGCTCTATTCCGGCGCTGCGATCCTGCGCGTCTTCCCGCAGGAATCCAACATCCTGTACCGGACGGGCGACGACTCCGTCCTGAAGACGTTCGACAGCTTCGTGAAGGCCGAAACCACCTCGGTCGCCTCTGCCCCGGTGATGGCGCGCGCCCGCGCCGCCCTCGCCGCCGATTGGCCGGAAATGGCCGGGGACATGACCGCCGATGACCTTGGCCGGTCGATCGAGATCAAGCGGGTGGACAGCCTGATCACGCTGAACACGCTGTCGCGCGATGCAGGTTTCGCCGCCGCGAAGATCACGGCCGTGATGGACTCCTACCTGGCCCTGCAGGCCGAGGCCGAGGCCGGCCGGTCGCAGGTGCGGTTGCACGAACTCCAGACCCGCGAGGCGGCCCTGCAGACGCGCCGCGATGCGATCCGTGCCCGCATCCTCGAGGTCGGCGCCGAATATGGCCCCGAGGCGCTTGCCAAGGCCCATGTCGAGAAGGTTGCCCAGATCGACGCGCTGGCCGCGCGCCGCGCCGAGGTCGAGGCCACGCTCGCCGCGATGCGCGCCGCCTCGGGATCATCGGCGGACATGTCCGATTCCGAAATCATGCGCGCCACCCTGCTGGATCGGGCGCTCGCCGACCTGAACTTCGACCGCGCCAAGCGCGAGGCGGAACTGGCGACCCTGACCGCCCGCTACCCCGAACGCGCCGCCGTGGTGCGCGACAAGCGCGAACAGATCGCGGTGATCGACCGCGCCATGGCCGAACGGCGCGAGCAGATCAAGCTGCTGGGCCAGACGGGGGCGCTGACCGACACGTCTTCGTCCAACCCGAAGACCAGCGAGGCCGAGATCGCCGCGCTCCTCGACAAGATCGCGGGGCAGCTGGCCGCCGCACGCGCCGAAGCGCGCGACCTGAACGCCAAGCGCGCGGAACTGGCCGCACTGCAGGAAGATGCCGAGGACACGCGCAAGCTGCTCGAAGAAACCAGCGACGCCCTCGAGGTGATCCGGCTCGAGGCCGGCCGCGCGCTGCCGGGCTATTCGGCCGTGCTTTCCCCCGCCACGGCAGCCACCGAACCGGCGCAGGACGACCGCAAGATGCTGGCGGCAGGCGGGCTGGCGGCGGGCGGTCTTCTGCCCTTCCTGCTGGCGCTCGGCCTGGGTCTGACCGGCCGCAGGTTGCGCTATTCCGATGACATCCCGGCCGACCTGCGGCTCGTTCAGGCCATGACCGATGACCAGGGCGTCGACCGTCTGCGGAACGCCCTGCAACTCCTGCCCCTGCGGGTGCCCCAGTCGCCGGGCGCAGCCCGCCTGATCGCCGTGACCCGCCCGGCGCCGGGGGCGCGGGGCGAGTTGGCGATGGCGCTCGCCGAAAGTTTCGCCCGTTCGGGAAGCCGCGTCCTTCTGGTCGATGGCCACCCCGAAGGCTCGGGTCCCTCGGCCAGCTGCACCGCGCCTGGCACCGAAGGCTGGCGCGAATGCCTGGCGGGCCGGAAGGTCGCGCCTGTCCGTCTTCCCTCCGGGCTCGACATCCTGCCGTCGGGCGCGCAGTCCAGCCTATCCGCCGGCCGCATCGGTGTGCAGGCGCTGAGGTCCAGCCTGGCTGCACTGGCCGAAAGCCGCGATGTCGTGCTGATCGCCATTCCCAGCCCCCGCGAATGCCTGACCAGCGAACTTGTCCTGTCGGTGGTCGATCTGGGTCTCGTCGAACTGCGTCCCCAGGACCGCAAGGCCGACCTCGAAAGCCTTGCACCGCGGTTGGACCGGCTGCCCCGCCAGGGCGGCGCGGCGGTGCTGACCCATGCGCGCCGCAATGACCCCGCCCTCCGCCTCTGACCGGGCGGCCCTCCGCCTCCTCCCCTCATCCCCGAACGCTGCCCATCCCGAGTATCATGATGTTTGCCCCCTCGTTTTCCCGCATGACCCTTCCCGCGCGCGCCCCGCATCGCGCGATCTCCGTGGCCCAGCCCGCCCCGCCGTCACGGTCGGTTTCCGCCCGCCCCATCCCCGCCTGGAAGCGCCCTCTGGACCTTGCGCTGACCCTGCCCGGTCTCCTGGCGCTTGCGCCGGTCTTCCTGCTGATCGCACTGGCGGTCCGGCTGTCCAGCCCCGGCCCGGTCTTCTTCGTGCAAAGGCGCATCGGAATCGGCGGCCGCCCCTTCGGCATGATCAAGTTCCGCTCCATGTACCGCGACGCCGCCGAGCGCCGCGCCGCGCTTCTGGCGCAAAGCGACCGCGCTGGCATCTGCTTCAAGTCGCGCAACGATCCCCGCGTAACGCCGGTGGGGCGCATCCTGCGCCGGCTCTCGCTGGATGAACTGCCCCAGCTTCTGAACGTGGTCGCGGGCCAGATGTCGCTGGTCGGCCCGCGCCCCGCCCTGCCCGAAGAGGTCGCAGCCTATCCCGAACGCGCGCTCGGCCGGCTTGCCGTGCTGCCTGGCATCACCGGGCCCTGGCAGGTCTCCGGGCGGGCCGAGATCGGCTTCGACGAGATGGTCGAGCTGGATCTCGACTACGCCCGCAACCCGCGACTGACGGTCGATCTGCGCTGCCTGCTGCAGACCTTCTCCGCCGTGATCTCCGGGCGCGGCGCCTACTGAACACCCCCTTTCCCAACCCCAGAAAGAGTATGGCAATGACCTCTCCAATCACGTCCACCACGCCCGTCAGCGCGACAAAGCTGCCGGTCGAAACCGGCCTTGATGCCATGAAACTGGCCGAAACCATGTTCGGCGACGGCATCAAGGTGATCTCGGCGAGCTACAAGGGCGATCCGCTTTCCGCCGGAATTTACGAGGATGGCGAGAAGATCGCGAACGGCGCCGTCCCCTCGGACGAAGGCATCATCCTGTCGACCGGCTATGCCGCAACCTTCACCAACGGCTCTGGCGCGAGCAACCAGGTCTCGGACCGCACGGCCCAGACGAAGGGCGTCACGGGTGATGACGCCATCACCAAGATCGCCGGCGTCAAGACCTTCGACGGCGCCTTCCTCGAGTCTCAATTCGTGCCCGAGGGCGACACGCTGACCATGCGGCTGGTCTTTGCCTCCGAGGAATACCTCGAATGGGTGAAATCCGGCTTCAACGATGCCGTCGGCATCTGGGTGAACGGCCAGAAGATCGAACTCGCCCTGGGTGACGGCGACATCTCGATCGACAACATCAACACCGGCTCGAACGCCAATCTCTTCATCGACAACAGGGCAGGTGTGGTGAACACCGAAATGGACGGTCTGACCGTCGTGCTCACCCTGAAGGCCGCCGTAAAGCCCGGCGAGGTGAACAGCATCCGGATCGGCATCGCCGATGCCGGAGACCGCCTCTACGACAGCGCCCTGCTCATCGTGGCAGACAGCGTGCAGACGTCCCTGATCGCCAAGGACGACCTCGTGACGATCGCCACCAAGGGCGAGACGGTGATCGACCTCCTCGCCAATGACAGCACCATCGGAAGGAAGGGCGTCCAGATCACCCATCTGAACGATGTCGAGGTGAAGCCCGGCCAGGTCGTCGCGCTGCCCTCCGGCGACAGGCTCCAGTTGAACGACGACGGCACGGTCTCGGTTTTCGCCTCGGCGACGGGTGCGTCCGTGGTCTTCACCTACACGATCACCGATGAAAAGGGCACGGCAGACACCGCCTTCGTCACTGTCCAGCCCTCGCCGGTGGACGGCACCGCAGGCAACGACCAGATGCATGTCGGCTACATGGACAAGGAGGGCAACGTGATCGACGGCACCGATGGCCTGTCCGATGTCATCCTGGGCTATGGCGGCGATGACAAGGTCACGGCGGGCGACGGCGACGACGACATCTACGGCGGCGACGGCAACGACTTTGTGCGCGCCGGCAACGGAACCGACCTGATCGTCGGCGGCGCCGGCAACGACGTGCTGGACGGCCAGGCCGGTGCCGACCGGATGGAAGGCGGCACGGGCGACGACGTGTACTGGATCGACGATGCCGGGGATGTCATTTCGGAAGCGGGCGGCGGCGGCTATGACAAGGTGATGTCGTCGCTGTCCCACATCCTCGATGCGGCCTTCGAGGAACTGTGGCTGACCGAGGGGTCATCCGCTGCCCTTGGCCAGGGCAACGCGGCGGACAACAAGATCGTCGGCAATTCCAACGCCAATACCCTGTCCGGCCTCGAAGGAAACGACCAGCTGTTCGGCGAGGCCGGCGATGACCTCCTCTACGGCGGCTCCGGCAACGACAATGTCTACGGCGGGGCAGGGCGCGACCTGCTGGATGGCGGCGACGGGTCCGACAAGCTGTTCGGCGGCTCCGGCCAGGAGACCCTGCAAGGCGGCGCCGGCGCCGACACCCTCGCCGCGGGCAACGACGGCGACCGCCTGATTGGCGGTTCGGGCAATGACCTTCTGGTCGGCGGTCTGGGTGAGGATGTCTTCGTCTTCGCACCGGGTTCGGGCAAGGACACGGTCAAGTCCTTCACCCTGGGGGTCGATCACATCGACCTTCAAGGCTTCACCGGCGCCAAGCTCGTCGTCTCGGCGACGTCGGCCCTGCTGCAGCTGGACAAGGACACTTCGGTCAGCTTCACGGGCATCACCGATGTCCAGAAATGGACGATGGACGCCCTGATCCTCTGACCTCTCCTCCCCGCCGGGGCGTCCCGCGCCCCGGCGGTTCCCGGCATCACCGGCAAGGCCCGACACGGTCTTCCCCGTGACATGCAGGGCCGCGATGGCGGTAAGCTGGGTGAAACCCACCTCCCGATTCCCCGTGCTCACCCCGCTCCGCACCCGCCTCCCCATCCTGATCGACCACGCCGATGCCCCCGGCACCGATCTCGTCATCGCCTTCTCCTCCATCGGCCACGACCCGGCCCGCCCGCCGTCGCCGGAATTCGTGGGAACAGCCACGGGCAAGGGCGGCACGCCCCGTCGGGCGCTTTTCGTGCGCGACGCCGCACGGTCCTGGGGCAACCACCCCGATTTCGCCCCGGCGCTGGCCCAGGCCCTGGCCGACGTGACCGCCCGCGCCCCGGTCCGGCGCATCGCGGCCATCGGCCTGTCGATGGGCGGCTATGCGGCGCTGGTTGCCGCCCGCCTCCTGCCGGTGGATGTGGTGCTGGCCTTCGGTCCGCAACATGCGCTGACCCCGCCCGATCCGCGCTGGTCGCACTGGATGGCGGCGCTGCCGCCCCTGATCCACCCCGTCGCGCCCCTGCCGCCGCCCGGCCGCGCCGTGCTGTTCCACGGCGCACAGGACGACCTCGCCACCGCGCGTCGCTTTCCGTCCGGCGCCGGCATCGACCACCTGGTCTTCCCGCACCAAAGCCACGCCAGCCTCGTGCCCCATCTGAAGACGCGCGGCTGCCTCGCGGGCCTTCTGGACGCCGCGCTCGACGGCGACCGCCGCCGCCTCCTGCGCATCGCCACCTCGGCCGGCGGCACAAGGCGCACAGGCCAACCCGCCCCGCGGCAACGCAACCAGCCACCCGATTGACCTGAATCATGGAGCCCTGCCCGAATTGACGGCAGATCAGGCAAGGTTCCAGGGCAGGAGGGCGGACCCATGGGTCTGATCGGCATCGCGCGCAGCGCAGGTCTCGGGCTCGCAGGCGCCTTGGCGCTTGTCCTCGCCAGCGCAGCCCATGCGCAGGACACCCGGCCCAACATCCTGCTGATCGTGGCCGACGACGCGGGCTATGCCGACCTCGGCAGTTTCGGCGGCGAGATCGAGACGCCGAACCTCGACGCCCTCGCCGCGGTCGGGATCCGCTTCACCCAGTTCACCGCCAGCGCCACCTGCTCCCCCTCCCGGTCGATGCTGCTCAGCGGCACCGACAACCACACCGCCGGGCTTGGCAACATGGCCGAGTTCATGGCCCCCAACCAGGCCGGCAAGCCCGGCTACGAAGGCCATCTCAGCGACCGCATCGCCCCGGTCTCCGCGCTCCTGAAGGAGGCGGGCTACAACACCTTCATGGCGGGCAAGTGGCACATGGGCGAAGAGCCCGACCAGTTCCCCGCCGCCCGCGGCTTCACGCGCGACCTGGCGCTGATCCCCGGCGGCGGCAGCCATCTCGATGACATGTGGGGCGCGGAAGGCGAGCGCCAGCTCTACACCTACAACGGCGAGGTGCTGAAGGCGCTGCGCCCCGGCTTCCACTCCAGCACCGATTACACCGCCGCCATCATCGACAACATCGCGAAGGCCCAGGGCGACGGGAAACCCTTCTTCGCCTATCTCGCGCTCCAGGCCCCGCACGACCCGTTCCAGCTTCCCGCCGACTGGCGCGACCGCTACCGCGGCCGCTACGACCAGGGCTATGACGTCCTCCGCGCCCAGCGGATCGACCGGATGAAAACCCTCGGCATCCTGGGGCCAGAGGCCACCGTCTTCCCCCGCCTGCCCGACATCCCCGCCTGGGCCGACCTGACCGAGGCCGAACGACAGGACTCAGCCCGGCGGATGGAGCTTTACGCGGCCATGGTCGCGCATATGGATGCAAACATCGGCCAACTGATCGGTTCTCTGAAAACGGCCGGCCTTTACGACAACACGCTCATCATCTTCCTGTCGGACAACGGCCCCGAGGGCAACCTGATGCCGATGGGCGCACCGTGGGACAACAGCCGGCCCGAGGACTGGGGCAAGGCCGGCACCTTCATCCAGTACGGCCCCGCCTGGGCGCAGGTCAGCGCCGGCCCCTTGCGCCTTTACAAGGGCTTCCTGTCCGAAGGCGGCATCCGCGTGCCGATGATCGTCTCCGGCCCCGGTGTCGCGGGCAGCGGCCGCATCTCGGCCGCCTTCACCCATATCACCGACGTGCCGGCGACCATTCTCGATGCCGCCCAGGTTCCCTATCCCGAAGCCTTCGAAGGCCACCCGATCCCGCCGCTGATGGGCAAGTCCCTCGCCCCGGTGCTCGGCGCCACCAGCGACCAGATCCGCTCGCCCACCGACTGGATCGGGTGGGAGCTGTTCGGCAACCGGGCGGTCCGGATGGGGGACTGGAAGCTCCTCTGGCTCTGCGAACCCCAAGGCACGGGCGACTGGCAGCTTTACGATCTGGCGACCGACCCCGGCGAGACACGCGACCTCGCCAAAGCGCAACCCGAAGTCGCAGCCCAGCTTCTCGCGCTCTGGGAAGCCTACGCCACCCGCAACAACGTGGTCCTCCCCGACCGCTCCCCGGTCTGCGCGATGCCCGGCTGATGGAGTCGAGCTCCGGTCAAGCCGGGCATCGCTGACAGGTGCCGCGAACGCCAGCCCGGCCGTCCGCCCGATCCGGCGCCATCATCTTGCGCCCAACGGTTGGCGCGGTAGGGCCCCACGACCTCCGCACCCGTCCCGCCGGCCAGGCCATCTTGATTGAGTTTCCCCTGGTCGTCCCCTCCGACCTCCCCGTGCGAGAAACCCACGACATCTGCGACCGGGTGGAGGCCGTCCTCAAGGCGTCGGTGCAGGACGGATCGTGACGATCCCTGCGGAGCCGGAGGACAAGGCCAAGCACTCGGGGATCAGCCGCGGGCCGACGAGATCAGGCCGTCCAGCCAGTCCTGGTGGCCGTTGATCATCGGGTTCGGCTTGGCCACGGCCATCTCACGCGCAGGGACGCCGTTCTGGGTTTCCTGGGTCAGGATGCGCACGCGGCCATGAGACAGGTCTTCGATCAGCCAGGCGTGGTGCACGTCCAGCCGATCCGGTGCGCCCTCCTCGCCGGCCCAGCCATGCCACGCGATGCGTGCGGGCTGGCCATCGACGGGCGGCACGCATTCGACAACGCGGGCCGGGACAGGAAAACCGAAGGTGCGGAAGAAGAAGCGGTCGCCCAAGGTCAGCTCGGGCCCCTTGCCGTCAAGGATCTCGACGTCCGAGGCATTGTGGTAGTAGCTCGGCCAAAGGGCGGGCCTTGCGAGGAAGGGCCAGACTGCGGCGGCGGTCAGGCCCGCCACGATGACTTCGTTCGAGACATAGTTGTCGGTGAAGCCGGGGACAAAGCCGGCCGGCCAGAGGATGTCAGACATGGGATATTCCTGTCGATTGAGGCTTCCGCTTCGGAAGCGGTGTCATGACTGGCAAGATGGGCGTGGCCCTGTCATAAGTCCAATTGCCAAACGTTAGCTCTGATATCGGCATGACCAATATCACATCTCTTGACCTCAACCTGCTCAAGGCGCTGGATGCATTGATCGACACGCGTTCGGTCACCTTGGCCGCGGCACGCCTTGGCCTCAGCCAACCCGCCGTCAGCGGGATGCTCGCGCGCCTGCGCGATGTCTTTGGCGACCCGCTTTTTGTGCGCGCGCAGCGCGGCCTGCTGCCGACACCGCGTGCCATCGCCCTTGCAGAGCCCTTGCGGCAGACCCTGTCTCAGATCGAAGGACTGGTGCAGCCCGAGGCTTTTGACCCGGCCACGACGGAAGGCATGCTGCGCATCGCGGCCACCGACTATGCCCAAGCCGCCGTGATCCTTCCGCTGTTGCAGGTGCTGCGGCGCATCGCCCCCGGACTTCGCGTGGCCGTACGGCCGATCACCTCAGACTTTGCCGCCGATCTCGCCAGCGGCAGCCTCGATTTCGCCCTCGTCACTCCGGACATGGCGGCCGATACCCTGCGGTCGCGCAAGCTTTTCGAGGAAACCTATGTCTGCATCCTGCGTGACGGCCATCCCCAGGCCGACCGGCTCGACCTGGATGCGTTCTGCGCACTGGACCACGCGATCATGTCGCATGACGGCACGCAGTTCCGGGGCGCAACGGATCTGGCACTCGACCGCATCGGCCGGAGCCGCCGTGTCGTTGCGACCCTGCCGAGCTTCCTGGTCCTGCTCAGCCTGGTGCGCGGCTCCGACGCCATTGCCCTTGTCCCACGGCGCCTGACCAAGGCCATGGAGGGCATCGTGGTCCGACAACCACCCCTTCCCGTCATGGGCTTCACCAAGATCGCCGTCTGGCATGAACGGATGCAGCATGACCCTGCACATGCCTGGGTCCGCGAGCGGCTGGCCGAGATCGCTTCAGAACCCGGCGGGCAGGAGTTCCACTAAACAGATCGCTGCGTCGGCCGCCGCAAGCGGTTGCTACCCACGGAGGCAGGCCAGCGGCTACTTCGTGGGGCGTCGGTCAGAGGTCGCATTGTCGGCCAACCTCCAATTCCCAAATCCCGGTTGATCTGCCCCCATGACCCCCAGAGCAAGCGCAGGCTGGGTGAAACCCACCACGCACCTCCACCCCCGGCAGGGTGCCTGCTCGCACGCACCATCCGCACGAGACCCCACCCTCGGACAATTCTTAAGTCCAAGTTAATCCGCGCCGCCAACCCCTTGAAATCAAACACCCGGACCAGGCGTCCGAGCTCGGACGGTCTCGCGGAGCCAGTCCGGGGCCAGTTCCACCCGGTCGCAGCCGGCAAAGCGGGCCAGGCGGTCCAGCTCGGCCATCAGCCGGCCCTCGCGGCCCGCGCCCCAGCGGACCCCGGCCTCCGGCCAGAAGGCCCGCACCCGCAGGACCCCCGCCCCCCGGTCGGCCCTGGCATCCAGCCGCCCCACGATCCGGTCCCCCTCCAGCACCGGGAACACATAGTACCCCCAGACCCGCCTGGGCTCGGGCACATAGATTTCGATCCGGTAGAAGAACCCGAACAGCCTTTCGGCCCGGTTCCGGTCCCGCAGCATCGGGTCGAAGGGCGACAGCACCCGGATGCGGCCCGGCGGCTCG